>NZ_JAGETK010000003.1:0-427963 GCF_017573605.1 Salmonella sp. 32070601201500089SM
GGGAGCTGCTGCGCCGGCTGGTGAGCCGCGACCACACGGATATCCGGGTGTTAAGCCTGTATGCGTTCAGCGCCTTTGAGCAGCAGCGCTTTGGCGAGGCGGTGGCGGCCTGGGAGATGATGCTGAAACTGCTGCCGGCGGGTGACGCCCGGCGGGCGGTGATAGAGCGCAGTATCCGGCTGGCGCAGGAGAAATAAGACCCTGACGGCCCGGTGGCGTGGCGCCATCGGGCCTGGCTTGTTACTGTATTCCGCGTGTTTGTAAAAATAGAATGGTCGCCGCGACGCGTGAGCGCACGTTTAGCTTGCGAAGTAGATTACGAATGTGCACCTTAACCGTCTGCTCAGAAATATTCAGTACTGACGCAATCTGTTTGTTAGAAAGCCCCTGCGCCAGCTCATGCAAGACATCTAACTCTCGTTCGGTCAGGATACTAAAGGGATCTTCCTGCGCGCCAAACCGTTCGCGCTCACGCAGATATTCATTGACCCGATCGCTAAAGACTTTACCGCCGTTAGCGCCTTTGCGAATGGCCTCCAGCAGCACTTCCGGATCGCTATCTTTGAGCAGATAACCGTCGGCGCCGGCGTCGATCAGCGCGTAGATGTCGCTGGCGGAATCCGAGACGGTAAGAATAATAATTTGCGCCGTCACACCATCCCGGCGTAGCGCGTTCAGGGTATCTAACCCGCTCAGACCTTTCATATTCAGATCCAGCAGGATCAGATCGGGCTCAATGCGATTCGCCAGATCGATCGCACTCGCCCCGTCACCCGCTTCGGCAACGACATGAAAAGCCGGGTCCAGTTCCAGTAATTGACGAATACCTCGCCGCATAAGTGGATGGTCGTCCACAATAAGCACCTGAAAAGGTGTTACTTCAGGCATGCTATATCTCCTGAGTTTTATTAGAATGATTATTGTTTTCAGCGCGGAAATCGTCCAGATTTGCCACATTGTCAAGCGCGTAAATTTTACCCTAATTAGTGCATGGGTAAGTAGTAAAACCTGTGACAGGCGAGTAATTAGCTGAACGATAGAAAGGATAAAACAACCCGTTGTGAGAGAAAACAGAATACTCCCTGAAGTTGAATACTGGTCTGGACGCTTTTTTCGGACAATGTGACATAACAGAAGTGTGGCATATGTTGCTGCGCCCTTGCACCCGTAAGTCCAGACTATCTTTACTGGCAGGAAATTTCTTATTAAAAGTCATAGCGTCTAAAGCTTGTCATTATTAACAAATTATTTTAACTGAATTTATTTATGGTTTTATTAATGTCAATGAAATACATCTGAGCAGAACGAATAAACCGCGACATCTGTTAAATTAAATATTAAGTCAATAGCAGAGGTATTTTTATGCGATAAAGAGATTCTGACGATATTCTTATCATAAATGAAAATGTGGTCAGGAATGAGCGTCATTCACTTATAACTTATCCTGGATGTGCCTGAACAACACTCGCGGCGTTTTGAGCACCCGTTGGGGCGACTCAAGGGGAGAACGTAGTGTGGATGCTATATCAGCCGTTTCTGTGAGCGTAAGCGTGGCGTAGAAAATTTTAAATATGTTAGCCGGTTAAAAATAACTATTGACATTGAAATGGTGGTGGAGTGTATATGAAGAGAATATTTATATATCTATTATTACCTTGTGCATTCGCATGTTCTGCTAATGATAATGTTTTTTTTGGCAAGGGCAACAAGCATCAGATCTCTTTTGCTGCGGGAGAAAGTATAAGAAGAGGAGGGGTTGAGCACTTATATACGGCTTTTCTGACATACAGTGAACCCAGCGATTTTTTCTTTTTACAGGCAAGAAATAATCTGGAGTTAGGAGGATTTAAGGCTAAGGGTAGCGATGATTGCAGTAAACATTCTGGCAGCGTTCCCTGCAATAAATATAACCAAGGCGTATTGGGTATCTCGAAGGATGTGGCGCTGGTTCATTTCGCTGGTATCTATATCGTCCTGGCTGGCACAACTGGCTGAAGATGAGGCGTTGAGAGCAAACACCTTTGCTATGGCAACAGAGGCAACCTCAAGCTGCGAGGACCGGGTCACATTTTTTTTGCACCAGATGAAGAACGTACAGCTGGTACATAATGCAGAAAAAGGGCAATACGATAACGATCTCGCGGCGCTGGTTGCCACGGGGCGTGAGATGTTCCGTCTGGGAAAACTGGAACAGATTGCCCGGGAAAAGGTCAGAACGCTGGCTCTCGTTGATGAAATTGAGGTCTGGCTGGCGTATCAGAATAAGCTGAAGAAATCACTCGGGCTGACCAGCGTGACGTCAGAAATGCGTTTCTTTGACGTATCCGGCGTGACGGTTACAGACCTTCAGGACGCGGAGCTTCAGGTGAAAGCCGCTGAAAAAAGCGAGTTCAGGGAGTGGATACTGCAGTGGGGGCCGTTACACAGAGTGCTGGAGCGCAAAGCGCCGGAACGCGTTAACGCGCTTCGTGAAAAGCAAATATCGGATTATGAGGAAACGTACCGGATGCTGTCTGACACAGAGCTGAGACCGTCTGGGCTGGTCGGTAATACCGATGCAGAGCGCACTATCGGAGCAAGAGCGATGGAGAGCGCGAAAAAGACATTTTTGGATGGCCTGCGACCTCTTGTGGAGGAGATGCTGGGGAGCTATCTGAACGTTCAGTGGCGTCGTAACTGATGCACCAGGTGAATGAGGTGCGGTGCGACAAAGATATTCCCGGACGAACAACATCAGACAGTACGGATGATGTACAGGTGAAATAGGGGAGACTTCTTCAGTCAGGGCGCGGCGCAACTTTTTCGATGATAACGCGCCGCGCGCCGGTAGCGAGAAGCCGATGGAAGTACTGGATCACCTGAATGCAAAGAAGGGCTGGGGAAAGCTGTACTTTGCCGGGGAGGGTATCCAGGATGAATCAGGTGTTGACTGGTATGTGTTACAGAAGTTATTCCAGCCCGATACGCTGAAAATCCAGTATGACAAAACAGGGCTGATTATTGCTGCGGATAAAGATGCGACTAAGCTATTTCCGCTGAATTGCTCTGTTGTGGAATTCGCTGATACTGATATTCCCGATGGTTTTCAGCCTGGGAATTTTACCTACAGCAACGGCGTTATTGCCCCTGTTCAGATTGATTATGTTGCTTTAGCTACGGCAGAGCGCGACAGGCGTATGACGTCGGTCACAGCAAAAATCAATCAGCTTGTAGAAGCTCAGGACGATGGCGATATAACGGCTGCTGAATTGTCCGAACTCACTGCGCTACGTGAATACCGAACAAAGCTGCGCCGACTGGCGCTAGATGTTGCACCTGATATTAACTGGCCGGAATATCTGAATAAATAGATAAAAATCATGTGCTCGAAACGTTCAATTGAAATCGGCCGCACAACGGGACGTGGGCAACGGTGCGAATCAGAACCCGGACATTTCTTCATTTGTTCTCAGGGACAACCCTGCCGGGATCTATACCTCTCTGCCCGGTGGCGCAATCTTTCAGGCTTTAAATTGCTTTGTTCCCGGGAATAGCCCTTCAGGGTATGTTTTTCCATTACCAACAACATTTCCTTATGTATTCAAGGCTGCCACGCTTACCCCTCAGGATGCACAAGGTGATATTACGATATCCCCAACATATTTGATTGAGAACAACGGTGCTATTCGTATATTTAATCCATCCGGTGGCGATAATTCCATATCTGTAATTTACATGGGGTATTGACATGAGCATAATATGTTTTTCCTCGACATCAAACACATATTTTTCAGAGGAGAACATTCCAGCTTATAAGGCCAGTGGGTTGTGGTCGAATGATTTTTATGCTCTGACCGATGAAGAAGTTGATAAGTATTATATGAAAACTCCACCAAAGGGAATGTATCTCGGTTAATCAAATGGACGTATTGCCTGGGTTTGTATTCCACCTCCAACGCAAGATGATTTAATTTCTGCCGCAAATCAGGAAAAGAAGAAGAGAATCGATCAGGCCAACGAGCACATGAACAGCAGGCGGTGGCCGGGCAAAGCGGCTCTCGGGCGCCTGACGGGCGACGAACTGGCGCAGTACAATCTGTGGCTGGATTATCTCGATGCGCTGAAAGCGGTTGATACATCGGTTGCACAAAATATAGCATGCCCCATCAGAAAAGCTATACACATAAAATAATTTGCATTATTGTTGTAGTTTTATAAAATAAAAAGAGGGGCAAGCCCCTCTGTTTATTTTGAAATCTGCTTTTTCACTTCCTCAATAAACCACCCTGAGCCTTCTGGTGTTAGGTGCGCATTGTCATATTGTATAGGGTAAGCAATTCTATTCCCTATTATTGCTTTGCAATAACTTTCTGTACACATAGTCTCAAGTGGTGAAATATAAGTAAGGGAATGCTCTTTCGCCAGCTCTCTAAGATATTTGTCATTATCTCTCAGATTACGGGTTTCATCCGTCATGCTCCATGGAACGGTCCTTCCGGAATTAATCCCCATATCCTCAATAGTATCAATCATCGTTTTCTTCCAAACCGGGAACGGGCCAACAATGATGATGTTTTTTACTTTGTTATCCTTCAGGAATTTAATAGTCTCAGGCAGATAATCACGCATAGGATAGACAGGCCACAACGCGGACATTAATACCGTAGTAGGCTTGTTGTCTGAAATTTCCTTGGCTACCATATCATTGATGTCTTTGCAATACGGCCTGTCATCTTTTTGAAGCCCAATGATTGGTGGGCACAAGCTTGCAGTTCTCTGCGTAATGTTAAGTGAATTTCCAAATACCGATTTCAGCCCTGGCATAAGATGTGCGGCATGCGAGTCACCCCATACAACAAAAGACTTTTCAGTCATTTTATCCTGACATTTTGAGAATGCTGAATAATCTTGATCTGGATTGAGGAAGCAAATATCAGGCCTCCAGGGAGAGTTGTCCATACGATACTCAACGACTTGCTTTAGGGTGTCTGAAAATCTAAAACTAACACCTTTTGTGAACATGACAAACAAGCATAGAGCCAGAGTAGAGGAAAATAATACAATATTAAATTGTAGCTTAACTCGTTTCCTGAGCGTGTTTTCAATTGTTCTGTATGAAATATCCCCAAGCGCAAAAGACACAATTACACCAAAGAAAATATTTATAGCGCTGAACTCAATATCATAATGTTTCATCGCTACAATTACAGGCCAGTGCCATAAATAAACTGAGTAAGAAATCTTACCCACCCACTGTGCAATTCTGTTTGATGTGAATAAAGAGTTCTGTTTGTTAGCCAGAATAACCATCGAAGCACCCAGCACGGGAGCGAGTGCTGAATAGCTTGGCCAGTAACCATTACTGTGCAGTATAACAACAGCAACAACAATGAGGACTATCCCATAAACCTCACAATGCTTTATCCATTCTGGCATTTTGTAACGTACAGATGCTATGTATACAAGGCCGCCAGCCAGCATTTCCCATGCCCTGGTAGGGATAAGATAGAAAATATCTTCTTTGGTTCCAGTCACTCGCATAAGTGTAATTGCAAGTGACATGGCTAAAATTACAGATAATGAGAGTCCAACAGGAAACCGTAATTTTTTAACTATAATGACTAATAAAGGATATAAAATTGCCACTCAACTGATAGTGACCAGGTGTGAAGCAAAAAGTTGAACTCTGATGATGAGTCGAAATAACTAGAGTGAATTGCGTAATAATTATTTGAATAAAAAAGTAAAGACGATATTGCGTTCTTGCTAAGTGCTTCGTATTCATTTGTACTTAGTGTAAATAAACCGAAAATCATCAACAAGAGAATTGCAAATACCAGAGCTGGTACAATTCTTAGGAATCTTGCAATATAAAAATCAAGTACTCCTTTGTGGTCTACGCGTTCAAGGACAATTCCAGTCATAAGAAAACCAGAAATTACAAAGAAAACATCTACACCTATAAAGCCACCTGACACATAAGGTACACCGAAGTGATACAGCACAACACTTATCAATGCAAAAGCTCTTAGCCCATTTATATCGAGTCTGAATTTCTTGTAGATCATTTTTTACCTATAATTCCAAGGTGCCACACAAGACGAAATTAAGATAATGGATGATAGACTTTTTTATAAAAGTCGTCACCTAAAATTGACCTGTTACATCAACTACATCAACTACATCAACTACATCAACTACATCAAAGAAGGTCACTGACCAGCGCATCTTGCTGGTTATTGATACGTCCGTTTCGCCACGCGACGACTCATTGCTGGTTTGCATAGATGGAGAGGAGTTCAGGATTAAGCGGTACCGGACACATTCGCAATCGCACCCTGTAAATTTTGAGAATGGGAAAAGGGAACGTTTACGAAAATGAAAATCCGCCACAGCGCGATCAAAACGTAACTATGGCGGATATTGAAAAACTTTACTCGCTCACTAACCAGAATTCAGCCTCTTCAAACATTTCCTGAACAGTACGGCTTATCTGTTCCTTCTCATGCTTGCTGGCGTCAGTATTGATCGCCGGTAGTGTCATCATCGGTTTAACCCGAACATCAGCATCGGGGAAGATCCGGTGAACCCTCTTAGTCAATTCTCCCAGAATGATATCTTTTGCTCCGGGCAAACCATCAATATTGAAATAGCCTGGTATGCTTCGATACAGCAGGAACCTAATGGCCGGAAGACCGTCACCACACAGCGGTTTGTCCAGCAACTGAGCAAGGTTAACTGGAACTGGACGATGAAGCAGGCTAACGAATGGATCGAGTGGTATGTGACAACATTCCGCGATGTATCAACGCAGGAAGGGGAGACGTACCTTTCAGCTGTTCAATCCAAACGGAGGACTATAGCCATGGGCTTCCCTTCACCTGCCAGTGATTACGTTGAAACAAGGATCTCCCTCGATCAGCAGCTAATCAGCCAGCCCGCAGCGACTTATTTCATGCGGGCATCGCGTTCACATTTCAGGGAAGGGATAATCCAGGGGGCGCTACTTGTTGTGGACGCGTCGCTTTCAGCCTGTGATGGCTCGCTGCTGATATGCGCGATAGATGGGGAATTCAGGATCAAGCGATACCGAACTCACCCTCAGCCCCACCTGATAAATCTGGAGAACGGGAGAAAGGAAGCGCTGCCAGAAGATGGTGATGGCTACAATTCTTCACACGCAATATTTGGAGTTATCACGTACATCATTAATGATGCCAGGAACGCGGAGTTTGATGACTGCCCGGTGATGTGAATAGTTGAAACTTTACGGTAAAGTCGATGTTTTGTGTCGGGGTTTTTCCCCGATTATTCCCCGTTGCTTCCCCGTTCAGAAAACAGGCATAAAAAAACCAGCCGTAACAGGCTGGTTCTTCGAGGAATTTTGGTCGGCACGAGAGGATTTGAACCTCCGACCCCCGACACCCCATGACGGTGCGCTACCAGGCTGCGCTACGTGCCGACTTGTGGGTGCTAATACTACCTCTTTCCAACGCGAATGCAAGGGGAAACGGTGCTAACTGATTTATAATTAATCAGTTAGCGATAAAACGTTTCTCTTCTGTTAGCACTTGCAGCAGCAGACTGAGCTGCGGCTTCTGATCTTTGATCTTCTCGCCGTGTAAGTCATAGGTCTGATAATGACCGTTATTATTGAGCACCAGGGTCATTTGCGGCGTCGTGATTGCCAGCGTACTGCCGTCTGCCGCCGTTACCCAGTTATGGCGACGTGGAACGGTAAAGATGTCCTGGCCCTGTGAATATTCGTTCGCTGGCGTGCTGACATGTAACAGGCGTTGCATCAACGTGGTCATCACATCGGTATGATCGGTAAGCACATTAATACGCTGCGCAGGCGTCCCCGGCCAGTGGATCACCAGCGGTACTTGCAGATGACCTTGCGACCAGTCGAAGCGATTTTCTTCCGGCGTCAACGGTATGCCGCGTCCTGCGGTAATGATCACGACAGTATTGTCGAATTTACCGGCCTCTCGCAGCGCGTTCAGAACCCGATTGATTTGCGCATCCACGTCGCTGGCGGCACTGGCGTAACGCTTAACAAAATTTTTCTGGTTACTGTCATCAATGTTAGTACCGTTAAACGATATCCATGAGAACCAGCGGTTATCTTCCTGTGCGTAGCGCCCAAGCCAGTCTATCCACTGGCTGGCCGTTTGCACATCAGACTGCGTTTGCGCTGCCGGCATCGAGAAATCGGACAGTAATGCCTGACGATAAAGCGGGCTGGCGAAGCCATCCGAAGAAAACAGTCCCAGTTGGTAGCCTTGCTGATTCAACGCGGTAATGAGCGCCGCAGGCGTTCTGGTGGATAACACGCCATCCATATAGCCTGGCGATATGCCATAGAACAGGCCGAAAATACCGTTATCAGTGGTATTCCCTGAACTCATATGACGGGTGAAGTCGATGTTTTGCTCGGCAAATGTAGCCAGCTCCGGCATCTGCTTCTCAAAGCGAGAATAGTTCAGGCCGTCTACGGTAATGAGCAGCACATTCTGACCGGTGCCCATATCGCGATAGTGCAAATTGCTGAGCGGGTACTGAACGGAGACCGCTTCCGGATTGCCTTGCTCTACCAGACGGCGCTGATATTCCTGCGCATCCAGCAGACCGTGTTTTTCAAGAAAACGTCGCGCCGTCATCGGATAAGAGAGCGGCAGGTTTGCCCGCTGCATGGTAATCGGCCGGTAAAAATTAGCGTCTGCCCAGATGTAGATAAGATGCGATGCGATAAAGGAGACGAAAAAGAATGCCGCAAGCGGCCTTGCGAAATGGCGGCGGCGCGTAAGACTGCGCAGCTTTTGCCAACTCCATGTCGCAAATAGCATCTCAATCAATAAGATAACCGGCACGCTAATAAACATAAGCTGCCAGTCGCGCGCCATTTCGTTCTGGTCAGGGTTGATGACCAGCTCCCAGACAATGGGATTAAGATGCAGGTGAAAACGGGTAAAGACTTCGCTGTCGATAAGCAACAACGTCATACCCGCGGTCGCCAGAATGGCTGATAAAAACCGCATCAGCCGCTGGGACATCACGATAAACGTGAGCGGAAAAAGAATAAGCAAATAGGTGGCGAACACCAGAAAGCTAAAGTGCCCGACAATGCTCAGGTAGGAGTATATGCGACCCGCAAGCGTTGTCGGCCAGTCGGCGACAAACAGGTAACGGCTGCCGAGCAACGTAGCCAACAGTATATTGAACAGAGCGAACCAGTGCCCCCAGCTAACCATCTGGGAGACTTTTTCACGGTAGCGCTGACGATGAGTTACCATACCTGTCGCTTGTTTCTCCGGAGTCGGCTTTTTAGTGCGCGTTGTCTTCGCTAATCGAAGACTGCAAGGCGCGGGCAAAAGAGTTCGCAATCGCCTGGCGTTGAGCCGGCGCCACGCTGGTGTTGATAAGGTTGGTGACCATATTTCCCAGCACCATCAGGGAAAGATCGGTCGGCGCCTTATGTTTTTCCAGTACACTGAGCAGTTCGCTCAGCAGTTGTTCAACATGTTCATCACTATAGCGGGAGAGTTGTGGCATAAATCAAAATCTGTTTGTTCATGAAAGGGCAACATATTACCGTAGCAACAGTTTTTTTTCTGCATTTTTATCCCCTAAATCATTCGCGTTACGGATAACGCCTGAAATGACAGGGCGATTGCTTGCGTCTTCCGGCAGGCGGTGGTTGAATACCGCCCGGTCTTAAAGGAGAGTTTATCATGAGTCTGGATATCAACCAGATTGCCCTGCACCAGCTTATCAAGCGCGATGAGCAAAATCTTGAGCTGGTCTTGCGCGATTCATTGCTGGAGCCGACAACCACCGTTGTCGAGATGGTGGCTGAACTGCATCGGGTCTATAGCGCCAAGAATAAGGCGTATGGCCTGTTTAATGAAGAGAGTGAACTGGCGCAAGCGCTGCGGTTGCAACGTCAGGGGGAAGAAGATTTTCTTGCCTTTAGCCGGGCGGCGACCGGACGCCTGCGTGACGAACTGGCGAAATATCCCTTTGCGGACGGCGGCATTGTATTGTTCTGCCATTATCGTTACCTGGCGGTGGAGTATCTGCTGGTTACGGTACTGAACAACCTGAGCAGTATGCGGGTCAATGAAAATCTGGACATTAACCCGACGCATTATCTTGATATCAACCATGCGGATATCGTGGCGCGTATCGATCTTACCGAGTGGGAAACTAATCCGCAATCGACCCGCTATCTGACGTTCCTGAAAGGTCGGGTAGGGCGCAAGGTTGCTGACTTCTTTATGGATTTCCTCGGCGCCAGCGAAGGGTTGAACGCCAAAGCGCAGAATCGCGGCCTGTTGCAGGCAGTGGATGATTTCACCGCAGAAGCGCAGTTGGATAAAGCGGAACGTCAGAACGTGCGCCAGCAGGTGTACAGCTACTGCAATGAGCAATTACAAGCCGGGGAAGAGATTGAGCTGGAATCGCTGTCTAAAGAGCTTTCCGGCGTCAGTGAAGTCAGCTTCAGCGAATTTACCGCCGAAAAAGGCTATGAGCTGGAAGAGAGCTTCCCGGCAGATCGCAGTACGCTACGCCAGTTAACCAAATATGCCGGCAGCGGCGGCGGGTTAACGATTAACTTTGATGCGATGCTACTGGGCGAGCGGATTTTCTGGGACCCGGCGACCGATACCCTGACTATCAAAGGGACGCCGCCGAATTTGCGCGATCAGTTGCAGCGACGCACGTCGGGCGGGAAATAAAGGCATACTACATAAAAGGACGCCGTAGTGAGTAAAGGAATACGTCAGAAGCCGCCTGTTAATTTCAGTTTATTTCGGCAGGTTTTGTATGCGCACATTGTCGCATTTTTGATGATGTTGATGCTCGGCATGGTGTTCACCGTTCTCTCGTTGGTACTGTTTTATACTTATGGCACCAACTGGTTACTGAGCTTGTTCATATGCCCGCTGTTCTTGTTAAGTGGTTTATTCATTACTGGATTTGCTTTTAAATCAACCTGGTCCAGCATACGTTACTATTACGTCAAGGGGCAGTTGAAACGGTATGGACTCAATCTTGATGCAACTTTGACGCATAAAGAGAAGGTGGAAATACGCATCGATAATGCAAAGCGTCAAGTGCGTGTAGATGAACTGGAGCTCCATGTCTTATTTGATTTTCAGTTTGATAGCAAGACATGGAGCTGCGGCGACTTACTGACCAATGAAAAGGTATTTGATGCGTTGAATGACGGACAAACGATACCAATACGAATTTTGCCATGGAAACCGGAAAGTGCCAGCGTTCGTCAACGGGCATTATTCAATCGGCTTAAAGGTATGAATACCGCGGCGGAAACTACAGATCCTCGATTAGGGGAGGCGCTAATTGAATGTGGCGAGGTGTAAGAAAGCAGAAAAGCAAAGTGGGTTCTCGTTGCTCTGCATGTCGTCAAATTCAATTAAACGCATAAAAAAACCCCGCCGGGGCGGGGTTTTTCTTCAACTTCCAGGCGATTACGCGCGAACGAAGTCGATGTGAGTCAGCTTCGGTTTGTAAGCGTGACGCTGTACAGCCTGAGCTTTAACTTTTACTTCTTTACCGTCAACAACGAGGGTCAGAACTTCGCTGTAGAATTCAGCTTTAGTTTGCATGTTCATCACCTGGTCGTGGTCCAGTTCGATAGCAATCGGGGCTTCAGAACCGCCGTAGATGATTGCCGGGAACTTGTTAGCGGCGCGCAGGCGGCGGCTCGCACCCTTACCCTGCTCTTTACGTACTTCTGCGTTGATAGTAAACATTTAAATCTCTCTTTAATAATTCCTGCTACAGGCGACCCAGCAACAGGTAAGTGATCTGCTTTGCGTATGCAAAGGCGGGCGGGATTCTATACTCAAATCGCCGTTACATCAATGAAAAGTACAATTAACCACGTAATTCGTGCGCCCGGCGGAAGCGGCCTTCATAGTCGAACACTTTTTCACGCACCTGCCAGTACTGGCCTTTCATCCGCGCGACCACAAAATCGGGATGCCGCAACAGCGCCTGCTGCGCGACAATATCCGCCGCCGTGATCCAGCGTAAAGGAACGCCGGGCGTGCGGGTATGCGGGCGAATAAATAGCTGTTCGAAAGCGGTACGCTGGGCGGGCGTGTGCAAGCGGAAGCGCTCACTGACATCCGCGCCGTCCTCGTCATAGTAAGTGATTTTCAGCCATTCGCCTTTCTCATCCTGCCCATGCTGCATCGTCATTCCGCTACAGCGCAGGACTAACGCATCCTTGAGCCTGAGCGCCGCTTTTAACATATCGTCCGGGTCGACCAGAATAGCGTCACATTCCCGGCAGCGTCGGGCGGCAATATCGTTTTCGGCATTACACTGCGGGCAGTTTTTGAAGCGAAAGCGAAAATCGCACTGCTCGCGATGGCCGTCATCATCGTCAAACCAGCCCTGGCAGCGACGGCCAAAGTGTTCAATCAGCGTGCCGTCGGCAGTGGTTTTCCCCCAGAAGGTGTTGGCAAAGCCGCAGGCCGGGCAAAATACCTGGACAGGGACGTTATCGCTTTTTCCCTTCGGGCTACCGACCTCCGGGGCATACAGGTCGTGCGGGTTGCCTGCGTAATCAAGAATCAGGCAATCGGTCTTTCCCGGCGCAAGGCGCAGACCACGCCCGACAATTTGTTGGTAAAGACTAACTGACTCGGTGGGACGTAGAATCGCGATGAGATCAACGTGTGGGGCGTCAAAGCCGGTGGTCAGCACCGAGACGTTAACCAGATAGCGAAAACGCTGCGCCTTGAAATTATCAATCAGCGCGTCGCGCTCGGGCCCTGGCGTATCGCCGGTAATCAGCGCCGCGTCGTCCGCCGGAAGCAGACCGACAATCTCTTTCGCATGTTCGACCGTGGCGGCGAAAATCATCACGCCTTTGCGCGTTTGCGCAAATTCCATAATCTGGCTGATGATGTGCGGCGTAATCCGCTGCTGCTTTTTCAGCTCACGGTTCAGGTCGGCTTCGCTGAACAGCCCATTGCTTTGGGCCTGCAGGCGGCTGAAATCGTATTGGACCACTGGCATATCAAGCCGCTCAGGCGGCGTCAGATAGCCGTGTTTAATCATATAGCGCAGCGGCAGTTCATAAATACAGTCGCGAAACAGCGCGTTGTCGTTGCCGCGCACCATACCGTGGTAATGAAATTGATAAATCCAGCCTTTTCCGAGGCGGAAGGGCGTGGCGGTTAGCCCAAGCAGACGTAAGTGAGGATTAACTTTACTCAGGTGAGTGAGGATTTGCTGATACTGACTGTCTTCATCGTCACCGATGCGGTGGCATTCATCGACAATCAACAGCGAAAACTCCTCCTGGAAGGCGTCAAGATTACGCGCCACCGACTGTACGCTGCCGAACACGACTTTGCCCTGACTCTCTTTACGTTTGAGTCCGGCGGCGAAAATATCCGCTTCCAGCCCCAGCGCGCAATATTTGGCGTGATTCTGCGCGACCAGCTCTTTCACATGCGCCAGCACCAGTACCCGTCCGCGGGCGACGCGCGCCAGTTCGGCGATCACCAGGCTTTTACCTGCGCCGGTCGGCAGAACAATCACGGCGGGCGTACGGTGGCGGCGAAAGTGGCTGAGCGTGGCGTCTACGGCTTCTTGCTGGTAGGGGCGGAGTGTAAAAATCATGGTCTCACTACGTTAAACGGTTCCGGGAATAGTATGCCATGAATCATTTCCCTTGAGGGATATAGTTAGCCCGCTATACTGAGCGGATAGCAATTCCCTTTTTTCGGGTAGAATGCCCGATTTCCGTATTATTACAGGCTAAATCACACACATGCGACTTGATAAATTTATCGCTCAGCAGCTTGGCGTCAGCCGCGCTATTGCCGGGCGTGAAATTCGTGGTAACCGCGTTACCGTCGATGGCGACATCATTAAAAATGCGGCCTTCAAACTGCTCCCGGAACATGCGGTTGCGTATGACGGCAATCCCTTAGCGCAGCAACACGGGCCACGCTATTTTATGCTTAACAAGCCGCAGGGATACGTTTGTTCAACCGATGATCCCGATCATCCAACGGTGCTGTATTTCCTGGATGAGCCGGTGGCGTATAAGCTGCATGCCGCAGGACGTCTGGATATCGATACTACCGGTCTGGTGTTAATGACAGATGACGGTCAGTGGTCGCACCGCATTACGTCGCCGCGCCATCACTGTGAAAAAACCTATCTGGTGACCCTGGAGTCGCCGGTGGCCGACGATACGGCAGCGCAATTTGCGAAAGGCGTGCAGTTGCATAATGAAAAAGATCTCACTAAACCCGCTACGCTGGAGGTGATAACGCCTGTGCAGGTCCGGCTGACCATCAGCGAAGGCCGTTATCATCAGGTGAAGCGGATGTTTGCCGCAGTAGGCAATCACGTTGTGGAACTGCACCGCGAACGGATTGGCGCCATTACGCTGGATGAGAATCTGGCTCCCGGCGAGTACCGCCCGTTGACTGAAGAAGAAATCGCCAGCGTCGGCTAACTATCTCGTTAAATTCAGGAGTTCGATGTGACCACCCGGCAGCACTCTTCCTTTGCTATTGTCTTTATTCTTGGCCTGTTGGCCATGTTAATGCCGCTGTCGATTGATATGTATCTTCCAGCGCTGCCGGTGATTTCTGCGCAATTCGGCGTGCCTGCCGGTAGCGCGCAGATGACGCTCAGCACCTATATTCTGGGGTTTGCGCTGGGGCAGCTTATCTATGGACCGATGGCGGATAGCCTCGGGCGTAAGCCGGTCATCCTGGGCGGGACGCTGGTATTTGCCGCTGCGGCGGTCGCCTGTGCGTTGGCGCAGACTATCGATCAACTGATCGTGATGCGTTTTTTCCACGGTTTAGCGGCCGCGGCGGCAAGCGTCGTCATCAATGCGCTGATGCGGGATATTTATCCAAAGGAAGAGTTTTCGCGCATGATGTCATTTGTCATGCTGGTCACTACGATAGCGCCGTTAATGGCGCCCATTGTCGGCGGCTGGGTGTTGGTATGGTTAAGCTGGCACTATATCTTCTGGATACTGGCCATTGCGGCGATTCTGGCGTCAGTCATGATCTTTGCTTTGATTAAAGAGACGCTGCCCGTTGAGCGGCGTCAGCCTTTTCATATTCGTACCACAATAGGTAACTTTGCGGCGTTGTTTCGCCACAAACGCGTACTGAGCTATATGCTGGCGAGCGGGTTTAGTTTTGCCGGTATGTTCTCTTTTTTGAGCGCGGGGCCGTTTGTTTATATCGAAATTAATCATGTTCCGCCGCAGGATTTCGGCTACTACTTCGCGTTGAACATCGTATTTCTGTTTGTGATGACGATTATCAACAGCCGTTTTGTCAGACGGGTAGGGGCGCTAAACATGTTTCGGGCCGGGCTATGGATTCAGTTTGCGATGGCGGTGTGGATGGTTTTCAGCGCGCTGATGGGCATTGGATTCTGGGCGCTGGTGGTTGGCGTTGCGGCGTTTGTCGGCTGTGTGTCGATGGTTTCGTCCAATGCGATGGCGGTCATTTTGGATGAGTTTCCGCATATGGCCGGAACGGCGTCTTCGTTGGCGGGCACTTTCCGCTTTGGTATTGGCGCTATCGTCGGCGCGTTGCTGTCGCTGGCTACCTTTACCAGTGCGTGGCCGATGATCTGGTCGATTGCGCTTTGCGCCGCCTGTTCCATTCTGTTTTATCTCTACGCCAGCCGTCCCAAAAAACGGTGACGGGCGCGCTGTCCCTCAATGGCGCCGAAGAATGCGCAGGCGGCGTTGGGGGACGCTATCCGCTACACGATGGCAAAGCCAAACGGCTTTCATAGTTGATGTATATCAATTACCAATTCATCATTTTCCTCATTTATGTTTATTTTATGTAAAATCCATTTATGTAAAAAGTCACATCATTGTAGTTAAAAAGGTTGAGTTAGATCGCAGAAACGGGTACATATAGCCCGCCGCTATCTCCGCGTCGGTAAAACTATTTTAACTCCCGCTTGCTGTAGAGCCACTGACGGAGAGAAGGGCGTTAGCAATCTGTTTAAGGACGGGTTGTCAATGATGTGTTAATATAAATGTAAGTAAATTGTGAAGTAATTGTGCTTCCGGGGAAAGAAAGTGAATACATTACAGCTCTCAATTGTTCACCGTCTGCCGCAAAACTATCGCTGGTCGGCGGGTTTTGCGGGGTCAAAGGTTGAACCGATTCCGCAAAACGGGCAGAGCACCGAGAATAGTCTGGTGGCGCTTAAACTGTTGAGTCCGGCAGGCGATAGCGCGTGGTCAGTGATGCATAAGCTCAGTCAGGCGCTAAGCGATATTGAAGTTCCTTGCTCCGTGCTGGAGTGCGAAGGGGAACCGTGCCTGTTCGTTAATCGTCAGGATGAGTTTGCCGCCACCTGTCGGCTGAAAAATTTCGGCGTGGCGATAGCGGAACCTTTTTCTAACAATAATCCTTTTTAGGCGTCAGCTTAACGCGAGTAGCTGACGCGTATAGGCCTGTTGCGGTGCGGTAAACACGCGCTCGCATTGCCCCTGTTCAACCACCTCCCCCTGCCGCAGCACGATAACCTGATGGCACAGCGCGCGTACTACATGCAGATCGTGGCTAATGAAGATATAGGCCAGACGGTGCTTTTGCTGGAGCGATTTCAGGAGGGCAAGAATCTGCGCCTGAACGGTTTTATCCAGCGATGAGGTCGGTTCATCCAGAATAATAAGCGACGGTTTTAAAATCAGCGCCCTGGCGACGGCGATACGTTGACGCTGGCCGCCGGAAAACTCAGCGGGGTAACGATGCCGCGTTTCCGGGTCCAGGCCGACTTCCATCATGACCGCTTTCACCTGCTGTTCGCGCTGCGCGCCTGAAAGCGTAGGCTGGTGGACGCGCAGGCCTTCTTCGATAATTTGCAACACGTTTAAACGCGGGTTTAGCGATGAGTTCGGATCCTGGAATACGACCTGGATACGGTGGCGAATAGGTAAAAGCTGGCGGCGGTTTAACGTATCCAGTGATTGACCGTCAAACACGATGCGGCCTTCGGAGCGGATAAGCCGTAACAGCGCCAGACCGGTGGTGCTTTTTCCCGATCCTGACTCGCCGACCAGACCCAGCGTTTCGCCTGGATGCAGGGTGAAACTGATATTGTTAACCACCACATTATGATCCACGACGCGCTTCAGAATGCCTTTGCGGATTGGGAAGGCGACGCGCAGCCTGTCCACTTCCAGCAACGGCGTCTGCCCGGCGGGGAGCGGAACCGGATCGCCTGTGGGTTCGCTGTTGAGTAGTTTTTGCGTGTACGGATGGGTCGGCGCGGAGAGCAGCGTGTCGGCGCGTTGGTTCTCTACGCACTTGCCGTGTTGCATTACCGCCACTGAATCCGCCAGTTTTTTTACAATGCTGAGGTTATGGGTGATAAACAGCAATCCCATATTGAGCTCGCGCTGGAGTTCCCGCAGTAGAGATAAAATCTGCGCCTGTACGGAGACGTCGAGAGCGGTGGTCGGCTCATCGGCGATCAGTAATTCCGGCCGTGTTAACAGCGCCATGGCTATCATGACGCGCTGGCGTTCGCCGCCGGAAAGCTGATGCGGATAATCGCGCAGACGCTGGCTCGCCTGGCGGATACCGACCCGATCCAGACAACCGATCATCTCCGCCCTTGCCGCCTCCCGACGCATTCCCCGATGGAGCGACAGCACTTCATAGAGCTGTTTTTCCAGCGTATGCAGTGGGTTAAGTGAAACCATCGGTTCCTGAAAAATCATGGCGATTTTATTGCCGCGCACGCCGCGTAACGTCTGCTCGCTGGCATGAAGCAATGATTCGCCGTGAAAGCGAATATCGCCGGAGAGGTAGACGGCGGGAGGGGTAGGCAAAAGACGCAGAATGGAAAGCGCCGTCACGCTTTTTCCTGACCCGGACTCGCCGACCAGCGCCAGCGTTTCCCCGGCGTTCACCTGTAACGAAATGGCGTTAACGACAGGACGCACGTGCTGTTGCTGACGGAAACCTACCGATAAATTTTCAATCGCAAGCAATGGAGATGTCATCTTATACCGCCTTAGCAGGATCAAAGGCGTCGCGTACCGCTTCGCCGATAAAAATCAGCAGCGATAGCAGAATGGCGACAGACAGAAAGGCGGCGATCCCCAGCCAGGGAGCCTGTAAGTTGTTTTTCCCCTGTAAAAGAAGTTCGCCGAGAGAAGGGGAGCCAAGCGGCAGACCAAATCCCAGAAAATCCAGCGACGTCAGGGTGGTGATGGAGCTACATAAAATGAACGGTAAAAATGTCAGGGTAGCGACCATCGCATTAGGCAACATATGGCGCAGGATAATGTCCCGATCGCTGACGCCAAGCGCCTGCGCGGCGCGGATATAGTCAAAATTGCGGGTCCGTAAAAACTCGGCGCGCACTACGCCCACCAGACTCATCCAGCCAAACAGTACGGTTATGGCCAGCAGCCACCAGAAGTTAGGCTGCACTACGCTGGAAAGTAAAATAATCAGAAACAGGGTCGGCATTCCCGACCAGACTTCGATGAGACGTTGTCCCCATAAATCGACTTTGCCGCCATAATAGCCCTGTAGCGCGCCCGCCAGTACGCCCATGACGCTGGAGCAAATCGTTAACATCAGGCCGAATAAAATAGAAATGCGGGTGCCGTACAGGATGCGGGCGAAAACGTCGCCGCCATTCGCATCGGTGCCCAGCCAGTTTTTCGCCGAAGGCGGGGAGGGGAAAGGCTGCGTGGTGGCAAAATTAATGGTATTGGCACCAAAGCGTACGGGGGCCCACAACACCCAGCCCCGATTCTCAAGCTGCCGTTGTAGCCAGGGGTCCTGATAATCTGCCGTTGTCGCCAGCGGGCCGCCGAAATCGCGCTCGCTGTAATTTTTTACCAGCGGAAAATACCACTGGCCTTCATAGCGCACCAGCAATGGCTTATCGTTAGCAATCAGTTCCGCGCATAAGCTCAGGCTGAACACGACCAGGAAAATCCATAGTGACCAGTAGCCCCGGCGATTATGGCGGAAACGCGCCCAGCGGGCCTGATTGACCGGGCTTAATCGCGGCATTATCGTCCCTCAAAATCAATGCGTGGATCGACCAGCGTATAGCTGATATCGCTCAGGATATTCAGTAATAAGCCAATCAGGGTAAAGATATAAAGCGTGCCGAACATCACCGGATAGTCGCGCGAAACGGTTGCTTCATAACCCAGCAGCCCCAGGCCGTTGAGCGAGAACATGACTTCAATTAGCAGCGAGCCGGTGAAAAACATACTGATAAAAGTGGCGGGAAACCCGGCGATCACCAGCAGCATGGCGTTACGAAAAACATGTTTCCAGAGAATGTTTTTTTCACTCACGCCTTTAGCGCGAGCGGTAACGACATACTGTTTACGCACCTCGTCGAGAAACGAATTTTTCGTCAGCATCGTCAGGGCGGCAAAACCGCCGATGACGGTCGCCAACACCGGTAGCGTAATATGCCACAAATAATCGGTGATTTTCTGGTACCACGGTAACGTGTCAAAGTTGGCGGAGACCAGGCCACGTAGCGGAAAGATATCGTAGTAGCTGCCGCCGGCAAAAAAGACGATTAATAAAATAGCGAACAGAAAGGCGGGGATCGCATAACCGATAATGATAAACGCGCTGCTCCACACATCAAAGCGACTGCCGTTATGGACGGCTTTGCGGATCCCCAGCGGGATAGACACCAGATAAATAATCAGCGTGCTCCATAATCCCAGGGTAATGGAGACGGGAAGGCTATCTTTGATCAGCGTTAGTACGGATGCGCTGCGAAACAGACTGTCGCCGAAGTCAAAAGAGAGATAGTCCCGTAGCATCTTGAAATAACGCTCATGCAGCGGTTTGTCGAAGCCGTAGCGATGGGTGATCTCCGCGATCACCTCCGGATCGAGTCCCCGGCCGCCGCGATAATGGCTGTCGCTGATATTGCCGACGCCGGTTTGCGCATGACTGGCGCGAACGCCTTCGCCGCTGGCGCCGGGCAACGCGCCGCCCTGGCCAAATTCAATCGCGGCAATAGCCTGATCGACAGGGCCGCCGGGAGCGATCTGCACGATAAAAAAGTTAATGGTAATAATGGCCCATAGCGTGGGGATCACCAGTAACAGACGGCGGATAAGATAGGCGCCCATTGATTCTTACTACCTCCTGGCTGCCGGTAGTTTGGCGGCTTTGTTGACATCATACCACCAGGTATCTAACCCGATGGTATATACCGGGCGAATCGCCGGATGGGAGAATTTATCCCACCAGGCGAGCCTGTCTTGCGCCATATACCACATCGGCAGCATGTAATAGTTCCAGGTCAGCACGCGATCCAGCGCCCGTCCCAGCGGCACCAGTTTCGCTTTATCACCCTGCGCTGCGATAATTTGCGCGATCAGTTTATCCACCACCGGGCTTTGTACGCCGGGAGCGTTATAACTGGAGTCAATGTATTCCGACGCCCATGAGATTTGTAGATCGGAGCTGGGCCAGGGCATCGCCCGCCATAGCCTCGGCATCATGTCATAGTCGCGGCTGCGCATCCGGTTGGTGAGCTGAGAATTATCAACCTGACGGATAGTCATCGTAATGCCCAGACGCTGAAGATTATGCTGGAAGGGCAGAACCCACTGGCTATTACTGCTGGCAGGAAGGAGAAGTTCAAACGTCAGAGGCTTACCGGTGACGCTATTGACCCGTTGCTGTCCGTTGATCACCCATCCGGCCTGCGTCAACAAGGCGTCAGCTTTAAGAAGATTTTCGCGATCGTAGCCGTCGCCGTTAGAGACCGGCGGCTGATAGATCTGAGTGAAGACTTCAGGAGGAAGATCTTTTTTCATCGGCGCGAGTAATACCAGCTCATCGGCGTCAGGATAATTTCTGGCGGCGTACTCGGTATTCTGGAAGTAACTGTTGGTTCGGCTCCAGGCATTATAGAACAGCGCTTTATTCATCCACTCAAAATCGAAGGCCAGGGTGACAGCTTCACGTACCCGCCGGTCTTTAAATACCGGGCGCTGAATGTTAAAGGCCAGCCAGCGTGTGTCCTGCGCCGACTCGTTTTTCTGCTCTTCTTTAATGATGTAATGATTATCGAAATTTTTACCGATGTAGCGCGTTGCCCAGTTTTTAGCGTCGTTTTCCAGCCGTAGATCAAATGCGCCCGCTTTAAACGCCTCGAAAGCGACATTGTCATCAAGGTAGTAATCGTAGCGGATAGTGTCGAGGTTAAAACGTCCACGATTGACCGGCAGATTAGCCGCCCAGTAGTTTTTGACGCGTGAATAGACAATGTACTGGCCCATTTTCCACTGAGTAATCCGGTATGGGCCGCTGGCTAAGGGCGGCGTTGAAAGCGGATCGCTGAGCTTGTGATTTTTCCAGAATTTTTCGGGCATGATCGGTAATGAAAACAGACTAAGCATGTCTTCTTTACCAGGCTTCGCCAGCTCAATTCGCACGGTTAAAGGCGCAATCGCCTTCACGGTAGTACCTTTATAGACCAGACGGAACTGCGGTACGCCTTCGGTCATAAACTTATGAAAGGTAAAGGCCACATCGCGGGCGGTAATGGGCGTGCCATCGTGAAAACGAGCGCGGGGGTTAATCGAGATTTCCACCCAGGAATAGTCGGCGGCATAGCGGGCATGGTCGGCAATCAGCGGGTAATAGCTTCCGGGTTCATCATCCGAGGTGGTAAAAAGCGTATCGTAAAGGGCTTCGGTACGTACGCCGGGATTGCCGCGCAGCGAATAGCGATTGAAATTATCGAACGTACCAATGGCGGAAAGCGTCATCTGACCGCCTTTCGGCGCAGCAGGATTCACATAATCAAAGTGATCAAAGTTAAAAGCATACTTAGGTTCGCCGAGTACGGCGAAAGCGTAGCTTTCTTTGATTTCCTGGGCCTGGGCGCCAGCGCTAACCAGTGCGACAAGCAGAAGCATTACGCGCGCAATCATCTGAAGGCGGTTTCCTTATCGTATTGCCCGCTGCAAACCGGCAGGCGTTTCGCTGAATAATAAGTGACGTTGCGTCTGATGTGAATCCGTTAAAACCGTAAGGGGACTACCATTCAGGCACGGAAGGCGCCGACATCCACAGCACGAAATCTTTAAGGGGTAAAGGACGGCTAATCCAGTACCCCTGCAAGTAATTAACACCGTGATCGCGTAGCCAACGGGCCTGCTCCGGCGTTTCAACGCCCTCGGCCACCGTCAGCATATTCAGGCGTCTGGAGAGCGTCAGCACGGTATCCAGAACCGGCGACGTGACGGTTTCCGTGCCGATCGCCTGGATAAAACCGCGATCGATTTTCAGATAATCTAAAGTAAATCGCTCCAGATAAATCAGGGCGCTATGGCCTGTACCGAAATCATCTATAGCGATTTCAAACCCGGCGGAATGCAGCCATTCGAACAGTTTGGCCGCTTCATACTGCTGGAGCATATCGCGTTCAGTGATTTCCAGCACGATATGAAAATGGTGCGCGGGCAGGGCGTCCCTGAGCCGGTGCATATCCTCTTTAAAACTGTCGCTGTGCAGATGTTCCGGCGCGATGTTAATGCCAAATTTGGCACCGACGGGCATCACCTTCTGTAACGTGGGCGCGTCGCGGGCGATCAGCTCGAACAGATGCTGCGTTAACGGTACGATAAGTTGCTGCGCTTCGGCATAGTGGATAAAGGCATCCGGCGGAATCTCTCCTGCCGTAGGGTGACGCCAGCGCAGTAAGACTTCAAGTCCGGTGACGCTCAGCGTACGAGTATCGACGACGGGCTGATAAACCACATAAAACTGCTCGTGTTTGATCGCCGTTAAAATCTCTTTGCCCGGTCGCGTCCGGAGGGCATAGATAAAGTAACAGATAAACCCTGCTACGATGCCGCTAATGCAGCCCAGCATCAACGCATACCACAAGTCATTGTAGGTCCAGCTATCGGCATAAAGCTGTATTTTAAGCGGCAGGCCGTTGATAGTTGCCTGTCGTGATGGCGTGCCCGGCAGCTCCGCGACGGTCAGCAGACGCGAAGAAAAGGTCGACAGCGCGGTATTGCCGACAATCAGCGCGATGCCGTTAAAATCGTCCTGGCGCGTGGTATAGAGTAAGTAGGGCGTCAGGTTAATATTCAGCGATGTGAATACGCCGCTGTCATTTAATAATGGGTTTCGATACCAAATCACCATTGTCGGTTTGTTGGGCATCATTGGCGTGCCGGGCAGAATCGCCATAGCAACGTCTTTGCGGATATCTATATCCGGTACCAGTTGCTGAAGCGGCATATTCATGGCGCCAGTGGCGGAAGAGCAGAACACTTTTTTATCTTTAATCAATAAGAAGGCGCGGACATTAAGGCTAAAAGCGGCTCTTGAGGTGAGTTCTGCGCCAACCTGCTGACAGGTGTTGATCGTCAACGGCTGAAGAATATCGGTGGTGGCTTTCAGGTCGGCGAAATAGCTGGCCAGGTAATGTTGTACATCAGAAAGGAGCGTATTGTATTTAACATCCCGTTTATGCCACGACAGGAAAAATTGCAGGCTACCAATAAGTAATGCTGCCGCTATCCCCGTAATGATACAGGTAAGCAGGATTTTCCGACCGGAAGAGGAGTCGCGTGTAAGCATAATTCCTGGTGTGACCTGAAAAGGCGGATGCCGGTTAAACTGGTTGATTTATAAGACTATAGCCTGGATTACCCCGGATAGTCATGCTTTTCGTGATGTGCAGGAAAGCGTATTGTCGCAGTAGCCGTTGGGGGAAACGACCTGAATGTCTGATGGCGCTATGTTTATCAGACCTACATTCGTGTGTTATAGGCTGGATAAGAGGCGACACGTCGCCATTCGGCAAAACGGGTTCAGAAGGGATAATAAGCAAAAGCACTGCTGAAGCAGTGCTTTTTATGTCGTCTCATCAGGTAAGCCAAGGGAGGTGCTGCCTGATGAAGATTAACTGCGGCTCAGAACTCGACGCGCTTCATTGTAGCGTTTTTTCCAGTACGGTTCGTTCATACTGGAGATAATGACGCCGCTACTGGTAGACGCATGGACAAACTGGTTATTGCCGATATAAATACCGACATGACGACCAGTGGAGCCGGCGCGGAACAGAACCAGATCGCCCGTACGCAGGTTATTGCGTGAAACCGCTTTGCCCATTTCCTGCTGTTCATAGGTTGAACGCGGAAGCTCTAAACCAAACTGTTCACGGAAGGTGCGCTGTACAAAGCTGGAACAGTCGACGCCTTTCTTAGTGCTGCCGCCCAGGCGGTAACGCACGCCTTTCCAGTCAGCATACTGATCCATAATCCGCGACTTAACGTCGAGGTTACGCACCATATTTTCAAATTCATCCTGAGAGGCTTGCAGTGAAGAGCTATCGCTATTGCCCACAGCATGCGTCTCAGAATGCATATTCTTTGCGGTATTGGTGGTTGTGCTACAAGCAGAAAGCAGAACCGCAACTGCAATCGCAGGAATCCCGCGCAAAATATATCTCAAAATCGGTTGAGATTTGACCATGTTGTTTGTTTTCCCTTGAAGTCCTTAACGATAAATATCGTTATAAAAATGCCAAACGTGATGAGACTAATTACCTGCACAGCTTGAGACAATTCTTTGTGCACAAATCTGTGGCGGAACGCACAAATTTATTCGCAATGAGAATAATTATCTGGCGAGGCAAAACGAGTTTGAGATTACCCGATTGTTGCTGTCATTGCGAGCGATTTCGCGTGATTTTTTATAAGAATTTATGATACGAAAAGTGAACTATCAGCACGGGTCAAATTAAGCGCAAATCGTTTAAAAATCGGGCAAACTGTTCATTTTGCAGAGGAATAATATGACCGAAAAATGATGGGCTGGGGGAATATCATCATAAATTACCTTCAACGATGTAAAACTATCGCTGAAGGTAATGTTAATTACATAGGTTATTTGTTTAAAATTTGTTTATTTCCGCCCGGGAGATAATTCTCAAAAAGCGCTATCGCCCGGTCGCTGAGCGGGGTCATCAGCCACCAGGGGAGGCCAATCAAAATAACCGTGAGCGACCCGACCACAATATCGGTGAACCAGTGAGCGCCAATCATAACGCGCGGAAACGCGAAAACCACAAATATAATAAGGGCGATAATCCCCGCCGTTTTGCCGAAATAACGCAGCATAAAGGCGGAAAATATCAGCAGCATCATACCGTGATCGCCTGGGAAACTGTCTTTTGACGCGTCTTTTGTCGGGATGTGCAGCAACTCGCTGACGCGATAAATATGCTCAAAAGAGAGCGTTGGGCTGGCGCGCTTGACGGGGATCAGCGCCTGACCGAGTTGGTTAAGCACCACCGCTGTTAGCAGCATGACCAATCCGATTATCACAATGCGCCGCCGGCCCGATGCGTTTTCTTTTAGCCAGAAACTGAGCATCAGTCCGCCCATCGCCAGCAGCGAACAGCCGTCAAACGCCCGATTATTGGTAATAGCGACCCACCAGAGGAACGCGTGGCTTTCCACCAGTTTCTGGTTAAAGAAGTGGAATATGCCGGAATCAATGGTGAACCAGAAGCCGTGATTGACGGGAAGATACCATGACAAAAACAGCGCCAGACCGGCGGCATTAAGCAGAATTATCAAGGAATAGCGGGTTTTCATCGTCATTTCGCCATAGTTTTTAAACGGTGGCAACCTTACGCGTGTGTCGCTAAACGAAGCTTCAACAAGGCCGTCTGTAACGTATTCCAGTCGGTTTCTGTGTTTGAGATAAGTTCAACCCGGCTATCCGGCGGCGCGACACTCTGTGTTTCGATGTGCAGGTCATCGCCCTGGCGATTGATGCGTACCAGCCCCTCTTGTATGCGCATAACGCCTTTCACCCGGCCCACCGGCGCCAGACGCGCCCATTCGAGTAGGCCAATGGTGTCAAACACGGTATCGGCATCGAAAATCCAGCCGCAGGCCTGATGACCCTGTCCGCTATTGAGGCTGCGTCGCCAGCGCTGCTGTGCGGGCAGATTTAGCGCGGCGAGTCCTTTTTTACTGGCATGAGTGTGAGAATGCGCGGCGCTGGCCGGCAGTTCCGCCAGATTTTGTCGCGGTAAATCCAGAAGCTTATCGTCTATCTGTCCATGTTCGGCATGAATCAGTTGACGATCGCCGCCGTACTGTCGCCACCACTGTTGCAGGGCGGCATCGCTCTGCGCCGTGGCGCGATCGGTCTTATTGGCGATGATAATATCGGCTGAGGCGAGCTGATCGCGGAAATTTTCATTGGCGACGCTCTGTTGGTCCAGTAGCAGGCGAGGGTCAAGGATGCAGAGCGTAGCGCGTAAATCAATCCACGGCTCATAAACCGGCGCAGTTAATAAATCCAGAATCTGTTTTGGGTGCCCCAGTCCGGTTGGTTCAATCAGCAACCGGTCAGGTTTGCCCTGGCGCAGCAGCGTGTTGAGCCCCACCTGCATAGGCAATCCATTGACGCAGCACATGCAGCCGCCGGGGATCTCTTTTAGCAGTGCGCCGCTGTCGGCAAGCAGCGCGCCGTCAATACCCACTTCACCAAATTCATTAACCAGGACGGCCCACTTTTCAGCCGGATCTTTATGAGCTAATAAATGAAGGATAGAGGTGGTTTTTCCGCTACCGAGAAATCCAGTAATAAGATTGGTTTTGGTCACGTCAGCTCCAGAATATTGATACAACATAACAACTTTTAATAATCCTGGCGAATAAACGTGAAAAAGAGAAGTGCTGAGTTGACGAAGTCGTGCTTCTGCCATCTTAAGAGCAGAAAATGTTAAATTTTTAACGTTTCTCTTGCCTGGTGCAGAACAGTCAATAAAGAAAAGGGTCAGACTGCGCCCTGGGGCGCAGCCGAAAAATGCGAAACTTAATCCGCGCGCCCCATATAACGGCGCTCTTCGATATGAATGCGGATTTTCTCACCTGCGCTCAGGTATTCGGGAACCTGAATCACCAGACCGGTGCTTAATGTCGCGGGTTTGTTACGTGCGCTGGCGGACGCTCCTTTAATACCCGGCGCGGTTTCGACGATTTCCAGATCCACAGTCTGCGGAAGCTCTAGCGCCAGCAGTTGGCCGTCCCAGGTCAGAACCTGCATATCCGGCATTCCGCCTTCAGGCATAAACAGCAACTCTTCTTCAATCTGATCTTTGGTGAAGGTATACGGCGTATAGTCTTCTTTATCCATGAACACATATTCGTTGCCATCGACATAAGAAAAGTCAACGCCGCGACGGCTCAGGGTGACGGTATCAACGATATCGTCGCCTTTGAAACGTTCTTCCACTTTCAGACCGGTGCGGACATCGGAAAAACGCATTTTATACAGTGTGGCGGCGCCACGGGCGGTAGGCGACTGAATGTCGATATCTTTCACAATCAGCAATTTGCCGTTGTAGTTCAGTACCATACCTTTTTTGATTTCGTTCGCTCTTGGCATCGAGGAGATCCTGTTGTAGAGATTATCTAAAATATCGCGTAAAACTACTCGCGCCGGGCCGTCCAGGCAAGTGGAATTGTCACTTTTGCTGGTGCAAAAAAGGTGATACTGTTCGCCCGCTTTCCGCTCCGCGTTCAACGAGAATACGCGATGGCATGTCGCCCGGAGGGGGGAAGTGTGCTGTGTTGTCCCTTCTGTTTCCAGCCTTGTCTTCGGAATGTCTGAGGGCAGGCCTGATCATGATGACGTCTACATTTTAAATCTGGATTTTTCTTTGGACAAATTCTGTTATCTTTCATTTGGTTATAAATAGAGGGCTGAGCATGGACTGTCGTAGCGGTTGTGGCGCTTGCTGTATTGCGCCTTCAATTTCGTCGCCGATACCCGGAATGCCGAATGGCAAGCCGATGAATACCAGATGCGTGCAGCTTTCGGAAGATAACTTGTGTCTTATCTTTGGCTCGCCTTTACGCCCAAAAGTGTGCTCTGGTTTGCAACCGACAGGGGACATGTGTTTAACGACCCGGGAAGAGGCCATTATTTATTTGCTGGAACTCGAACAGAAAACCTTACCATGAGCTATGCCGTTTTTGATAAACGTGCAGGGGCTTACGTTATATCCCGAAATAGTCTGCAAAAGCTGCGCCTCAAATTACCTCCTTTTACCATTAAATAGCGTAATACATGATTCCCTTATTTCGTGGCTTCTGAAGCGGTAGATGTCGCCGCTCAACCCCGTTGGTGCCTGAACGTGTACCGAATGAACCGTCACATAAAACAAAAACGATCAATTTTATTTATATGATAGTTTTTATCTATTAAAAAGAGGAATTTTGATCGATTTTAATTATTTATAACGATCGATATCATGAATTTGATAGTTTATATCTATCATTGATGTATTTACCGATCGATATAACCAGTGTGAATGTATTGTTATTTTCCTTTAAAATACTCGAATTCTTATGTGTGGGTTTTATCTTATGAAGAAATATACGTTCGCAGCTAGGGCGTTTATTTTTACGCTGGTGTTGCTTTTTGTTATTTCAGTATTCGGGTTGACTATTAGCGTTTTAAAAGGGATGTGAAATGCGGGGAGAAAATAGTGAAATTGATTTAGTCGACGTTTCCTTATTCCTTATAAGAAAATGGCTAAGTATCATGATCGCTACCTTTATTTTTGTTGCCATTGGCTATGTTTTTGTGAGCGTGCAGCATGATACAAAGGTTGTGAGTATGACAATCAAACCTAATCTGGATACGCCTGCTACCTATGCGTTATGTGGCTATACTAATGATATTCAATGTAAAACAACGGTTATCCTTAACCAGTTTAGCCGTTTCTTGCCTACGGAATATAAAAATAAAATAAGTTTTGACGCGAAAAATCAGCTTGTCCTTTTTAAGGCGCAGGGGAGGGAAGAAAGCGTCAATAATATTATTTCCACCCTGAAAAATAGCGTCGATAAAATGGCAGCATGGTATATCGATGATGGTGACATTAAACGTTATAGCGTGCATAAAAATATGTTACAAACGGAAACATATACAAAGCTATCCTTGTTGTCGGAGGCGGTTAAAAATAATGCTAACATTGAAGTGATAGATGTTGCTGTCACACCAAAATATAAGATGCGGCTGGTGTTGGTTCTTTGCGGACTGATGGGCGTAATTTTCTCAATAACCGGTCTTTTATGTAGGAGGGCGCTTACAGAATATCGTTTTGAGAAAAAGACAATGAATGACCGCGCATGAACATTGCGCAGAGATAAACTCTGCGCTGAATGTGTCGAAGAGTAAAAGTATCAGGCTTGCAAGTTAAACATCTTTAATACGCGCCAGGCAGAACATGGTGGCGACAATCATGACTAACGCAAACCAGAAGACCGCATGATAATTCCAGATTTCTGCGGCGATTCCCGCCAGCGAACCGGCAATGATCCAGCCGACGCGAATGGTATTGGTATACAGCGTGGTGGCTGAACCCGCCTGGCCTGGCATGAGATCCTGAAAATAGAGCATGCCAATCCCGCCAAGAATGCCGATGTAAATCGCGTTCAGCAACTGTAAGCCGAGCAACGTTGCCGGTGCGTGCGCCAGCAGCATACCCGCATAAAAGCACAGTCCGGCGACAACGGCGATGCACATTAACAGGCGTTTTCCCAGCCGTTTGGCGAAGTAACCTGCAATCAGCATTGTGGGAATCTCCAGCCCGGCGGCGGTGCCCATCATCACGCCTGCAAGTTTTTCCGGAAGATGCAGCTCATTGATGATAAACAGCGGCATATTAATGATATACAGGCTGTTAGTTCCCCACATTAACGTACAGATGACAAACAGCAACAGCGTATCGCGGCGATTACGACGCGGTGCTTCCAGCGTGCCGGTCGCCAGCGGCGCGTCTTTGCGCATTGACGGTAAAAAGAACCACACCATGACGCCGCAGACGATAAAAGCTACCGCCGCGCTCAAATACATCACCGTAAAGCTAAAACCCATCGCCAGCGCATAGGCCAGCGGCGGCCCAATGACCCAGGCCAATGAGACCTGGGCGCGGAGGATTGAGCTGAACATCACCGCTTCACGACCTGTACGATCGGCATGTTCTCGGGCCAGCGCAAACATCTGCGGGTTGGCGGTAGAGCCGAAGCTACTGAGAAAGACGCCGATGAACAGCAAAATAAAGTAGTTGCGGTTCCAGGTAAACAACACGCAGGCCAACATGCCCAGCACGCAACAGAAAACGATCAGTTTTTTGCGATCGCCTTTTTTATCTGAGCGACCCGCCAGAAACTGGCTCACGATAATGCCGATAACCGCGCTGCCGGTAAAAAAGAAACCCACCATGCCGGGACGGGCGTGAACCTCATCCGTCAGAAAAATACTGAGCGTCGGCGTCTGTAACGCACCGGCAATACCGGTGAGAAAAGCGACGATCAAAAAGGCGGTAGACGTCAGGTCAAACGATTTAGGCGCAGCGGCGGCGGGACTGTTGTGCATGTTTCTATATCAGTGGTGTGAAGAGAGGCGGAGTTTACGCTGCCCGTCAGAAAATAAACAGGCGTCTGAATCAAAATCGACACGAAAAATCAAAATAGCATTCCAGTTTGTTACCAGGGCGTGCTGACGCAAGCTGAAAGAAAAAAGCTGAAGCCTTTTATGCGTCAGCTATTGAGGGTCTGTTGGAGAAAAAATGTGCTTCACCTCAAAAAATTGCTACAAAACCGGTAACTTTTCTTGCGTGCTGAAGCAGAAAGATCCAGACTTCTTGAAACGTTTCAGCGAGATCTGGTTTTTTTGATAACTCAGATTGGCGCTTTTTTTCTCATAGTGGCTGAATCGTTTCAATTCAGCAGGAGAGGAGACACATGTTCCAGTTATCGGTTCAGGACATTCATCCGGGCGAGCAGGCCGGAAATAAAGAAGAGGCCATTCGGCAAATCGCCGCCGCGTTAGCGCAGGCGGGGAATGTGGCGGGCGGCTATGTTGACGGTATGCTGGCGCGCGAACAGCAAACCTCGACCTTTCTTGGCAATGGTATTGCGATTCCCCATGGCACAACAGACACGCGCGATCAGGTGCTGAAAACCGGCGTCCAGGTCTTTCAATTCCCGCAGGGCGTTACCTGGGGAGAAGGCCAGGTCGCCTACGTGGCGATTGGTATTGCCGCCAGTTCGGACGAACACCTCGGCCTGCTGCGTCAGCTGACGCATGTGCTAAGCGATGACTCCGTGGCTGAACAGCTGAAATCCGCGACAACGGCGGAAGAGCTGCGCGCATTGCTGATGGGCGAGAAGCAAAGTGAACAATTAAAACTTGATAACGAGACGATGACGCTGGATGTCATCGCCAGCTCGCTGGTCACATTGCAGGCGCTAAATGCGGCGCGTCTGAAAGAGGCGGGAGCGGTTGATGCGGCGTTCGTCGCAAAAACGATTAACGATAGTCCGATGAATCTGGGACAAGGCATCTGGCTGAACGACAGCGCGGAAGGCAATTTGCGCAGCGCTGTTGCGGTAAGCCGTGCGACCCAGGCGTTTGACGTAGAGGGTGAAAAAGCAGCCTTATTAGTCACTGTCGCGATGAACGATGAGCAGCCGATTGCCGTGCTAAAACGCCTCGGCGACCTGTTGCTGAACAATAAAGCCGATCGTCTGCTGAGCGCTGACGCCGCGACGCTGCTGGCGTTGCTGACCAGTGATGATGCGCTGACGGATGACGTACTGAGCGCGGAATTTGTAGTGCGTAATGAGCATGGTCTCCATGCCCGTCCGGGCACCATGCTGGTGAATACGATTAAACAATTTAACAGTGAAATTACCGTGACAAACCTTGATGGAACCGGCAAACCGGCAAACGGACGTAGTCTGATGAAAGTGGTGGCGTTAGGCGTGAAGAAAGGCCATCGTCTGCGCTTTACCGCGCAGGGTGAAGATGCTGAACAGGCGCTGAAAGCGATTGGCGATGCGATCGCCGCCGGTCTCGGGGAGGGCGCATAATGAGCAGGCGTGTTGCCACCATTACCCTTAATCCGGCTTACGATCTGGTTGGGTTTTGCCCTGAAATCGAACGCGGCGAAGTGAACCTGGTGAAAACCACGGGTCTGCACGCGGCGGGCAAAGGCATTAACGTTGCCAAAGTGCTGAAAGACTTAGGCATCGACGTCACCGTCGGCGGTTTTCTCGGTAAAGATAACCAGGACGGTTTTCAGCAATTATTCAGCGAACTGGGCATCGCTAACCGCTTTCAGGTGGTTCAGGGCCGGACCCGCATCAACGTGAAGTTGACGGAAAAAGATGGCGAAGTGACCGACTTCAACTTTTCCGGCTTTGACGTGACCCCCGCAGACTGGGAACGCTTTGTTAACGACTCCCTGAGCTGGCTGGGCCAGTTCGATATGGTCTGCGTCAGCGGTAGCTTACCGGCTGGCGTGAGTCCGGAAGCGTTCACCGACTGGATGACGCGTCTGCGCAGCCAGTGTCCATGCATTATCTTTGATAGTAGCCGTGAAGCGTTAGTCGCCGGTCTTAAAGCTGCGCCGTGGCTGGTGAAACCGAATCGCCGCGAACTGGAAATTTGGGCGGGTCGTAAGCTCCCGGAAATGAAAGATGTAATTGATGCGGCGCACGCGTTACGCGAACAGGGTATCGCTCATGTGGTGATTTCGCTGGGGGCGGAAGGCGCGCTGTGGGTTAACGCCTCAGGAGAATGGATCGCTAAACCACCGGCAGTGGACGTGGTAAGTACCGTCGGCGCAGGCGATTCCATGGTTGGCGGATTGATTTACGGCCTGCTGATGCGCGAGTCCAGCGAACATACGCTGCGTCTGGCGACGGCGGTTGCCGCGCTGGCGGTCAGCCAGAGCAATGTGGGTATTACCGATCGTCCTCAGTTGGCCGCAATGATGGCGCGTGTCGACTTACAACCGTTTAACTGACAGCAGGAGAGGCATAATGAAAACGCTGCTGATAATTGACGCTAATCTCGGCCAGGCTCGCGCTTACATGGCGAAAACCCTGCTTGGAGCGGCGGCGCATAAAGCAAATCTGGAAATTATCGACAATCCGAATGATGCTGAGCTGGCGATCGTGCTGGGCGAATCTCTGCCGAACGACAATGCTCTGAACGGCAAAAAGGTTTGGCTGGGGGATATTGGTCGCGCCGTCGCGCATCCGGAACTGTTTCTGAGTGAAGCCAAAAGCCATGCGACCCCTTACAGCGCCCCTGCTGCGGCTGCTCCTGCGGCGAGCGGCGGTCCGAAACGCGTGGTCGCGGTAACGGCCTGCCCGACCGGCGTCGCTCATACTTTTATGGCGGCTGAAGCCATTGAAACAGAAGCGAAAAAACGCGGCTGGTGGGTAAAAGTCGAAACGCGCGGCTCCGTGGGGGCCGGCAATGCCATCACCCCGGAAGAGGTGGCGGAAGCGGATTTAGTGATTGTGGCGGCGGATATCGAAGTGGATCTGGCGAAGTTTGCCGGTCTCCCGATGTACCGCACGTCGACCGGCCTGGCGCTGAAAAAGACGGCGCAGGAGCTGGATAAAGCCGTAGCGGAAGCGACGCCGTATCAACCGGCGGGTAAGGCATCGCAAGCGGCGACCGAAGGGAAGAAAGAGAGCGCTGGCGCATACCGGCATCTGTTGACGGGCGTTTCTTACATGCTGCCTATGGTGGTTGCCGGGGGACTGTGTATTGCGCTTTCCTTCGCCTTTGGTATTGAAGCCTTTAAGGTGCCGGACACGCTGGCGGCGGCGCTGATGCAGATTGGCGGCGGTTCGGCGTTTGCGCTGATGGTGCCGGTACTGGCGGGCTATATCGCTTTCTCCATCGCGGATCGCCCAGGCCTTACGCCAGGTCTGATTGGCGGTATGCTGGCGGTTAGCACCGGTTCCGGTTTTATCGGCGGGATCATTGCCGGCTTCCTTGCCGGGTATATGGCGAAGCTTATCAGTACCAAACTGAAACTTCCGCAAAGTATGGAAGCGCTGAAGCCAATCCTGATCATCCCGTTAATTTCCAGTCTGGTGGTGGGGCTGGCGATGATTTACCTGATCGGTAAACCGGTTGCCGGGATTCTGGAAGGGCTCACCCACTGGCTGCAAACCATGGGGACGGCAAACGCGGTGCTGCTGGGCGCGATTCTCGGCGGGATGATGTGTACCGACATGGGTGGCCCGGTGAACAAAGCGGCGTATGCGTTTGGTGTTGGTCTGCTGAGTACGCAAACTTACGCGCCGATGGCGGCGATCATGGCCGCAGGTATGGTACCGCCGTTAGCGCTGGGTCTGGCGACGATGGTGGCGCGCCGTAAGTTCGACAAAGCGCAGCAGGAAGGCGGTAAAGCGGCGTTGGTGCTGGGGCTGTGCTTTATCACTGAAGGCGCTATTCCGTTTGCGGCACGCGACCCGATGCGTGTACTGCCGTGCTGTATCGTTGGCGGCGCGTTGACCGGGGCCATTTCTATGGCGGTAGGCGCAAAATTGATGGCGCCGCATGGCGGTCTGTTTGTTCTGCTTATCCCAGGCGCAATTACGCCGGTATTGGGATACCTGCTGGCAATTGTGGCCGGTACGCTGGTGGCAGGGCTGGCTTATGCCGTCCTGAAACGTCCGGAGACGGAAGTCACGGCAAAAGCGGCATAAGAGAAACACGCTAAAAAAGGCAGAGCGCGCTCTGCCTTTTTTATTGCCTGAAGAACATTGAGCGTCAGGCCATCGCTTCGGCAATTTGCTGGGCTTTTAACCACGCAATCTCTTCCGCCCAGATATCAGGATTGATGGTCTCCAGTATCAGCGGAATACCGTCAAAACGCCCATCCTGCATAATCCAACGAAACGCATCGTGGCCGATATTGCCTTCACCCAGACTGTGATGGCGGTCAACGCGGCTACCGAAGGCGCTTTTGGCGTCGTTCAGGTGCATTCCGCGCAAATACTGAAATCCGACAATTTTCCCGAATTCGGCGAATGTTTTTTCGCACGCCTCTGGCGTACGCAGATCATATCCGGCGGCAAAGGCATGGCAGGTATCGATACAGACGCCAACGCGCGACTTATCTTCCACGCCGTCGATGATGGCGGCTAACTGTTCAAACTCAAACCCCAGATTACTGCCCTGACCGGCTGTATTTTCGATAACCGCCGTAACGCCCTCGGTCTGCGCGAGGGCAATATTGATAGATTCCGCGATCCGCGCCAGGCAATCCTCCTGTGCAATCTGCATCAGATGGCTACCGGGATGAAAATTAAGCAAGGTTAAGCCGAGTTGTTCACAGCGTTGCATTTCATCGAGAAAGGCATCGCGTGATTTTTCCAGCGCTTCACTGACCGGATGGCCCAGATTAATCAGGTAACTATCGTGGGGAAGGATTTGCGTCGCTGAAAAATGATACTTTTCACAGGCGATTTTAAAGTCATCAATGACCTGGGGAGTAAGGGGGGCGGCACGCCACTGACGCTGGTTTTTTGTGAAAAGCGCAAAGGCCGTTGCGCCAATTTCAGCCGCGCGGGCAGGGGCGTTAGCCAGACCGCCAGCAGCGCTGACGTGCGCTCCGATGTATTTCATAAAAGACTCCTGTTAAACCCGCTAACGGTTCATTACGAACGCTATGATAACGGGTTAACAGGCGTGAAACGTAATAATTTATGCGATAAGGCTATGGATTAGGACGTTAATGGCGCCACCGCCAATAATCAGCCAGGCGAATAATGCCAGCGCCATCAGCAGCGGTTTCGCCCCCGCTTTTTTCAATGCGCTAACGTGAGTGGTCAGACCCAACGCCGCCATTGCCATCGCCAGCAGCACCGTGTCCAGCGTCACCAGCATATCCACCACGGCTTTCGGCAGCAGGTGGAAAGAGTTGAAGATCGCCACTACGATGAAGAAAATAGCAAACCACGGAATGGTAATTTTGCTTTTTTCCGCGCCGGTCGCCGGTGAAAGCTGTTTAACGCGTGCCGCCAGAATGATCAGGAACGGCGCCAGCATCATGACACGCAGCATCTTAGCGATAACTGCCGCATTTTCCGCATCCGGGCTAACGGCATGACCCGCTGCGACCACTTGCGCGACTTCATGCATGGTTGAGCCGATATAGATGCCGTAAGTTTCCGGGCTGAACCAGTGCGCCAGCAGCGGATACATTGCCGGGTAAAGGAAAATAGCGATGGTGCCGAAAATAACGACAGTCGCGACGGCTACAGTAACCTTACTGGCTTCCGCTTTTACCACCGGTTCTGTCGCCAGTACCGCCGCCGCGCCGCAGATACTGCTACCGGCGCCAATCAGCCAGCTGGTGTGCCTGTCCAGACCAAAGACTTTTTGGCCTAAGAAGCAGGCCAGCATGAACGTGCTGGAAAGCGTTAATACGTCAATCACAATGCCGCTAATGCCCACGTCGGCGATTTGTGAAAAGGTAAGGCGGAAGCCGTAAAGGATAATCCCTAAACGCAGCAGATGTTGTTTTGCAAACAGCACGCCGCCGTCGCATTGTTTCCATATTTGTGGATAGACGGTATTCCCGATAACCATACCCAGCAGGATAGCCAGGGTCAGGGCGCTGAACCCCGCGCCTGCAACGGCAGGGATAGCGCCGCCCCACAGGGCGACTCCTGTAATGACGGCGCTCAGAGCGAGCCCCGGTATAAAATGCCACATTGTACGACGATGATTCTGCAAGGTGAGTTCTGTCATAACCTTCTCCTGTATATGGACAATAAGGTTACGGTGATCTGGTTTAAAAATAAAATTGATTATATATTTATAATTAATCTTTATAAGTGGTAAGTGAAACGCTATCGGTGGGATACGACTATGCATATTACGCTACGACAACTTGAAGTGTTTGCTGAAGTACTGAAAAGCGGTTCAACAACCCAGGCGTCGGTCATGCTGTCATTATCGCAGTCCGCCGTTAGCGCCGCGCTCACCGATCTGGAAGGTCAGCTCGGCGTACAGTTGTTTGATCGGGTGGGGAAACGGCTGGTGGTCAACGAACATGGGCGCTTGTTATACCCGCGCGCGCTGGCGTTGCTGGAGCAAGCGGTAGAAATTGAGCAGCTATTTCGTGAAGATAACGGCGCGATACGGGTTTATGCCAGTAGCACCATCGGCAATTACATTTTACCCGCCATGATTGCCCGCTATCGCCAGCATTATCCGGCCTTACCGCTGGAACTCAGCGTGGGAAACAGCCAGGACGTGATTAACGCGGTGCTGGATTTTCGGGTTGATATCGGCCTGATTGAAGGACCATGTCACAGTACAGAGATTATTTCTGAGCCGTGGCTGGAAGATGAGCTGGTGGTCTTTGCCGCGCCGTCCTCGCCGCTGACGCAGGGGCCGGTGACGCTGGAACAGCTTGCGGCATCCCCATGGATTTTACGCGAGCGCGGTTCCGGTACGCGGGAAATTGTCGATTATTTGCTGTTGTCGCATTTGCCGCGCTTTCATATGGCGATGGAGTTGGGGAATTCAGAAGCGATCAAACATGCGGTGCGTCATGGACTGGGGATAAGCTGTTTATCGCGCCGGGTGATTGCTGAACAACTTCAGGCGGGAACCCTGGGCGAAGTCGCGGTGCCGTTACCGCGCCTGGTGCGCACGTTGTGGCGTGTTCATCATCGGCAGAAACATCTTTCTAACGCGTTGCAGCGTTTTTTGAGTTACTGTGAATAAAGGTGAAGAGGAGGGCTGCCCGGGCGGCATCGCCATTTTTAGTATCCGCTTACGTATACGTTATTCTCTGCTTTACTTATAATCCGTGGCCGGTCATGAAGGTCTCTTATAACCGCGCATTTGTGTCGGAAGGATAGTATTTCGTCTGTTACAATCGCGCCTCATTTTTTGGATGGATAGCATTTTCACATGGGTTCCAAAACTAAAACCACAGAAGCGCCCGCGCTACGTCGCGAATTAAAGGCGCGTCACCTGACGATGATTGCCATTGGCGGCTCCATCGGGACAGGTCTTTTCGTTGCATCTGGTGCGACAATTTCTCAGGCGGGGCCAGGCGGCGCGCTGTTTTCTTATATTCTGATTGGTTTGATGGTCTACTTCCTGATGACCAGTCTTGGCGAGCTGGCGGCCTATATGCCGGTATCTGGCTCGTTTGCGACATATGGTCAGAACTATGTGGAAGAAGGCTTTGGTTTCGCGCTGGGCTGGAACTACTGGTACAACTGGGCGGTGACTATCGCTGTTGACCTGGTTGCCGCGCAATTGGTGATGGGCTGGTGGTTCCCGGACACGCCGGGCTGGATCTGGAGCGCGCTATTCCTCTGCGTCATTTTCTTGCTGAACTACATTTCCGTGCGCGGTTTTGGCGAAGCGGAGTACTGGTTCTCGTTAATTAAAGTCGCGACCGTTATTATCTTCATCATCGTTGGCGTAGCGATGATTATCGGTATCTTTAAAGGTGTTGAGCCGGTCGGCTGGAGCAACTGGACGACGGGCGATGCGCCTTTTGCTGGCGGTTTTGCGGCAATGATTGGCGTCGCGATGATCGTGGGCTTCTCTTTCCAGGGAACTGAGCTGATTGGTATTGCCGCCGGGGAATCTGAAAACCCGGAGAAGAATATTCCACGCGCGGTGCGTCAGGTGTTCTGGCGTATTCTGCTGTTTTATGTTTTCGCGATTTTGATTATCAGCCTGATCATTCCTTATACCGATCCAAACCTGCTGCGTAACGACGTCAAAGACATTAGCGTCAGTCCGTTTACCTTAGTGTTCCAGCATGCGGGCTTGTTGTCTGCGGCGGCGATAATGAATGCGGTTATCCTGACGGCGGTACTGTCTGCGGGTAACTCCGGGATGTATGCCTCGACCCGTATGCTCTACACCCTGGCCTGTGACGGTAAGGCCCCGCGTATTTTTGCGAAATTGTCCCGCGGCGGCGTACCGCGCAATGCGCTTTATGCCACCACCGTGATTGCCGGTCTTTGCTTTTTGACCTCAATGTTCGGCAACCAGACGGTCTATCTGTGGCTGTTGAACACCTCCGGTATGACGGGCTTCATCGCCTGGCTGGGGATTGCCATTAGCCATTATCGCTTCCGTCGCGGTTACGTGATACAAGGGTATGATGTGAATGATTTGCCGTACCGTTCCGGGTTCTTCCCGCTGGGGCCGATTTTCGCCTTTGTACTGTGCCTGATTATTACGTTGGGGCAGAACTATGAAGCGTTCCTGAAAGATACCATCGACTGGGGCGGCGTCGCGGCGACCTATATCGGTATTCCGCTGTTCCTGCTTATCTGGTTCGGCTACAAGCTGATAAAAGGTACGCATTTCGTGCGCTATAGCGAAATGCACTTCCCGGAACGCGTTAAAAAGTAACGTAGTATTCTCGTCATAGGCCGGATAAGGCTTTATGCCGCCATCCGGCACGGACTGCCTGAACCTGACCCTTCTAACCCTCTCATTCGAGAGGGTTTTTTGTTTTTTCTTTATGATTGGTTCAAATGACATAATCATTAACAATTAAATTGATAATTATTATCGTTTGCTTTATCGTTACACTCAAAATCAGAAAGGATGAAGATTCGGGCGCGACCGTCACTAATGAGCCCGACTCGCCTGCATAAAAAGAGTTCGCCGTGATAACCGTTATCGCAGGCGAAACGTAATGCGTTGTGAGCGATAACCGATTTTTTTGTCGTATTTACCTCATGGAGAAATGGAATGTTTAGGTTTAACCCTTTCGTTCGGGTAGGGCTTTGTATGTCCGCAGTTACGTTGGCCTGGCCGGTTGCCGCGGCAACGGATGATGGTGAAACCATGGTCGTTACCGCGTCCGCCATCGAACAAAATCTGAAAGATGCGCCAGCAAGTATCAGCGTCATTACCCAGCAAGATTTACAGCGCAGGCCCGTGCAAAACCTGAAAGATGTCCTGAAAGAGGTGCCGGGCGTACAGCTCACTAACGAAGGGGATAACCGTAAAGGCGTGAGTATTCGTGGTCTGGACAGCAGTTATACGCTGATCCTGATCGACGGTAAGCGCGTTAACTCCCGTAACGCGGTCTTCCGCCATAATGATTTTGATCTGAACTGGATACCGGTTGACGCTATCGAACGTATTGAAGTGGTGCGTGGCCCCATGTCCTCGCTGTATGGCTCCGATGCGCTGGGCGGCGTGGTCAACATTATCACCAAAAAAATTGGTCAGAAATGGCACGGCAGCGTCACGGTTGACTCCACTATTCAGGAACATCGCGACCGTGGCGATACCTATAACGGTCAGTTCTTTACCAGCGGTCCGCTGATCGACGGCGTGCTGGGAATGAAAGCCTACGGTAGCCTGGCGAAACGCGAAAAAGACGAGCAGCAGAGTTCCGCCACCACCGCTACGGGTGAAACGCCGCGCATTGAAGGATTTACCAGCCGGGATGGAAACGTCGAGTTTGCCTGGACACCAAACGAAAATCATGACGTTACCGCAGGCTACGGTTTTGATCGCCAGGACCGGGACTCCGACTCGCTGGATAAAAACCGTCTGGAACGGCAAAACTATGCGTTGAGCCATAACGGACGTTGGGATCTCGGCAATAGTGAGCTCAAATTCTACGGCGAAAAAGTGGAAAACAAAAACCCCGGCAACAGTAGCCCTATCACGTCAGAAAGCAATTCGATTGACGGGAAATACGTTCTGCCGTTAGCGTCTGTCAACCAGTTCCTCACCTTCGGCGGCGAATGGCGTCACGATAAACTGAGCGATGCGGTGAACCTGACCGGCGGTTCCAGTACTAAAACCTCCGCCAGCCAGTATGCTCTGTTCCTTGAAGATGAGTGGCGCATCTTCGAACCGCTGGCGCTGACCACCGGTATTCGTATGGATGACCATGAAACCTATGGCGATCACTGGAGCCCGCGTGCTTATCTGGTCTATAACGCAACGGATACCCTGACGGTGAAAGGTGGGTGGGCCACGGCCTTTAAAGCGCCGTCGCTATTGCAATTAAGTCCGGACTGGGCGACCAACTCCTGCCGTGGCGGATGCCGCATTGTCGGTAGCCCGGATCTGAAACCTGAAACCAGTGACAGCTGGGAGCTCGGCCTTTATTACCGGGGCGAAGAAGGCATACTGGAGGGCGTGGAAGCGAGCGTTACCACGTTCCGTAACGATGTGGACAATCGCATCAGCATTAGTCGTACCCCTGACGTTAACGCCGCGCCCGGCTATTCCAACTTTGTCGGTTTCGAAACCAACAGTCGGGGACAGCGCGTTCCGGTCTTCCGTTATTACAACGTGAATAAAGCGCGTATTCAGGGCGTGGAAACCGAGTTGAAAGTTCCGTTTAACGAGGCGTGGAAACTGTCGTTGAATTACACCTATAACGACGGACGCGACGTCAGTAATGGCGGGAACAAGCCGCTTTCCGATCTGCCGTTCCACACCGCGAACGGTACGCTGGACTGGAAACCGGTGCAGCTCGAAGACTGGTCATTCTACGTATCAGGGAATTATACCGGGCGTAAGCGGGCCGACAGCGCAACAGCGAAAACGCCGGGCGGGTACGTGGTCTGGGATACCGGCGCGGCATGGCAGGCGACGAAAAACGTTAAACTGCGTGCGGGCGTTCTGAACGTGGGCGATAAAGATCTCAAACGCGACGACTACGGTTATACCGAAGACGGACGTCGTTACTTTATGGCGGTGGATTACCGTTTCTGACAGAGACTGGCGACAGCCGCGTTTTGCCGCTATCGCCAGAATGTTATAACCGATGTAGCCTGGAGAGCAACGCCAGCGACAGAGTCGTTAGCAGAATGGCGATTAACGCATAGATATAAACGCCCGACCACGCCCAGCTATTTTTCACCATAATTACCGGCACACCGGCCATTGCCGCGCCGACATAGCTGAACAATCCCCGAAAGCCGGTAATCGATCCCGCCGCATCCTTATGGGTCACATCCAGACAGCCGACGGCAAAAAGCATATGCGGTCCGTATAAGGCGAAGCCCATGATGGTGAACAGAATCGCGGTGAGGGTGTAAGAGGTATCCTGAACCAGCGGCACCAGCACGATGCATATGCACAGCGCCAACGCGAAGATTAATCCGGTCATCCAGCGGTTACTTTTGAACATAAAGTCAGACAAGTAGCCTGCCAGCAACCCACCTGCCAGTCCGCCCGCCTCAAACCAGGAAATAATCGAGTTCGCTTTTATCAGACTCCAGCCGTGAACCTGCGAATAGTAAATCTGCGGCCAGTCGTTAAGAATAGTGCGCGCAATATAAACTGACATATCGCCGATAATAATGATCCATACTAGTGGATTGGTCAGGATATATTTTACAAAAATCTGCCAGAAGCTCAGGTTGACCGGGCTGGCCTTGACCTGGGCCAGTTCCGTCGGGTCGTTACGCCACTGCCCCACGTTGGGCAAACCTAACGTACCGGGACGATCTTTAATGGTAAATAGCGCCACTATCCCCATCAGCAGCGAAATGGCGCCGGGAACATAAAACCCCATTTTCCAGCTACCGCTAAAGGCGATAGCAAAACTGGTCAGCAGCGGCGCGAGGCTGCCGCCGATATTGTGCGCCGCTTCAACGATAGCCCACCAGCGTCCCCGTTCGTTTTTCGAAAACCACGAGGCCATAATTTTCGCCATCGGCGGAAAGCTGGTGCCCTGTAATATCGCGTTGAGACTGTACAGCACGTAGAATGCCGCCACGCTGTCGGAAAAGCCGAACAGAATATTTACAATCCCCACGCCAATCGGCACCGGGCCGGTCATGGCTTTCGGGTTAATTTTATCGACCAGCATCCCGCCGACAAACTTCATCGCGCCATAAAGAATGTAAAAAATAGAAGACATAATGGCGAAGTCTTCTGCGGTCAGCGACGTTTCCGTCAGCATGGCCGGCATCGCGGCGGAGAAGTTTTTACGGGTAAGATAAAAGACGGCATAAGAGATAAAGACCGAGGCGATAATCTCAAAACGAAATTTTTTATAGGTCTGGTCTATCTCTTTTTTCTCTTTTACAATCGGCTTATCGGGCTGGCTGAAAATAAATGTTTTTATACTCATTTTAAAATTCCCTTCCGGCGAGGTGAGTCGCGTTATAATTCATCTTCAATAAAAAAAAGAAGCAATTCGAAACCGTGATAATTAATTTGATGGTGGATTTTTTCCCGTACAACCGGCTTCGCCTTCCAGGCAATACCGGTGCCAGCATGTTCTAACATCGGCAGATCGTTGGCGCCATCACCGCAGGCAATAATATTCTCCGTGGCAATATTTAACCGGGCAGCCAGATCAACCAGCGTCTGTTTTTTGTTTGCGGCATTCATAATCGGCAAGGTAATGTTATCCGTCAGAACGTTATCGCGTATTTCAACCGTATTCGAAAAGGCATAATCCAGTTGATACCGTTCTTTTAGACGCTGGGTGAATATATCCAGTCCCCCGGAGATAATCGCGATTTTAAATCCTTTGGCCTTGATGACTGGCAGAATAGTTAACAGGCCTGGCGAAAGGGTCATGCGATCGCATACGGCGTTCAGCACTGCTTTCGGTGTGCCTTTCAACATTCCGATACGTCGGGTAAAACTGGCGTTAAAATCAAGCTTGCCCTCCATCGCCTGTTGGGTAATGGCGGTGATTTGCGTCGACATGCCAAGCTCGCGGGCAATTTCATCCACGCCTTCTTCCGCAATAAATGTCGAGTCCATATCAAACGCGATAATACCGTTAGCAGGCAGTGGCTGCGGCTTAATAAAAAAATCAAACTGCCATTGCAATGAGAGTTCGCGTAAATAGCGATAAAATTCAGGCGTCAGACATTCCGCTGGCAGCGTAAGCTTTAAATAAGCGGTATTGATAAGCGCGGCATAACGTTTATCAAATAATAGCGGAAACGGCATGGTGACGGCATTAAATAACGTTTCCTGTAATTTTTTCTGAAACGTATCGATATCCTGTGTAGTAATAAAATAAATAATGCTCATATGATAACTCCCTTAATTTACGGGTATTATAATGGCTCTTTTGTGGTGTGGAATCTCGTGCTATCACAGATATCACAGCCAGAAAAGGGCTAAAAAAGCGTTGTTTTTGATACCAGGTAAAGTTCAGACACAAAAGGTATCACTTTTGATATGCCAACTGTGCGAGGATGTTATTTATTACTGAACGCGAATGACACTGAAAGGATTGATATAACGATGGAGAGTTGCCTTGATATATTCAAAATAGTAATAGGTCCATCCAGCTCACGTACCGTAGGGCCGATGCGCGCCGCCTGTCACTTTATTTCATTGCTCAGAGAACAAGAGACGTTGCCGCTAATTCGGGAAATTGAAATCGAGCTGTATGGCGCGTTATCGTTAAGCCGCAAGTGCCACAATGTGGATACCGCCCTTTATCTTGGGCTGCTGGGTTGCCAGCCGGAGAATGTCGATCTCCGTTCGCATATGGCGGTGATTAAGCGTGCGGAAAATGAAAACAAAATCGAACTCCCGCTCTCCGACGCGGGCGGAATCACGATAAAAGTCAAGATTATCGCCAATCACCAGGCGCATCCAGGCCATCCTTATGCCATGACGTTTCGCGCCAGAGATGATTATTTCACGGTGTATGAAGAGACCTGGTTTTCGACCGGCGCCGGACAGGTTCGCAAACATGGCGAGCCGCTGACGCCATCGCTTCCTTTGCGTACAGTGTCGCCCTTTGAATTTAGTCATGCCGCGCAGTTGCTGGCGCTGTGCCGACGTAATGGCCTGTCCGTGGCGGCGCTGATGATGAAAAATGAGCTGTGCCGCCACTCGCCACAGATGTTGCAGAATTATCTGGCGCAAATATGGGACGTGATGCAGCAGGCGGTTTATCGCGGCCTGCATACTGAGGGGGTATTACCCGGTCCCTATCAGGTACCGCGGCGCGCCTGTGCGTTACATAAGACGTTACAGGCTAACCGCTCCGCCAGCGATTTTTTAACCGCGCTGAACTGGGTCAATGCCTTCGCGATTGCGGTAAGCGAAGAAAATGCCAGCGGCGGACAGATTGTTACCGCGCCAACCAATGGCGCGTGCGGCATCATTCCGGCAGCGCTCTGCTGGTATGATAAATTTGTCACGCCGCTGGAGCCCGGTGCTCTGACCCGTTTCTTCCTGACCGCTGCCGCTATCGCGATATTGTTTAAACAAAACGCCTCTATTCTGGGATCTGAAGTTGGCTGTCAGGGGGAAATCGGCGTGGCGTGCTCAATGGCGGCGGCGGGCCTGGCTGAACTGATGGGCGCATCCGTGGAGCAAACGCTGAGCGCCGCTGAAATTGCCATGGAACATCATCTGGGATTGACCTGCGATCCGCTGGGCGGGCAGGTACAAATTCCCTGCATAGAGAGAAATGCCATCTCTGCCGTGAAAGCGATAAACGCGGCGACGATGGCGATGAGTCGCGTAAGCGAACCCTGTATTTCGCTCGATGAGATCATTGCTGCGATGTACGAGACCGGTAAAGACATGAGCGCTAAATACCGTGAAACGTATCATGGTTCGCTGGGGAAAATTCAGCCGCGCAAGAGAGGGTAACAGCGTGAAATACAATACGATGAATAACGACGAGATTATCCTGTCGTTGTGCGCCCGCTTAAAGGAGACGCGTCTGTCTCTTTCGATGACCCAGCAGCAGCTTGCCGATCGCGCGCACGTTGGCATCGCCACCATCAAGCGTATCGAGAAGGGGGGAGGGCTCAATCTTGATACGTTAATTTCTCTCCTGCGGGCGCTGGATAAGTTGCATAATCTTGATGCGGTGCTGTTTGAATCCGAGCTGCGTAATTTTCACGAAAGTTATGAAGGTGGAGAGGGCAGCGGCCGCCTTCAGGTACGCCAGCAGGCCGCGGATTTAAATAATAAATCTTCCGCGCCGCAGTCGGAGGAGGTGAATTACAGCGCGGCGCTGGAAAATTCATTATGTTGGTGACGTCTCACGCTCGTCCCGTAAATACCGGGCATGAAAGCGCAGATGGTCCTCGATGAAGGACGCAATAAAATAATAGCTATGATCGTAGCCAGGCTGGATTCGTAGCGTCATCGGCCAGGTGGTTTGCCGCGCGGCTTCCGCCAGTACGGCGGGCTGAAGTTGATCGGCGAGGAATTGATCGCTGTCGCCCTGATCGATGAGCACAGGAATGGCGTCCTGCGGCTGGCTGGCCAGCATTAATTCGCAGCTATCCCACTCAGTCCAGGCTGATTCATCTTCGCCGAGATAAGCGGTAAGCGCTTTGATTCCCCACGGCACGCGGCTGGGGTTGACGATAGGCGCAAAAGCAGAGACGCTGGTGTATTTGCCCGGATTTTTCAGCGCCATGATTAATGCGCCGTGGCCGCCCATCGAGTGCCCGCTGATGGCGCAACGGTCGCTGACGTTAAACTGTGTCTGGATAAGCGCCGGAAGCTCATCGCGCAGGTAATCGTACATGCGATAATGGCTGGCCCAGGGCGGCTGTGTGGCATTGAGATAAAACCCGGCGCCGTGGCCTAAATCGTATCCGCTATCGTCGGCGACCTGTTCACCGCGTGGACTGGTATCCGGCATCACCAATACAATGCCCAGTTCTGCTGCGATACGCTGCGCGCCTGCTTTGGTGGTAAAATTCTCATCATTGCAGGTCAACCCGGACAACCAGTACAGTACCGGAGGCGGTTCATTATCCTGAGTCGGCGGAAGAAAAATGCTGAATGTCATGGCGCAGTTTAGCGTGGCGGCATGATGACGCCAGCGCTGCTGCCAGCCGCCAAAACATCGGTGCTCTTCGAGCATTTCCATGCGGGGGCTCCTTTTATAGTGAACCTGATAAGGTATGCAGATTCTTCATAATACAGATTATTCACCGCGTTGTGAGTAACTTTCACTTCCGTAATACATAAACATGCTTCATCATTTAAATAACGTTGCGTTAACAAATATGCCCTTTGTCCTGCCAGCATTCTCGCACCGGAAAAGATGTCATGAAAGGCAGCGACAATTTCAACAATTATGGGCGTGAATACTGGATTATGTGCGCTACCTCACGCACAATAATCACACTGTCACAATATTGACAAACTTTGCCCCATGCAGGGCAGAGGCGCCACACCTGCAGGAGAACACGATTAATGCCATCACTCAGTAAAGAAGCGGCCCTGGTTCATGACGCGCTGGTTGCCCGGGGGCTGGAAACGCCGCTGCGCCCGCCTATGGATGAACTGGATAATGAAACGCGAAAAAGTCTTATCGCAGGGCATATGACTGAGATTATGCAGTTGCTGAATCTCGATTTGAGCGATGACAGTCTGATGGAAACGCCGCATCGTATCGCTAAGATGTACGTTGACGAGATTTTCGCCGGCCTCGACTATGCCAATTTCCCGAAAATTACCCTCATTGAAAATAAAATGAAGGTGGATGAAATGGTCACCGTCCGCGATATCACGCTGACCAGCACCTGTGAACATCACTTCGTGACCATTGATGGCAAAGCGACCGTCGCGTATATCCCCAAAGATTCCGTGATCGGCCTGTCGAAAATTAACCGCATCGTGCAATTCTTCGCCCAGCGTCCGCAGGTTCAGGAACGTTTGACCCAACAAATTCTGACGGCGCTGCAAACCTTGCTCGGCACCAATAATGTAGCGGTATCGATTGATGCGGTGCATTACTGCGTGAAAGCGCGCGGTATTCGTGACGCAACCAGCGCCACGACGACGACGTCGCTGGGCGGATTGTTTAAGTCCAGCCAGAATACGCGCCAGGAGTTTCTGCGTGCCGTTCGCCATCATCCATGATTAAGGCGGAGACGATGGAACGTAATGTCACGCTGGATTTTGTACGTGGCGTCGCTATCCTCGGTATCCTGCTTCTTAACATTAGCGCCTTTGGATTGCCGAAGGCGGCTTATCTCAATCCCGCCTGGTACGGCGCGATCGTTCCCGAAGACGCCTGGTCCTGGGCGATTCTCGATATTGTGGCGCAGGCTAAGTTTCTTACTCTGTTCGCGTTGTTGTTTGGCGCGGGGCTACAAATGCTGCTTCCGCGTGGTAAACAGTGGATTCAGTCGCGCTTAACGCTATTGGTACTGTTAGGTTTTATCCATGCGTTATTCTTTTGGGACGGCGACATTCTGCTGGCCTACGGTCTGGTCGGGTTAATTTGCTGGCGACTGGTACGCGACGCGCCTTCGGTAAAAAGCCTGTTCAATACTGGCATACTCCTTTATCTGGTCGGGATTGGCGTGCTACTGCTGCTGGGCGTGGTATCGAGTAGCGAAACCAGCCGCGCCTGGACGCCGGATGCGTCGGCAATATTGTATGAAAAATACTGGAAGCTGAATGGCGGCATGGAGGCTATCAGCAACCGGGCAGAGATGCTGTCGAATAGTTTACTGGCGCTCGGCGCGCAGTATGGCTGGCAACTGGCGGGTATGATGCTGCTGGGCGCCGCGCTAATGCGTAGCGGCTGGCTGAAAGGTCAGTACAGTCTGCGGCACTATCGCCGTACCGGGGCTCTGCTGGTGGCGTTAGGGCTAATGATCAACCTGCCTGCGGTCATCTTACAATGGCGGCTGGACTGGGCGTACCGCTGGTGCGCCTTCTTATTGCAGGCGCCGCGCGAACTGAGCGCGCCGTTGCAAACGCTGGGCTATGCCGCGCTGATGTTTGGCTTCTGGCCGCAGCTTAGCCGATGCAGACTGACGCTTGCCATTGCCTGCGTAGGGCGAATGGCGCTGACCAATTATCTGCTGCAGACGATCATCTGTACCACGCTGTTTTATCAGTTTGGCTTATTTATGGAATTCAATCGGCTGGAACTCTTGTTCTTTGTCGTTCCGGTATGGGCAATAAACCTTCTCTTTTCCGTCATCTGGCTACGTTTCTGGCGACAGGGACCGGTCGAGTGGTTATGGCGTCAACTCACGTTGCGCGCGTCAGGATCGCTCAGATAACGATCTGAATCACATTCATTAACAAAATCGCTGTAACCGTTTCCATCCCTGTGATGTTTCTCACGTAGTCCTGGGCAGGGTGCTGACAAAATAGCCGCCTGTTAACGGGGCATTTGTGAGCATTTTTGAACTCAAACAGGGCAGTGAATATGATCACCATTCGTGATGTAGCGCGCCAGGCTGGCGTGTCTGTAGCGACCGTTTCCCGCGTACTGAATAACAGCGCGTTGGTCAGTCCCGACACCCGTGACGCCGTTATGCAGGCCGTCACCCTGCTGGGATATCGGCCAAATGCGAATGCGCAAGCGCTGGCCACCCAGGTGAGCGACACCATCGGCGTCGTGGTCATGGATGTTTCCGATGCCTTTTTCGGCGCTCTGGTGAAAGCCGTAGATCTGGTCGCGCAGCAGCACCAGAAATATGTTCTCATTGGCAACAGTTATCATGAGGCGGAAAAAGAGCGCCATGCGATTGAAGTCTTGATCCGTCAGCGTTGTAACGCATTGATTGTTCACTCAAAAGCCTTAACCGATCGCGAGCTGAGCGACTTTATGGATCAGATCCCCGGTATGGTGCTGATTAACCGTATCGTGCCGGGTTATGCGCATCGTTGTGTTTGTCTCGACAATGTGAGCGGCGCCAGAATGGCGACCCGAATGTTGCTGAATAATGGACATCAACGCATCGGCTACCTGGCCTCCAGCCACCGTATTGAAGATGACGCGATGCGCAGAGAAGGGTGGTTACACGCGCTGCAAGAGCAGGGGATTGCTGCGTCGGAGAGCTGGATAGGCACCGGCACGCCGGACATGCAGGGCGGCGAGTCGGCAATGGTTGAGTTGCTGGGACGCAATCTGCAACTGACGGCGGTATTTGCCTATAACGATAACATGGCGGCGGGCGCGCTGACGGCGTTAAAAGATAACGGCATCGCCATTCCCTTGCATCTGTCTGTCATCGGTTTCGATGATATCCCTATTGCTCGTTATACCGATCCTCAGTTGACTACCGTGCGCTATCCTATTGCTTCTATGGCGAAAATCGCGACCGAGCTGGCGTTACAGGGGGCCGCAGGCACGCTGGATATCACGGCGACGTACTGCTTTATGCCGACCCTGGTGCGGCGCCATTCGGTGGCATGGCGACAGAATGCGGTACTGATCACTAACTGATTACGCCCCGCATGTAACCGTTTTCAATCTGTGAGTAAATTCACAGTTTATTAACATTGTGATAGCTATGATGACAACGTTTGTCGCACTGTAACTAATGTGTAACAGTTAGTTGTCAGTTTTGCTGGGGTATTTCGCTTATAAAAACCGTTATCACAATATCCCGCGACTACCGGACAAAAATAAAGAGTTGAATAAGAGCTTATCCCATTAGGGCTATTTTACTTGCCATTTTGGACCTGGGCAGTGCTCGCCAAAACGCGTTAGCGTTTTGAACGCCGCTAGCAGCGGCCCGAAGGGCGAGCGTAGCGAGTCAAACCTCACGTACTACGTGTACGCTCCGGTTTTTGCGCGCTGTCCGTGTCCAAACTGGCTGCGCCAATAACGCCTGGTGGGATAGGCTCTAAATACGCTTCGGCGTTCAGTAACATGCGTTAACGTGCTGAACAGCCGGGCATTTTTTTACGCTATACCCTACATAATAAAACCGGAGCTACCATGAATAAGAAGGTACTGACCCTTTCTGCCGTGATGGCAAGTCTGTTATTCGGCGCGCACGCACACGCGGCTGATACTCGTATTGGCGTGACGATTTATAAATATGACGATAACTTTATGTCCGTGGTGCGTAAGGCTATTGAAAAAGATGGCAAATCCGCGCCGGATGTTCAGCTACTGATGAATGACTCGCAAAACGATCAGTCCAAACAGAATGATCAAATTGACGTTTTATTGGCGAAAGGGGTTAAAGCTCTGGCGATTAACCTGGTCGACCCGGCAGCCGCCGGTACGGTGATTGAGAAAGCGCGCGGGCAAAATGTGCCGGTGGTGTTCTTTAACAAAGAGCCTTCCCGCAAAGCGCTGGACAGCTATGACAAGGCGTATTATGTCGGGACTGACTCTAAAGAATCCGGTGTGATTCAGGGCGACTTGATTGCCAAACACTGGCAGGCGAATCAGGGTTGGGATCTGAATAAAGACGGTAAAATTCAGTATGTTCTGCTGAAAGGCGAGCCGGGGCACCCGGATGCTGAAGCCCGTACGACGTATGTGGTGAAAGAGTTAAATGATAAAGGTATTCAGACCGAGCAACTGGCGTTAGACACCGCTATGTGGGATACCGCGCAGGCAAAAGATAAGATGGATGCCTGGCTGTCTGGCCCGAACGCTAACAAGATTGAAGTGGTTATCGCGAATAACGATGCGATGGCGATGGGCGCGGTAGAGGCGCTGAAAGCGCATAATAAATCGTCGATTCCGGTCTTTGGCGTCGATGCGTTACCGGAAGCCCTGGCGCTGGTGAAATCGGGCGCGATGGCCGGTACGGTACTGAATGACGCCAACAATCAGGCGAAAGCGACATTCGATCTGGCGAAAAACCTCGCCGAAGGCAAGGGCGCGGCTGACGGCTCCAGCTGGAAGATTGAGAACAAAATCGTGCGCGTGCCTTATGTCGGCGTGGACAAAGACAATCTGAGCGAATTTACCCAAAAATAACTTTTCCGTCTGTGGGCGCAATTTTGTTGCGCCCTGAAACCGTGGAAGGGTGACGCGCCGCAGACCGGATAACGTATTTCTTTTGCCATCCGGCGCGGATAGTCATAATTAAAAAGGCCGACAGGGTATCATTATGGGCAGCACGATTTCTCCGCCGTCGGGTGAATATTTGTTGGAAATGCGTGGCATTAACAAATCATTTCCCGGCGTGAAAGCGCTTGATAATGTCAACTTAAACGTTCGTCCGCACTCTATTCATGCATTAATGGGCGAAAACGGCGCAGGCAAATCAACATTATTAAAATGTCTTTTCGGTATTTATCAAAAAGACTCCGGCAGCATTGTATTTCAGGGAAAAGAAGTGGACTTCCATTCGGCGAAAGAAGCGCTGGAGAATGGGATTTCGATGGTACACCAAGAGTTAAACCTGGTATTACAACGTTCGGTCATGGATAACATGTGGCTGGGGCGTTATCCCACCAAAGGTATGTTTGTCGACCAGGATAAAATGTACCAGGATACCAAAGCGATATTTGATGAGCTGGATATCGATATTGACCCGCGCGCGCGCGTGGGAACGTTATCCGTTTCGCAAATGCAGATGATCGAAATTGCGAAGGCGTTTTCCTATAACGCTAAGATCGTTATTATGGATGAACCGACCTCATCGTTAACTGAGAAAGAGGTTAATCATCTGTTCACCATTATTCGCAAGCTGAAAGAACGCGGCTGCGGTATTGTTTATATCTCGCATAAAATGGAAGAAATTTTTCAATTGTGCGATGAAATTACTATTTTGCGCGACGGTCAGTGGATTGCCACCCAGCCGCTGGAAGGGCTGGATATGGATAAGATCATTGCGATGATGGTCGGGCGTTCCCTGAACCAGCGCTTCCCGGATAAAGAAAATAAGCCGGGCGACGTGATTCTGGAGGTACGTAACCTGACCTCGCTGCGCCAGCCTTCCATTCGCGATGTCTCCTTTGATTTGCACAAGGGCGAAATTCTGGGCATTGCCGGTCTGGTTGGGGCAAAGCGTACCGATATCGTCGAAACGCTGTTTGGCATTCGTGAGAAGTCGTCCGGGACAATCACTTTACATGGCAAGAAAATTAATAATCACACTGCGAACGAAGCGATTAACCACGGTTTTGCGCTGGTGACGGAAGAGCGTCGTTCCACCGGAATTTACGCCTATCTGGATATCGGATTTAACTCATTAATTTCGAATATCCGTAATTATAAAAATAAAGTGGGGTTACTGGATAATTCCCGGATGAAAAGCGACACCCAATGGGTCATTGATTCCATGCGGGTAAAAACGCCGGGGCATCGCACGCAAATTGGTTCGCTTTCCGGCGGCAATCAGCAAAAGGTGATCATTGGTCGCTGGCTATTAACGCAGCCGGAAATATTAATGCTGGACGAACCGACCCGCGGCATTGATGTCGGCGCAAAGTTTGAAATTTATCAGCTTATTGCGGAACTGGCGAAAAAAGGCAAGGGGATCATCATTATCTCTTCTGAAATGCCGGAGCTGTTAGGGATTACCGATCGTATCCTGGTGATGAGTAACGGTCTCGTTTCCGGCATTGTCGATACTAAAACAACAACGCAAAACGAAATTTTGCGTCTTGCTTCTTTGCACCTTTAAGATCAGGGGCTCCTTATGAGTGCGTTAAACAAGAAAAGCTTTTTGACCTGGCTGAAAGAGGGCGGAATTTACGTCGTTCTTTTAGTGTTGCTGGCGATTATTATTTTCCAGGACCCGACTTTTTTAAGTTTGCTGAATTTAAGTAATATTCTGACGCAATCTTCGGTACGTATTATTATCGCGCTGGGCGTGGCGGGACTCATCGTCACCCAGGGGACAGACCTGTCGGCGGGGCGTCAGGTAGGGCTGGCGGCGGTCGTGGCGGCAACATTACTGCAATCAATGGAAAACGCCAATAAAGTGTTTCCGGAAATGGCGACCATGCCGATTGCGCTGGTCATCCTGATTGTCTGCGCGATTGGCGCGGTGATTGGCCTGGTGAACGGCATCATCATTGCTTACCTGAATGTGACGCCGTTTATTACCACGCTTGGCACGATGATTATCGTTTATGGAATCAACTCCCTTTACTATGACTTTGTCGGCGCTTCGCCCATTTCCGGCTTTGACAGCGGCTTTTCCACCTTTGCGCAGGGCTTTGTGGCGATGGGCAGTTTCCGGCTCTCCTACATCACCTTTTACGCCCTGATTGCGGTAGCGTTTGTCTGGGTGTTGTGGAATAAGACCCGCTTTGGTAAAAACATTTTTGCTATTGGCGGCAACCCGGAAGCGGCAAAAGTTTCTGGAGTAAACGTGGCGCTGAACCTGCTGATGATTTATGCGCTCTCCGGCGTGTTTTATGCCTTCGGCGGCTTACTGGAAGCAGGGCGTATTGGTTCTGCCACCAACAACCTCGGCTTTATGTATGAACTGGATGCGATTGCCGCATGCGTGGTCGGGGGCGTATCGTTTAGCGGCGGAGTGGGTACGGTCTTCGGCGTGGTAACCGGCGTCATTATCTTTACCGTCATCAACTACGGCCTGACCTATATCGGGGTAAACCCGTACTGGCAGTATATTATCAAAGGCGGCATTATCATTTTCGCCGTGGCGCTGGACTCGCTGAAATACGCGCGTAAGAAGTAGTTATCCAGACGTATTACTTTGCTTATCAGATAACCCGGCGCAGTGAAACTGCGCGCCGGGCTTCATACCGTGAGCTACAGCGTTAACGCGTGTTCTTTTTCGCCTTTTTTAAATTTGACCTCGCCTAAATCAATACAGGCGACCGGGCAGACATGACCGCACAGCAGACAACCGACGCATTTTTCCGTATTGCAATGCGGCGTGCGGCTGTGTTCATCCCACTCCATCGCCTGATGACCGCCGTCATAGCAGGAGATATAGCAACGTCCGCAGCCGACGCATTTCTCCTGATTAATCCGCGGATAGACGATATAGCTGCGATCCAGCTCTTCCGCCGGGATAATATTGCCATTCGCCAGCCCGATCATCTCCTGTAATGAGGCAAATCCCTGATCGGCCAGATAGTGGCTGAGGCCGCTCGCCATATCTTCTACAATGCGGTAACCGTATTGCATAATGCCTGTCGTCACCTGTAGGGTCGCCGCGCCCAGCAGCAGAAATTCGGCAGCGTCTTCCCAGGTTTCAATGCCGCCGATACCGCTAATCGGGAAATCGCGCAGTTCAGGGTGCATTCGCAACTGCTGGATAAAACGCAGCGCAATGGGTTTCACCGCTTTTCCTGAATAACCGGAGATACTGGATTTACCGTTAACCACCGGCATCCCGATTTTGCGGTTCAGGTCGATGTTAGTAATGGATTTCACGGTGTTGATGGTGGCGATACCGTCGGCCCCGCCGCGTTTGGCGGCCAGCGCGACTTCACACATATCGCCAATATTCGGCGTCATTTTCGCCAGCATTGGCAAAGATGAACCGCGTTTTACGGCGCGGCAGTATTTTTCAACCAGTTCCGGGCTTTGCCCTACATCGCTTCCCATGGCGTGCGAGGTCATCTGCGGGCAAGAGAAGTTACACTCAATCATATCCGCGCCGGCTTCTTCAACCAGACGCGCCAGTTCCTGCCACTGCTGCTCATTTTCCCCCATGATGGAAGCAATCAGCACCTTATCCGGATAATCCTGTTTTAGCCGTCGAATGGCGGCCAGATTCTCTTCCAGCGGATGCTCAGCAATTTGCTCCATGTTTTTGAAACCAATAAAACCGGTATCTTCTTTCGTCAGGTGGTCAAAACGTGGAGAGACTTCGTTGGCAATAAAAAAACCAATGGTTTTAAAAACGATCCCGCCCCAGCCGGTATCATAGGCTTTGGCGCACATCTCATAACAATTGCCTACCGGAGAAGAAGAAAGGCAAAACGGATTGGGAAACTTAACGCCGCAAAAGGTAACAGACAAATCTTTTGTTAACATGAGCAGGCCTCCTCTAAATAATGATGAATAGCCTGAGCGGCTTCTTTTCCGGTTTTTACCGCATAAACGACGGTCTTATCACCTTTAACAATATCGCCAGCGGCAAAGATCGCCGGGTCGTCGGTTTGATAATTATGCGTGTCGATAATATTATGCTGCGCTTTTATCTCCGCAAAGGTATCCAGTCGCGCGTGCTGCCCTACGGCCAGAATAATATTTTCCGCTTCCAGCGTCAGTTCTCCTGAGTGGCGTACATGGTGGAAGGTCACTTTATTTCCGCTGACGGCGACAGGCGTAAAACCATCAATAATCGATACGCCTAATGCCTGCGTGCTGGTAAATTCTTTTTCGCTGGCGGGAAATTGGGCTAATTCTTCCCGCGCCACGCAGGTGACGGAAGGGCAGCCGAGAATTTTTAACGTACTGGCGACATCCATCGCTACGTCGCCGCCGCCAATAATTAATGCGCTACGCGGAACGCTAATATCGCCGTCGGCCTGACGGGCGCGCTGTAAAAAATCAACGGCAATCTCTACGTGACTGGCTTGCTCAAATAACGGTAAATCAGATCCACAGGACATCCCGACGGTCATCAGCACGGCGCGATATTCGGCTTTGAGTTGTGCAAGCGATAGCGACCCGCCCACCTCACAATTACATTTAATATTGACGCCCATTTCTACAATGCGGGCAATTTCCTGATCGAGTACGCTTTGCGGCAGACGAAATGCCGGGATGCCGTGACGCAGCCATCCGCCGGGCTGCGGCTGTTTTTCGTAAATGGTGACGTCATAGCCTAAATGCGTGAGCGTCACGCTTGCCTGCAAACCTGCCGGACCCGCGCCAATAATCGCGACTTTCCCGCGTGTTTTACTCCCGGGCTGATAAATCTGCATGGCAGTCTGCTGTTCAAAATCGGTAATAAAACGTTGCAGGCGTGCAATATCAATAGGTTTATCTATCCCGGAACGTGTACATCCGCGCTGGCATAATTTTTCCGTCGGACAGACTCTGGCGCAGACGGCGCCAAGCGCATTATTTTCCCGGATAGTTTCCGCTGCGCCTTTAAAATTGCGAAAGTAAATAGAACGAATAAATTTCCCCGGATCGGTTTGCGCCGGGCAAGCCTGACTACAGGGCGCATCGTGACATAATAAACAACGTGAAGCCTCTTTTATTGCCAGTAATGGCGTAAAACCAGGCGTGAGTTCATCCAGATAATTTTGTTGCGGCATATAATCTTCCTTAATGCTTGAATAAATTAAGGCGAAACGCAAATAACGCGTTTTAATGATCTAAAATCTACCGCCAGCCTAAGCATTGAAAGAAGGGTATTCTGTGAAAGAATTCACAAAAAAATGAAACCAGAATGCAAAACAGCATTTGTTCCTTATATCATAATAATAACTATTCTCAATTTTAAAGGGATAATAAATAGATTAACGATAAAAAAGAAGATAAATAATCATTCCAGTAAATAAAAAACCGCAACCGGTATAAAGAAAAAGATAAGACCAATATTGTACGGGATCGGCATGGCGATAGACATAAACCGGTTTTCGCGCATTTTTGACAACTTTATCTACCGCGCCGGTTCGCCAGCCTTTCCAGGCCTCACGGAAGCAAAAAAGCGGGAGTAGCAGAAAGGCTAATATGACAAATATCGTCTGTACATCCATGATCATTTCCCTTTTTTCTTTTCCAGTTCAAGCAATTGTTCCGGCGTAACTGCCGGATACCCCTGGGCGTCATTCGGCACCTGATGCTGCGTGGGAATAGGTACCAGCGGGCCTAAAAAACGCGGTTCGCGTTTAAAAATATAGAGATCCGCCAGCGCACTAAAGCGGGCGCCAAATTCGCGCAGGCGCACTGTCAGCATATTTTTGGGTGAAGGTACCGCGTAACACTGCGCCTGAATGCCCATATGCAACGCAATAAACAAGGCGCGTTCGCAGTGGAAGCGCTGAGTGATGATAATAAAGTCGTTGGTATCAAACACTTTGCGGGTACGCACAATGGAGTCAAGCGTACGGAAGCCAGCGTAATCAAGCACAATGTCCGCAGGATCGACGCCCGCCGCGATAAGGTCTTTGCGCATGGTCATCGGTTCGTTATAGCTTTGCAGGGCATTGTCGCCGCTGAGCAGCAGGTAATTGACTTTACCGCTATTGTAAGCGTTTAACGCGCCCTGGATACGATAACGATAGTACTGATTAATGACACCCTTGCGATAGTATTTGGCTGTCCCTAACACGACGCCAACCTGGCGGTAGGGGAGATCCTGTAGCTCGTCATAGATATAGGGCGCAGTTTTCCAGCTCATCCACCGATCGAGGCCAAGCACCGTCAACAGCAGCAAGCCTACCAGGACCAACAGGCTGTAAAACACGCGCTTTAACATGCAGGAAACTCGATACCAGGATGAAAGTACGATCAGGCTACTGTACCCGAAGACGTAGCGCAAGAAACCGCCGTCTGATTGCGGAGATTTTCAGCATGATTTCCCTTGTATCGGGTCGCGGGAGAGGAGAGTCAGGCCGGATAAGACGCCAGGGCGTCGCTATCCGGCACATTTGCTTAGCCGAGAAGCACGCGGTCAATATTATGGCAACCTAACGCTTTCAGCGTTGCGGCGGTGGCATCCCATTGAATTAATGCTGCATCGCCTTTTTCCGCCAGAATCGCACGCTGAATATCCGCATAGTCATAGCCATTGAGACTCAGCAGGTTTAGCGCGCCTTGCAGCGGGGGAAGCGTAGGGTTAAAGGCGGCGTTTTCCGCATAGCTGCCGGTGAAAATACGGCCATCTTTACATTCCAGCGCCACGCCGCTCGGTGAGTGGCTATAAGGCATATGGCTCTTATTGGCTGCCGTAATCGCCGCTTGCGTTAGCGTATCGCCCGTTAACGTAAAGCCATGATCCTGCTCGTCCATCAGCAGCGTTTTGATCTCCAGATCTTTTGGCCCGAAAGCGTCAGGCAGATAATCGCGTAACGTATGCGGCGCGCGGCCCGGCAGATGAATGCGCAGATCCAGACCGCTGTTCAGCTCGTTCATAAACTGGCGACAGTGGCCGCAAGGCGTGTAGTTAACGGTGACGGCGGCGAGCCCTTTTTCGCCGCGTAGCCAGGCGTGGCTAATCGCGCTTTGTTCAGCATGCACAGTTTGTTGCATGGTGGCGCCCAGGAACTCCATATTCGCGCCGAAATACCAGTTGCCGCTAACGCCGCGCGCAATCGCGCCGACGTTAAAATGGGACAAATCGGTACGGGCGCAGGCCGCCGCCAGAGGTAACAGTGCGAAAGCCAGCGCGTCTTCGTCCAGTCCCGCCGTATTTTTAAGCGTCGAGACCTGCTCTGCGGTCAGCATGGCGGGAAAATGGTGGTCCGCCAGGATAGGGGCCAGCGCTGATTGCAAATTATCCGCAAGCTGGGCAAAAGCAGTTTGAAAACGTGGATGCATGGCGTTGCCTCATAACAATGTAATGGAACCGTAGTTTACGGGCCTGCTATGTCTTAATATGTGATCTAAATCTCATTGCTTATGCAACTTGTGAAACTTAAATGAAAAATGCGCGACGTATCGCAAATTTTAACCCGGTCTTTTGTCCCGTCGTTAGCGCATTACCGCCAGAATGAGCGGAAACAAAAAGGGCGCTACCAGCGAGGTAATAATGCCGCAGATCACCAGCGCCAGGGAGCTAAACGCGCCTTCCTGGTAATCCAGCTCGGCGCAGCGCGCAGTACCGAGCGCATGTGAGGCGGTCCCCATTGCCAGCCCGCGTGCGGCCTTAGTACGGATGTGCATCGCGTTTAACAGCGTGTGGCCAAACACCGCGCCCAGAATACCGACAAAAATTACGCATACCGCGCTGATCGCAGGGATGCCGCCGATGCTGCCGCCCACCGCCATCGCGATAGGCGTAGTCACGGATTTAGGCAGTACCGATGCCGCGATTTCAGGCGTTGCGCCCATCAGCAAGGCAACGGATGTCCCGGTAATCATCGCTACCAGACTGCCGACAAAACAGATGCTAATAATGGATTTCCAACGCGCGCGAATCTGGTGCAACTGTTCATAAAGGGGATAGGCCAGCGCCACTACCGCCGGTTGCAGCAGATCGTTAAGTACTTCGCTGCCTTTGAAGTAGTGCTCGTAGGGAATACCGGTCAGCAACAGAAAAGGAATAATGACTACCATTGCCACCAGCAGCGGATTCAGCAACGGCATTTTAAAATGCGCCGCCAGTCTGCGGGCGGCGAAAAATACCGCCAGCGTCAGCGGTAACGACCACCAGATATATGTCATCATTTTTTCGTTCCCTTCTGCCCAACCACTTTACGCTCACCGTGTATCAGATGTGAACTCCAGCTTACGACCACAAAAACGACCAGCGTACTGATAGCGCAAGAGACCACCACCGGGCCGAATTGCGCGCGCAGTAAGTCAAAATATTGCATGACCCCAACGCCAATCGGCACAAACAGTAACGCCATATAACGAATCAGCACATAACAGCCGGGGTTAACCCACTTTGCCGGCAGAATTTGCAGCGCCAGCAATACAAACAGAATTAACATCCCGATAATGCTGCCGGGAATAGTGATAGGAAGCAGTGATGCAAGAAAAATGCCTGCGTACAAACAGGCATAAATCAATACAAAAGCGCGTATATATTGCCAGATAATATTCAGTGACTTACTCATGTTTAAAGCCCTTGATGAGATGGATTCATCATACAATTAAACGTTAAAACGTGCTACCGATCACATCATGAATTCTTAGCATAGTGGGTATAGACAGCAGGAACATCGGGCAATGCCCCTGGTCGGCGGCGTTAAACCTGGGCTAAAAAATACAAAAAGCGACTCAGGGCCAAAGACGGCGTCTCATTCTTACGCCAGAACATCCCTACGCTGCCTTTTTGCTCAATTTTTGGCAAGTTTAAAATCGCCAGTTGCCCCTGGCTGGCATAGCGTTGCGCCAGCCGTAAAGAAAGAATAGAGATCATATCGCTGCTTTGCAGCAAATTGGTGCTGACGTTCATTGACGCTGACTCAATGGTGTTTTCCGGGAGCATGACGCCGTTATCGACGAGGGCGTTATCAATACTGATGCGAATAGGGGTGCCGGTTGGCCAGACTATCCATCGCCAGTGCGCCAGATCGCTCCAGGCGATCTGCGCTCGCGCGGCCAGCGGATGGTGCGGACGCGCCACAAAGCAGACCGGCTCGGTATAAAGTACCTGATAATTAAGCGGCAGTTGCAGGGCGCGGCCGCCGACACGCCCTACCACCACATCCACCTGACCGGCAAGCAAATCGTGCAGCAGCGGCGTCATTACCTTCTCTTCAATATTCAGATGCAGCGTCGGCATTTCGTTAAGCAGGCTCAGAATCGCCTGTGATACGCAGTCAGTCGCCACGGGCGAACAGCCGATCTTCAGGCTGCCAACCAGGCCGCCCTGCTTGAAACGGGCGATTTCATACTGTGAACGCTCCAGATCGTTAATTAGGCGCTGGGCGTGCTGGAGCAGTAATTTACCGCCTTCCGAGGGGCGTAGTCCTTTACTGTGGCGCTCAAAAAGCGTGATGCCTATCTCATCTTCGAGTTGAGATAACCACTTCGATAGCGCCGGCTGGGAGATATTCATCATCCGGGCGACGTGCGTCAGGTTGCCCTGTTCGCCCAGCGCAACCAGCGTTTGCAGGTGATGTAATTTTAATTTCTGCGCCCAGTTCGCCATTCGCTATAACCTCCAGGTTATGTCTCTGCCTGAAAAGTCATTGTACATTTTATCGCTCACTCTACAAACTCGTAACATAGCAAACATAAAAACAACATCTATCTCCCTGCACTGAGGCATTAGCTATGACTCAACGACGTGATCTACAAGCCCTTATTGATGCCGCGCCCGTCGGCAAAATGCAGTGGCGCGTTATCATCTGCTGTTTTCTGGTGGTTATGCTCGACGGTTTCGACACCGCCGCGATTGGCTTCATCGCCCCGGATATTCGTACTCACTGGCAGCTAAGCGCCAGCGAACTTGCGCCGCTGTTTGGCGCAGGGCTGCTGGGGCTTACGGCTGGCGCGCTGCTATGCGGGCCGCTGGCGGATCGTTTTGGCCGCAAGCGGGTCATTGAGCTTTGCGTGGCGCTATTCGGCGCATTGAGCCTGCTTTCCGCTTTCTCGCCGGATATAGAAACCCTGGTGTTGCTGCGCTTCTTAACCGGTCTGGGACTGGGCGGAGCGATGCCGAATACCATCACCATGACGTCGGAATACTTTCCCGCTCGTCGACGCGGAGCGCTGGTCACGCTGATGTTCTGCGGTTTTACCCTGGGGTCGGCGATGGGCGGGATTGTGAGCGCGCAACTGGTGCCGCTGATTGGCTGGCACGGAATTCTGGCGCTAGGCGGCATCTTGCCTTTGATGCTGTTTTTCGGCCTGCTGTTCGCGCTGCCGGAATCTCCCCGCTGGCAGGTACGCCGCCAACTACCGCAAGCCGTTGTCGCCCGGACGGTCAGCGCCATTACCGGCGAGCGCTATCACGATACGCAATTCTTTCTGCATGAGACGGCAGCCATCGCCAAAGGCAGTATTCGCCAGCTTTTTGCCGGGCGACAGCTTGTCATTACCCTGATGTTATGGGTGGTGTTCTTTATGAGCCTGCTCATTATCTATCTGCTTTCCAGCTGGATGCCGACGTTACTTAACCATCGCGGTATTGATCTGCAACAGGCGTCGTGGGTGACTGCCGCATTCCAGGTTGGCGGCACGCTTGGCGCGCTGTTACTCGGCGTGTTGATGGACCGGCTTAACCCGTTCCGGGTACTGGCGGTGAGCTATGCGCTGGGCGCGGTTTGCATTGTCATGATAGGCCTGAGCGAAAACGGCCTTTGGCTGATGGCGCTGGCGATTTTTGGTACCGGCATCGGTATTAGCGGTTCACAGGTCGGGCTTAATGCTCTGACGGCGACGCTGTACCCCACCCAAAGCCGGGCGACGGGCGTGAGCTGGTCGAACGCCATTGGACGCTGCGGGGCGATTGTCGGTTCGCTCTCCGGCGGCATGATGATGGCCCTCAATTTCTCTTTCGATACGTTGTTTTTTGTCATTGCTATTCCGGCGGCTATCAGCGCGGTAATGCTTACCCTGCTGACGGTGGTTGTCCGCCTTTCGATTTCTGTACCTGACGACCTGCCGCGTGCCAGCGTCGTAAACGAATAAGGAGAATCTCCATGTCTGAAATAAATCAGAACGTAAAAGATAGCCGTCAGCAGTATTACCAGCATATTTCCGGGCAGAATCTGACGCCGCTGTGGGAATCGTTACATCACCTGGTACCGCAGACGCCAAACGCCAACTGCGCGCCGGCCTACTGGAATTATCAGGAAATTCGTCCGCTACTGATGGAAAGCGGCAATGTCATTGGCGCGAAAGAGGCGATCCGCCGGGTGCTGGTGCTGGAAAATCCGGCATTGCGCGGTCAGTCGTCGATCACGGCGACCTTATACTCTGGTTTACAGCTGATCCTGCCCGGCGAAGTCGCGCCGAGTCATCGCCATAACCAGTCGGCGCTGCGTTTTATCGTCGAAGGTAAAGGCGCATTTACCGCGGTGGACGGCGAGCGCACGCCAATGCATACCGGCGATTTTATCCTGACGCCGCAGTGGCGCTGGCACGATCATGGTAATCCGGGGTCAGAGCCAGTGGTATGGCTGGATGGTCTGGATCTGCCGTTAGTCAACCTCCTGGGCTGTGGGTTTGCGGAAGACTATCCCGAAGATCAGCAGCCGGTGACGCGAAAAGAGGGCGATTATCTGCCGCGCTATGCAGCGAATATGCTGCCGCTGCGCCACCAGCGCGGGAACTCGTCGCCGATTTTCAACTACCGTTACGACCGCAGTCGCGAGGCGCTGCACGATCTGACCCGTATGGGCGATCCGGATGAGTGGGAAGGTTACAAGCTGCGTTACGTTAATCCCGTCACCGGCGGTTATCCGATGCCGTCGATGGGCGCGTTCCTGCAACTGCTGCCAAAAGGCTTTGCCTCGCGTGTGGCGCGGAGCACCGACAGCACTATCTACCACGTCGTTGAAGGGGCAGGGCAGGTCACTATCGGCAACGAAACTTTTCATTTTTCCGCAAAAGACATTTTTGTGGCGCCGACCTGGCATGAGGTGTCGTTTCGCAGCAGCGAAGACACGGTGTTATTCAGCTTTTCGGACAAGCCGGTTCAGGAAGCCCTGGGGCTGTTCCGCGAAGCACGTTATTAATTAGGGAGAGAGAACATGACCAAATATGTATTCCAGCCGCAGGCCCCGGTGACAGTACCCGTGGCGGGCAGTGATGAGCAGTTTCCGGTACGTCGCGTTTACTGCGTGGGTCGCAACTATGCCGCCCATGCCCGTGAAATGGGCTTTGATCCCGATCGCGAACCGCCGTTCTTCTTTTGTAAACCAGCGGACGCTGTCGTCCCGGTAGCGGAGGGGGATACCCTGGAACTGCCGTATCCGGCGCAGACCGATAACTACCATTATGAAATTGAGCTGGTGGTGGCGATTGGTAAAAAGGGGAGCGATATCCCGCTGGAAAAAGCCCATGAATATGTCTGGGGATACGCCACAGGTCTGGACATGACGCGTCGCGATCGTCAGATGGAAATGCGTCAGATGGGACGCCCGTGGGAAATTGGCAAAGCGTTCGATCTCTCCGCGCCCATTGCGCCATTACACAAAGCCGCTGAAACGCATAATGTGGATAACGCCCCTATTTGGCTACAGGTTAACGGCGAAGACCATCAGCGCAGCGATATTCGTCATCTGATTTGGTCGGTGAATGAAACCATCAGCTATTTGTCCGGCTTTTTTGAATTGCAGCCAGGCGATTTGATTTTCACCGGTACGCCAGAGGGGGTGGGCGCAGTGGTGAAAGGAGATGTCATCACCGGGAACGTAGAAGGTCTGACGCCGATTGCTGTGAAAATTGTCTGAGGTGAACGATGAAGCTGTACAGTTTCTTTAATAGTTCGGCGTCTTATCGTGTACGTATTGCGCTGGCGTTAAAGGGGATTGATTACCAGACAGTGGGCGTCAATATTCGTATCGGCCAGCAGAATGCGCTGGCCTACCGACGAATGAATCCGGTAGGCCTGGTGCCGACGCTGGTCACTGATGACGGCGAATCGTTGGGGCAATCACTGGCCATCGTCGACTGGCTGGACCGACATTTTCCGCAAACGCCGCTGCTGCCGACGAGCGACCCGGCGCGCAGCCAGGCGCTGGAAATTGTCTACGCTATCGCCTGCGATATACACCCAATCAATAACATGCGCGTGTTGCGCTACCTGACCGATGAGCTGAAGGTTAGCGAGGAGGATAAAAAACGCTGGTACGCCCACTGGATACAACAAGGGTTAAGCGCGGTAGAGCAGCTATTGCGTAAAAGTCAGTCCGGACGATTCTGCGTGGGCGACGCGCCAGGACTTGCGGACTGCTGCCTGATTCCTCAGTGGGCGAATGCGCTCAGGATGGGCTGCGATTTATCAGGCTATCCGCGCTGTAAAGCCGTTTATGACGCCTGCGTACAGCTACCGGCGTTTATTGCCGCCGCGCCGGAAAATCAACAAGATAAAATCCCGGCCTGAAAAGGAGAATGACCATGACTCACGTGACAAGCGCAATTATTGTAGGTGGCGGAATCGGCGGCGCGGCGACCGCGCTGTCGCTGGCGCGCCAGGGAATAAAAGTCATGCTGTTGGAAAAAGCGCACGAAATTGGCGAGATTGGCGCGGGTATTCAGCTTGGGCCGAACGCTTTTTCGGCGCTGGATAGTCTCGGTGTGGGCGATGTTGCCCGCCAGCGTGCGGTGTTTACCGATCACATTACCATGATGGATGCCGTGAATGCCGAAGAAGTGGTATGCATTGAAACCGGGCAGGCGTTCCGCGACCATTTTGGCGGGCCGTATGCGGTAATTCACCGGGTAGATATTCATGCAACGGTATGGGAAGCGGTGCTGACGCACCCTGGCGTGGAGTATCGTACCTCGACCCATATTGTCGATATCCGCCAGACGCCGGATGACGTTACGGTGTTTGATGAGCAGGGAAATAGCTGGACGGCGGATATTCTCGTGGGCTGCGACGGCGTTAAATCGGTCGTGCGGCAAAGTTTACTCGGCGATGCGCCGCGCGTAACGGGGCATGTAGTTTATCGGGCGGTGATTGATTGCGACGATATGCCGGACGATTTACGTATTAACGCACCGGTGCTGTGGGCAGGCCCGCATTGTCACCTGGTCCATTATCCGCTCCGTGGAGGTCAACAGTACAATCTGGTGGTGACATTCCACAGCCGCCAGCAAGAAGAGTGGGGCGTGAAAGACGGCAGTAAAGAAGAGGTGCTCTCTTATTTTGCCGGCATTCATCCCCGCCCGCGCCAGATGCTGGATAAGCCGACCTCCTGGCGCCGCTGGTCGACCGCCGATCGCGAGCCGGTCGCAAAATGGGGAACCGAGCGTATCACTCTGGTGGGCGACGCCGCGCATCCGGTGGCGCAATATATGGCCCAGGGCGCCTGTATGGCGCTGGAAGACGCCGTCACGCTAGGCAAAGCGCTGGAACGCTGCGACGGCGACGCGCAGCAGGCATTTGCGCTGTATGAGTCGGTGCGTATTCCCCGCACGGCGCGTATCGTCTGGTCTACCCGCGAGATGGGGCGTCTCTATCACGCCGCCGGGGTGGAGCGTCAGGTGCGTAATCTGTTGTGGAAAGGGAAATCGCAGGAGGCGTTTTATCGCGGTATCGAATGGCTGTACGGCTGGAAAGAAGATAACTGTCTTGAGCCGCGTTGAGCACTTTACGTGACGTAGCGTGGCGTTTGCGCCGCCACCCGGCAAAAAGTTTTGCTCATCGCAGAGAGGCGTTATGATAGCGCCTCTTTTTTTGCTGTGGATACCGATATGCGTGTTTTACTGGCGCCGATGGAAGGCGTGCTCGACGCGTTAGTGCGCGAGCTGCTGACCGAAGTGAATGATTACGATCTCTGCATCACCGAATTTGTGCGCGTGGTGGATCAGCTGCTGCCGGTAAAAGTGTTTCATCGCATCTGCCCGGAGTTGCATCACGCCAGCCGCACGCCGTCCGGCACGCCGGTGCGTATTCAGCTTCTGGGTCAGCATCCGCAGTGGCTGGCGGAAAACGCCGCGCGGGCGACGGCGTTGGGATCGTATGGCGTGGACCTGAACTGCGGCTGTCCGTCAAAAGTGGTGAACGGCAGCGGCGGCGGCGCGACATTGCTCAAAGATCCCGAACTCATCTATCAGGGCGCGAAAGCGATGCGGGCCGCGGTACCGTCGCATCTGCCGGTGACGGTAAAAGTGCGTCTCGGCTGGGATAGCGGCGATAGAAAATTTGAAATCGCCGATGCGGTGCAGCAGGCCGGCGCCAGTGAACTGGTGGTGCATGGTCGTACCAAAGCGCAGGGCTACCGCGCCGAGCATATCGACTGGCAGGCGATCGGCGAAATACGCCAGCGTTTGACTATTCCGGTTATCGCGAATGGCGAAATCTGGGACTGGCAGAGCGCGCAGGCATGTATGGCGACCAGCGGCTGCGATGCGGTGATGATTGGCCGTGGGGCGTTAAATATTCCTAACCTGAGTCGGGTGGTGAAGTATAACGAACCGCGTATGCCGTGGCCGGAAGTGGTGACGTTATTACAAAAATATACCCGACTGGAAAAGCAGGGCGATACCGGTTTATATCATGTCGCGCGTATTAAACAGTGGTTGGGATATTTACGTAAGGAATATATTGAGGCGACGGAACTCTTTCAGTCGATTCGGGCGTTAAACCGTTCGTCCGAGATTGCGCGGGCGATTCAGGCTATTAAAATCTAATCTCTACAGCGTCCAGAACGTGTGCCGGGCAGATACTATCACTGCCCGGCGCAGGAATCAGAAAATCATCTTAAACACGCCCGTTACCACCAACAGCCCAATCAGAAAAATAATTAAGATTGCCCATAAAAGAATTTTCATTGTTTGTCCCTTTATTGGTAAATACAAACAAAGTATAGGAAAGTATTAAGCCATCTGCTGCCTTGTTGGGCGCGGCGACGTTTAACTCATGAAGGCTGCTGGCGGGTATTGCAGCAAAATTGTTCATTTATTAACGAGTTAGTGGGGCTTTATACTGAAATATCACATCAAAAAATGTATTGCATGAAATTATTTGCTAATCATATAAATTTCAAAATATGTCTTTTGTTGTCTGATGATGTATTGCCACGCGTAACTAAAAAATAGATCGCCGTAAGACGTACTCTCTGCGCACCTTTTTTTATCAGAACACCTCCATGAATCGTAATTCTTTCCTTGCCGCGACAGCGAGCTTACCGCTTTTTATTTTGCTGGCGGGCTGCGCCCCTATGCACGATACCCGCCAGTCGCTGACCCAGCAGACGCCCTCTTCTCATGTTGATTCCAGCCTGCCGGCGGCATTGAAAAACGGTTGGCCGGATAGCCAGTGGTGGAAGGCGTATCACGATGCGCAGCTTGACGCGCTGATTGATAATGCCATACAGCATTCGCCGGATATGCAGGTGGCTGAACAGCGTATTCAACTGGCGGAAGCGCAGGCGAAAGCGGTTGAGGCGCAGGACGGCCCGCAGCTCGACTTTTCCGCTGACATTGAGCGCCAGCGAATGTCAGCGGAAGGGCTGATGGGGCCATTCGCGATTACCGACCCCGCGGCGGGAACGACCGGGCCGTGGTATACCAACGGTACATTCGGCCTGACGGCGGGCTGGGATCTGGATTTATGGGGGAAAAACCGCGCTGAAGTTACCGCGCGGATCGGGGCGGTCAAAGCGCGCGAAGCGGAGCAGGAGCAGACCCGACAACTGCTGGCAAGCGGCGTGGCGCGACTCTACTGGGAGTGGCAGACGCAGGCGGCGCTGAAAAATGTGCTGATGCAAATCGAGCATGAGCAGCAAAACGTGGTGACGGTAAACCGGGAGCTGTATCAACACGGCATTACTTCTTCTGTTGAAGGGGTCGAGACCGATATCGACGCCAGCAAAACCCAGCAGCAGTTGAATGACGTTAACGGTAAAATGAAGGTTATTGAAGCGCGGCTCAGCGCGTTAACCAATACGCAATCGGCGGCGCTCAAGCTGCGTCAGGTGAGTCTCCCCGCCGTTGAAAGCCAGTTACCGTCGCAACTGGGCTATTCGTTGCTGGCGCGCCGGGCGGATCTACAGGCCGCGCACTGGTACATTGAATCCTCGTTGAGCAGCATTGACGCCGCGAAGGCCGCGTTTTATCCCGATATCAATCTGATGGCTTTTTTACAGCAGGATGCGTTACATCTGAGCGATCTGTTCCGCCATTCCGCACAGCAATATGGCATTACCGGAGGGCTGACGCTGCCGATTTTCGACAGCGGCAGGCTGAATGCCAACCTCGATATCGCCAAAGCGCAAAGCAACCTTTCTATCGCCAACTACAACAAAGCGGTGGTAGATGCGGTTAATGATGTGGCGCGCGCCGCCAGTCAGGTAGAGACGCTGGCGCAGAAAAATCAGCATCAGCAGCAGATTGAGCATGACTCGCAGCGTGTGGTCGGTCTGGCGCAAGCGCGCTTTAATGCCGGTATTATTGCGGGTTCCCGCGTGAGCGAGGCCAAAATCCCGGCACTGCGCGAGCAGTGTAACGGCTTGCTGTTGCAGGGCCAGTGGCTGGATGCCTCCATTCAGCTTACCAGCGCGCTGGGCGGCGGTTATCATTCCTGATTTTTCCGGATGATTCAGACAGGGTTCCTATACTTAGGCTGTGTATGATTCATCCGGAGAGGAATATGACCAAAGTCGCAATTGTAACGGCATCAGATTCGGGAATTGGCAAAGCGTGTGCGTTGTTATTAGCACAAAACGGTTTTGATATTGGTATCACCTGGCATTCCGATGAACGCGGCGCGCAGGAGACGGCGAAAAAAGCGGCGCAGTTTGGTGTGCGGGCAGAGACCATTCATCTTGACCTGAGCCAGTTACCCGAGGGCGCGCAGGCCATTGAACATCTTATCCAGCGCCTGGGGCGCGTTGACGTGCTGGTCAATAATGCCGGGGCGATGACCAAATCCGCGTTTATTGATATGCCGTTTACGCAGTGGCGGCAAATTTTTACCGTGGATGTCGACGGCGCGTTTCTCTGCGCGCAGATCGCCGCCCGGCATATGATTAAACAAGGAGAGGGAGGGCGCATTATCAACATCACCTCCGTCCATGAGCATACGCCGCTTCCGCAAGCCAGCGCCTATACCGCGGCGAAACATGCGCTGGGCGGATTGACTAAATCCATGGCGCTGGAACTGATTGAGCATCATATTTTGGTCAACGCCGTCGCGCCAGGCGCTATCGCCACGCCGATGAATGATATGGATGACAGCGACATTGAGCCGGGATCGGAACCCTCGATCCCTATCGCCCGACCAGGTTCTACGCATGAAATAGCCAGCCTCGTCGCCTGGCTGTGTTCGGAAGGAGCAAGCTACACCACCGGTCAGTCGCTGATTGTCGACGGCGGGTTTATGCTGGCGAATCCGCAATTCAACGCAAAATAAACGCCGGGTGCCGGATGGCGGCGTTATGCCATCCGGATACCATCGGGTTTAACGGGCCTCCGCTTTGCCGCGTCTTTTCAGCCACCAGCGCACGCCCACCACCAGGACGATGGCCAGAATCAGCCAGACTCCGTGCCTGAGATGCTGATCGAGGTCGTGCAGCCATGGCGCGATCACCTCGCCGCCAAGATATCCCAGCGTGGTAAACAGCAGCGCCCAGATCAGCGCGCCTACAATATTCAGCGGCAGAAAAATTTTAGGCGGCAGGCGGCTGGCGCCAATCAGCAGCGGGCCAACCACCCGGAAGCCGTACATAAAACGCGTGCCGATCACAAATAGATACGGATGGCGTTGGATCATTTTCTGCGCGCGACGAATCTTCGTATGATAACGGGGGAAACGACGCAGGATCTTCCCGCCATAGCATCGTCCTAACAGATAAAGTAGCTGATCGCCCATCATCCCTCCCAGCGCGACAGCCGCCGCCACCAGCGGAAACTTGAGCAATCCCTGATGCGCCGCGACGCCCCCCAACAGGGTAACGGTTTCACCTTCGGCCATACTGCCGATAACCAGCGCCGCATAGCCATAATGCGTAATAAGCGTGTTGATATCCATGCGTAAACCACCTCCGGCATTAAGCATACACCCTGACAAGAGGCGTGCGCGGCAAAGCCGACGTTTTGCCGGAGACTATTTCGCTATTGTTCATAAAATAACCAGAAACTGAATTATACTTGAACATACTGGCATCTGAGGCAGCAGAAGGGGGCAGTATGAACCATGTATGGGGGCTTTTTTCCCATCCCGATCGGGAAATGCAGGTGATCAAAAGCGAAAACGAAACCGTTTCGCATCACTATACGCACCATGTTTTGCTGATGGCGGCGATTCCCGTCGTCTGCGCCTTTATCGGCACGACGCAAATCGGCTGGAATTTTGGCGACGGCAACGTGTTACAACTCTCGCTGTTTACCGCTTTTGCGCTGGCGGTCTTGTTCTACGGCGTGATGCTGGCGGGCGTCGCGGTGATGGGACGCGTCATCTGGTGGATGGCGCGAAACTATCCGCAACGGCCATCGCTTGCGCGCTGTATGGTTTTTGCCGGCTATGTCGCGACGCCGCTGTTTTTAAGTGGTCTGGTGGCGCTCTATCCCCTGGTATGGCTATGCGCACTGGTCGGCGCTGTCGCGCTTTTTTACACCGGCTATTTGCTGTATTTGGGTATTCCGACTTTCCTTAACATTAATAGAGAGGAAGGATTAAGCTTCTCCAGTTCGACGCTCGCTATCGGCGTGCTGGTCCTGGAGGTGCTACTGGCGATCACCGTGATCCTGTGGGGATACGGCTACCGCCTGTTCTGATGAGAAAAAGGGCTGGCGCAAAAGCCAGCAATGCAGCATTTGCTGACGATTCTTCTGTAGCGGCAACGCTGGCGTGCCGCTATGATGCCACTGCTAGCTTGAGTATAATCTTAGCTCAGGCGGTGTGCGTTACGACGCGCGTGAATCATTATCAGAAATCTCATCATGCTGAAATTCCGAGCTTCATTCCTGAGCCTTGCTCTGATGTTGGCCGTACCTTTTGCCCCGCAGGCCGTGGCGAAAACGGCAGCGACAACCGCGGCGTCTCAACCTGAGATTGCCTCCGGTAGCGCAATGATTGTTGATCTCAACACCAATAAAGTGATCTATTCGAACCACCCGGATCTGGTGCGTCCGATTGCCTCGATAACCAAATTAATGACGGCGATGGTCGTGCTCGACGCGCGATTGCCGCTGGATGAAATACTGAAGGTCGATATCAGCCAGACGCCGGAAATGAAAGGGGTTTACTCCCGCGTGCGCCTGAACAGCGAAATTAGCCGCAAAAATATGTTGCTGCTGGCGTTGATGTCATCCGAAAACCGTGCGGCGGCAAGCCTGGCGCACTATTATCCTGGCGGTTATAACGCATTTATTAAAGCGATGAATGCGAAGGCGAAAGCGCTGGGCATGACGCATACCCGCTTCGTTGAGCCGACGGGGCTGTCGATTCATAACGTCTCGACCGCGCGGGATTTAACAAAATTGCTGATTGCCACGAAGCAATACCCGCTGATTGGCCAGCTAAGCACCACGCGCGAAGACATGGCGACATTCTCGCATCCGGCGTATACGCTGCCGTTTCGCAATACCAACCATTTGGTCTACCGTGATAACTGGAATATCCAGTTAACGAAAACCGGATTTACCAATGCGGCGGGGCATTGCCTGGTGATGCGTACCGTGATCAATAACAAACCGGTCGCGCTGGTGGTCATGGACGCGTTCGGCAAATATACCCACTTTGCGGACGCCAGCCGCCTGCGTACATGGATTGAAACCGGTAAAGTCATGCCCGTTCCGGCTGCCGCGCTGAGCTATAAAAAGCAAAAAGCCGCGCAAATGGCGGCAGCCAGCGCCAGTGCCGGAGCGCAAACCGCACAGAACGATTAAGTCGCCGCAGGCCCGGCAGGCATCGCGCCGCCGGGCTTCACGGTAAACCGCACGGTGTTAATGCGTTTCGTCGGGCGTATTTTCCTGCCAGAATTTCCGCTTACTCGTTTTGCCGATACCGGGGTTCATACTGTTGGTCGGGTCATTTTGCCGATAAAAACGCGTCAGCGTTTCCGGCGCTTTATACAGATGTCCAACGTTGTGCTCCGCCGGGTATTGTGCCCCGCGCGCCTGCAACAGCTCCAGCATTTGCGCTTTCAGCGCATGGACGTCGACGCCTTTCTTCACGATATAGTCCTGATGAAAAACGTGGCACATAAAGTGACCGTAATAGAGTTTATGTACCAGTTGGCTGTCGATTTCCGGCGGCAGATGCTCGAACCAGTCGGTATCGTTGCGGCGCAGAGCGATATCCAGCGCCAGAATATCTTCCACTTCATCAGCGTGTACGGCCTGATAACGAATCGCTGCGCCAGCAGCGGCGAAGCGGTGCAGGAAGGCTTTGCTGCCTTCTTCCGGCGTACAGGTGAAGAAACCGCCCTCAGCGGATTTAAAAAATTCATTCAGCCAGCGTTGCGCTTCTGCGACGCCGTCTCCCGCCATTTTTAACAGCAGATGATGCTCATATTTATCGCGCCAGTTTTTCATTCGCGGCGGCAGATGGCTGGGAAACAGATGGCCGAATTTCTGCATCGCGCGGTCGGTGAAATGCGGACGGAAAAATTTTACTTTTTCCAGCATCGCATCGGTTCGGCCTTTTAGCGTGAAAAAGAATGGCATCTTGTCGGTGCCGAGTTTATCGATCATCAGAAAGGTATCTTTACCGTACTGCTCCGCAATATCGTAGATATCGCGATGCATATATTCTCCCGCCACTGGCAGATTGTCGAAGCTCGCCAGAATATACCGACGGATTTCAGTCAGTACCGCGGGCTGATTGGTGCCGATATAGAAAACCTGCTGATTTTTTTCCGCTGCAAAGGTATCAAGGCGAACGGCAAAAACCGCCAGTTTTCCGGCGCAGCCGGAAGATTCAAACAAACGGTCCGGGTCGGCGTTATAGCGGGCGGGCGTATCGGCGTTGATATCTCGTACCCGCGTCACATAGTCGTGATCGTGCGCATGACGACCATCGTGACGCACATCCTCATCTTTAATCCGTTCATCATCCAGCTTGCTCAGGATCTGCTCCGGGGTATGCCCAAGATCGATACCCAGATGATTGACCAGTTGCAGTTTGCCTTGCTCGTCAATACGGGCAAAGAGCGACATCTCGGTATAGGCCGGGCCGCGCTGCACCAGCGAGCCGCCGGAGTTATTACAGATGCCGCCGATGACCGACGCGCCGATACACGACGAACCAATCACCGAGTGCGGTTCACGGCCCAGCGGTTTAAGCGCTTTTTCCAGCGCATAGAGCGTCGTACCGGGCCAGGCCAGAACCTGTTGGCCGTTATCCAGTAAGTGCAGCTTATCCAGCCGCTGGGTGCTGATAATCACAATATCGCGATCGTAGTCGTTGCCGTTCGGCGTGGAGCCTTCCGTCAGACCGGTGTTGGCGGCCTGCATCAGAATAATTTTGTCAGCGTTAACGCAGGCGTTGAGCACACGCCACAGTTCCAGTAATGAACCCGGGAAAACAACGGCCAGCGCGTCGCCCTGACCGGAACGGAAACCCTTGCGATAGCGGGCGGTTTTGGCGGGGTCTGTCAGCAGGTGAGAATGGCCTACCAGGCGGGCCAGCTCATTCAGGAACGTTTTATTATCAGTCATTGTTATGGAAGACATTCTCCACTCCTTGTGGTGGGACAAAATATCAGCGTTAAGCATAGCGCTTGGTATGACAATACGCTTTCTCATTCAAATTGTCTCTGTGTTGGTGGTATTCATTTGCCGCCTTGATACCATTTGCTGGCGGTTGCGTATTTGACTGTGCGGAAAATTAGGAGAATAACCTTCGCTTTCTTCTCCTCTCGCGTTTAGGCTTATGGCAAACTGCGGTTTTTATTCTGTTTTTACCGCCTCGTCGGGATAAAGATAAAGAGAGACTCAACATGAAATGGTTATGTTCAGTAGGTGTTGCTGTGAGTCTGGCGATGCAGCCAGCATTGGCGGAAAACCTGTTTGGCAATCACCCGCTGACGCCCGAAGCGCGCGACGCGTTCGTCACCGATTTACTCAAGAAAATGACTGTCGATGAAAAAATTGGTCAGTTACGTCTGATTAGCGTCGGCCCTGATAACCCGAAAGAAGCGATTCGCGAGATGATCAAAGACGGGCAGGTAGGGGCGATTTTCAATACCGTCACCCGCCAGGATATCCGTCAAATGCAGGATCAGGTGATGGCGTTGAGCCGCCTGAAAATTCCTCTCTTTTTTGCCTATGACGTGGTACACGGCCAGCGAACCGTCTTCCCGATAAGCCTCGGTCTGGCTTCTTCTTTTAATCTGGATGCGGTAAGAACCGTAGGACGCGTATCGGCGTATGAAGCGGCGGACGACGGCCTGAATATGACCTGGGCGCCGATGGTGGATGTCTCCCGCGATCCGCGTTGGGGACGCGCCTCCGAAGGCTTTGGCGAAGATACATATTTAACCTCCATCATGGGCGAAACCATGGTGAAAGCGATGCAGGGCAAAAGCCCGGCGGACCGCTACTCGGTGATGACCAGCGTGAAACATTTTGCCGCCTATGGCGCCGTTGAAGGCGGTAAAGAATACAACACCGTGGATATGAGTTCCCAGCGTCTGTTTAATGACTACATGCCGCCGTACAAAGCGGGGCTGGATGCGGGGAGCGGCGCGGTGATGGTGGCGCTGAACTCGCTGAACGGCACGCCTGCGACGTCAGATTCCTGGCTATTGAAAGATGTCCTGCGCGATGAGTGGGGCTTTAAGGGAATTACCGTTTCCGACCACGGCGCTATTAAAGAACTGATTAAACACGGCACCGCGGCCGACCCGGAAGATGCGGTGCGCGTGGCGCTAAAGGCAGGGGTGGATATGAGCATGGCGGATGAGTATTACAGCAAATATCTGCCGGGTCTGATTAAGTCGGGCAAAGTGACGATGGCGGAACTGGACGACGCGACGCGCCATGTGCTCAACGTAAAATATGACATGGGATTGTTTAACGACCCCTATAGCCATCTGGGACCGAAAGAGAGCGACCCGGTGGACACCAATGCCGAAAGCCGCCTGCATCGTAAAGAGGCACGGGAAGTGGCGCGGGAAAGTGTGGTACTGCTGAAAAACCGGCTGGAAACGCTGCCGCTGAAAAAATCGGGCACCATTGCCGTTGTTGGGCCGCTGGCCGACAGTCAACGTGATGTAATGGGAAGCTGGTCTGCTGCTGGGGTCGCGAATCAGTCAGTGACGGTGCTGGCGGGTATTCAAAATGCCGTCGGCGACGGGGCGAAGATCCTCTATGCCAAAGGGGCGAATATCACTAACGATAAAGATATCGTCGATTTCTTAAACCTGTATGAAGAGGCGGTGAAAATCGATCCGCGCTCACCGCAGGCGATGATTGATGAGGCGGTGCAGGCGGCGAAACAGGCCGATGTAGTGGTCGCAGTGGTAGGCGAGTCGCAGGGGATGGCGCATGAAGCCTCCAGTCGTACCAATATCACCATTCCGCAGAGTCAGCGCGACTTAATCACCGCTCTGAAAGCCACCGGTAAGCCGCTGGTACTGGTATTAATGAACGGCAGACCGCTGGCGCTGGTAAAAGAAGATCAACAGGCCGATGCGATTCTGGAGACCTGGTTTGCCGGGACGGAAGGCGGCAACGCCATTGCCGATGTGCTGTTTGGCGATTACAACCCGTCAGGCAAACTGCCGATCTCCTTCCCGCGTTCGGTGGGACAAATTCCGGTCTATTACAGCCATCTCAATACGGGACGCCCGTATAATCCTGAAAAGCCAAACAAATACACCTCACGTTATTTTGACGAAGCAAATGGCCCGCTCTATCCGTTTGGTTACGGTCTGAGCTACACCACATTTACGGTGTCTGACGTCACGCTCTCCTCACCGACAATGCAACGCGACGGCAAAGTCACGGCCAGCGTAGAGGTCACGAACACCGGTAAACGCGAAGGGGCAACGGTCATCCAGATGTATTTACAGGATGTCACGGCATCAATGAGCCGCCCGGTGAAGCAATTAAAAGGCTTTGAAAAAATCACCCTCAAGCCTGGCGAACGTAAAACCGTGAGTTTCCCGATTGACATCGAGGCGTTGAAGTTCTGGAATCAGCAGATGAAATATGACGCGGAACCCGGCAAGTTCAACGTCTTTATCGGCGTGGATTCCGCTCGCGTTAAACAAGGATCGTTCGAGCTACTGTAAGCCTGCCGTCAACAGGGCGCGATAGCTGCGCCCTGTCTGGCAATGGCTTTTCCTGTCCCCCCTTTTATTGCCTGCCACGTCACTTAAACTGCCAGAAAATCCCAGGTTAAACGCAGACTTTTCAACTATGCTTTTTTCTCAAGTCTCTGAAAAAGGCCGTAAAAGGATGAGGAAAGCATCATGACGATCTCAAAGCTATGGGTAAGTTCGCTGGCGTTGCTGGCGACGGTGAGTTTACCTCTACAGGCGGCATCGCCCGTGACGGTCGGGTCAAAGATTGATACCGAAGGCGCGCTGCTCGGCAACATGATTTTGCAGGTACTGGAAAGCCACGGCGTTAAAACGGTCAATAAAATTCAGCTCGGGACGACGCCAGTCGTTCGTGGCGCGATTACCGCCGGAGAGCTGGATATCTATCCGGAATACACCGGTAACGGGGCGTTCTTTTTTAAAGATGAAAACGATCCGGCATGGAAAAATGCAAAGCAAGGCTTTGAGAAAGTCAAAAAACTGGATGCGGAGCAGAATAAGCTGGTCTGGTTGACGCCTGCGCCGGCAAATAACACCTGGACCATCGCGGTACGTCAGGACATCGCGGAAAAAAATAAACTCTCCTCGCTTGCCGATCTCAGCCGTTATCTGAAAGAGGGCGGCACTTTTAAACTGGCGGCGTCTGCGGAATTTATCGAACGGGCGGATGCGCTGCCGGCATTTGAAAAAGCCTATGATTTTACCTTGAATCAGAACCAGCTCTTGTCGCTGGCGGGCGGCGATACGGCGGTCACGATCAAAGCCGCCGCGCAACAAACATCCGGCGTTAACGCCGCGATGGCGTATGGCACCGACGGCCCGGTCGCCGCGCTGGGTCTGCAAACCCTGAGCGACCCAAAAGGCGTCCAGCCTATCTATGCCCCCGCGCCGGTAGTGCGTGAATCGGTGTTACAGGCCTATCCGCAGATAGCCGACTGGCTGCAGCCCGTTTTCGCCAGCCTTGATGAGAAAACGCTGCAACAGTTGAATGCCAGAATCGCCGTAGAAGGGCTGGATGCGAAAAAAGTCGCCGCAGATTACCTCCGACAAAAAGGGTGGGTGAAGTAATCTGTGAGTGATGCTGCCAAAAAAATCACGGTTAATCGTGTGCTGTTGCTGTTGGTTGTTCTGGCCCTGCTTGCTGTCGCGCTGCCTTTCATTAATTACGCCCCGAATCGTCTGGTGAGCGGCGAGGGGCGCCAGTTATGGGAGAGCTGGCCGGCGACCATCTGGATGCTGACTGGCGCGGGATGCGCGCTGTTTACGCTGTGCTTTGTGCCCGGTAAACGCGGTAGCGTACTGACGCTGATGATGGCGCAGACGCTTTTTATTGTCATGCTGTGGGGAGTCGGCAGGGCGGCGACCCAGTTGGCGCAGGAGGGCAGTCCGCTGGCGCGTACCAGTCTGGGAAGTGGATTGTGGCTGGGCCTCAGTCTGATGCTGCTGGCCTGTAGCGATGCGATCCGCCGTATTACCGTTGGGCCGCTGTGGCGCTGGTTGCTGCACGCGCAAATTGTCATTGTCCCGCTGGCGCTGCTGTTTTCAGGCACGTTCGACAACCTCTCGCTTCTGAAAGAGTATACCAACCGCCAGGATGTTTTCGATGCCGCGCTGGTGCAACATTTAATGTTACTGGCGGGCACGGTGCTGCCGGCGCTGGCGATCGGACTACCGTTGGGCGTCTGGTGTTATTTTTCCGCCTCACGCCAGGGGCCGGTGTTTACCGTGCTGAATGTGATCCAGACTATCCCTTCCGTCGCGCTGTTTGGCCTGCTGATTGCGCCGTTGGCCGGGCTGGTGAAACAGTTTCCGTGGCTTGCCGAATTCGGCGTCGCGGGAACCGGCATGACGCCTGCGCTGATAGCGCTGGTGCTCTATGCGTTATTGCCGCTGGTGCGCGGCGTGGTCGCCGGGCTCAATCAGGTGCCGCGCGATGTGCTGGAGAGCGCAAGAGCAATGGGAATGAGTAGCGGCCAGCGCTTCAGGCATGTGCAACTGCCGCTGGCGCTGCCGGTCTTTTTACGTAGCCTGCGGGTAGTAATGGTCCAGACAGTGGGAATGGCCGTCGTCGTCGCGCTGATTGGCGCGGGAGGTTTCGGCGCGCTGGTGTTTCAGGGGCTATTGAGCAGCGCCATTGATTTAGTCCTGTTGGGCGTCATTCCGGTGATTGCGCTGGCGGTAGTGATCGACGCGCTGTTTGATTTATGGATCGCGTTTTTGAAGGGAGCAACCGATGATTGAATTTAACCATGTCAGTAAAACCTTCGGCGATCAACAGGCTGTTAGCGACCTCAATTTGCACTTTAGCGAAGGCAGCTTTTCGGTGTTAATTGGCACCTCCGGTTCGGGGAAATCGACCACTCTGAAGATGATTAACCGGCTGGTAGAGCATGATAGCGGAACGATCCGTTTTGCCGGGGAAGAGATCCGCAGCCTGCCGGTGCTTGAACTGCGCCGTCGCATGGGCTATGCCATTCAGTCTATCGGTCTTTTTCCCCACTGGACGGTGGCGCAAAATATCGCCACCGTACCGCAACTACAAAAGTGGTCGCGTGCGCGGATTAACGATCGTATTGATGAACTGATGGCATTATTGGGTCTGGAAAGCGCGCTGCGCGATCGTTATCCGCATCAGCTTTCCGGCGGGCAACAGCAGCGGGTCGGCGTTGCGCGGGCGCTGGCTGCCGATCCGCAGGTATTGCTGATGGACGAGCCTTTCGGCGCGCTTGATCCGGTAACGCGCGGCGCATTGCAGCAGGAGATGACCCGCATTCATCAGCTGCTGGGGCGCACCATCGTACTGGTGACGCACGACATCGACGAGGCGCTACGCCTCGCCGACCATCTGGTGCTGATGGACGGGGGCCACGTTATCCAACAGGGATCGCCGCTTTCTATGCTGACCTCGCCGGAAAATGATTTCGTGCAGGCATTTTTTGGCCGCAGCGAGCTGGGCGTAAGGCTGCTTTCGTTACGTAGCGTAGGCGATTATGTACGTCGGCATGAACAGCTCAGCGGCGACGCGCTGGTGGAAGAGATGACGCTACGCGATGCGCTATCGATGTTTGTCGCCCGTCGGTGCGACGTCCTGCCGGTGGCGAATCAGCAGGGCGAGCCCTGCGGTACGCTCCATTTCCGCGATCTGCTTTCGGAGACGTCCCCCCGTGAAACGACTGTGTGATCCGCTTCTCTGGCTTATTGTTCTGTTCTTGCTTCTGCTGTTTGGATTGCCTTATAGCCAGCCGTTCTTCGCCGCGCTGTTTCCCGATTTACCGCGCCCGGTCTACCAACAGGAGAGTTTTGCCGCCCTCGCGCTCGCCCATTTCTGGTTGGTGGGCATCTCAAGTTTGTTTGCCGTCGTGGTGGGCGTCGGCGCAGGGATTGCGGTCACGCGAGAAAGTGGGAAAGAGTTTCGTCCCCTGGTGGAGACTATCGCCGCCGTCGGGCAGACCTTTCCGCCGGTCGCGGTACTGGCGATCGCGGTACCCGTCATGGGTTTTGGTCAGCAACCGGCCATTATCGCCTTGATCCTGTATGGGGTGTTGCCCATCCTGCAGGCGACCCTGGCCGGGCTGGGCGCGGTGCCTGCCAGCGTGATGAGCGTTGCCAGCGGTATGGGAATGAGCCGTCGCCAACAGTTGTATCAGGTTGAGCTGCCGCTGGCCGCGCCGGTGATTCTGGCGGGCATCCGAACCTCGGTGATTATCAATATTGGTACGGCGACCATCGCTTCAACGGTGGGGGCCAGTACGTTAGGCACGCCGATCATTATCGGGCTTAGCGGCTTTAATACGGCCTATGTTATCCAGGGGGCGCTGCTGGTGGCGCTGGCGGCGATCATTATCGATCGCCTGTTTGAAAGGCTGACGCGCGCGCTTACCCGGCACGCAAAATAAAACTGTAACCTGCCAGCATCACGCCGCCGATACCGCCAATAGCCATCAGCAGGAAAAGGGCGATCACCCCGATTTTCGCTACGCGCATTATGTACTCCTTATGTTAATAAAAGGAGTATACATTAAAGCGAATTTGTTAGCTGCTGTTTAAACGCCAAGGGGATGAATGTCGTGTCCCTGGGCGCGCCATGCCAGGAGTTGCTGCTGCTGCGCCAGCGTCTGGTTTTCTCCGCACCATACCAGTAACGTCTTGCCGTCAAAAAGTTCCGGGCGGAACTGGCTAAGCGAATGCGCCAACACGTCGATTCGCCATCCCTGTTGGCTGGCGACCCAACCTTCCAGCCACAGGCGGGTGGTATCATGGATATTCCAGCCGATCACCAACGCATCTTTTCCCTGTTTCTTACGCGCAGACGCCAGGCAGAGCGCAATATAGTTGATCAGGATACCGTCAAGAATGCCGAGCAGCGCCTGAAGGGCGGGTTGTTGGCACTGTAATCGTCGCCGCAGTGGGACGAACAGGTTAGTGGTCAATGTTTGGGCAGGATAATCCTGACCGCGTTCTTTGACCCATAACCGTAAACTGTGCAGATTACTGCTTTGCAGGTAGTGCAGCAGGATCTCCTGCTGTTCGCGCCAGCCGTTAGGTTGTTCGCTACTGTCGCTACTGAGCAGCACTTTGACTTTGCTGACCTGGACGCCGTTATCTATCCAGCGCTTGATTTCGCGGATTCTGTCGATATCGGCATCGTTAAACAGACGATGACCGCCATCCGTTCGCTGTGGTTTTAAAAGTCCATAACGTCTCTGCCACGCGCGCAACGTGACAGGATTGATATCACAAAGCAAAGCCACTTCACCAATTGTGTAAAGCGCCATCGTTTCACCCTTGCTCGCGAGGTCCCGGTTTAACTTTAGACGCTCTTTTAGGAACCAGGAAGTTTTGCCTGTTTTTTATGCATTAAAACGCGAAGTAGCGGGTTGCGGCGCGGCGTTTAAGTGATCGTATTCACGAATTCATATTTTTATGCAACAGTTCAAAGAAAGTTAATCGTACTCAATGTATGTTACGCGCTTTTAATTGAAGTGTGGTTTGCGGGTATGTACGAGTTTAATCTGGTGTTGCTGCTGCTTCAGCAGATGTGCGTGTTTCTGGTCATTGCGTGGCTAATGAGTAAAACGCGCCTGTTCATCCCGCTTATGCAGGTCACGGTTCGTCTGCCGCACAAGCTTCTGTGTTACGTCACGTTTTCTATCTTCTGCATTATGGGCACTTATTTTGGGCTACATATCGAAGATTCGATTGCCAATACCCGCGCGATTGGCGCGGTGATGGGCGGCCTACTCGGCGGGCCGGTCGTCGGCGGGCTGGTCGGCCTGACCGGTGGGTTACATCGGTATTCTATGGGCGGCATGACGGCGCTGAGCTGTATGATTTCCACCATCGTCGAAGGGCTGCTGGGCGGGTTGGTACACAGCGTTCTCATACGTCGCGGACGCCCGGACAAAGTGTTTAGCCCGCTGACGGCGGGAGCAATTACGTGTGTTGCCGAACTGGTGCAGATGCTGATCATTTTACTGATAGCCAGGCCGTTTGACGATGCCCTGCATCTGGTCAGTAATATTGCCGCGCCGATGATGGTGACGAATACCGTTGGCGCCGCGCTGTTTATGCGTATTTTGCTCGATAAGCGCGCCATGTTCGAAAAATATACTTCGGCATTTTCTGCTACCGCGCTGAAGGTCGCCGCGTCAACGGAGGGGATTCTGCGTCAGGGATTTAACGAAGTGAACAGTATGAAGGTGGCGCAGGTGTTATATCAGGAGCTGGATATTGGCGCCGTCGCCATCACCGATCGCGAAAAACTGCTGGCTTTTACTGGTATTGGCGACGATCACCATCTACCGGGCAAACCCATTTCATCAGGTTATACGCTGAAAGCAATTGAAACCGGAGAGGTGGTTTATGCCGATGGCAACGAAGTGCCGTATCGCTGTTCGCTACACCCGCAGTGTAAACTCGGTTCGACGCTGGTGATCCCGCTGCGTGGCGAAAATCAGCGAGTCATGGGCACCATTAAATTGTACGAAGCGAAAAACCGACTGTTCAGCTCAATTAACCGCACCCTGGGAGAGGGTATTGCGCAGCTTTTATCCGCGCAGATCCTGGCCGGGCAGTATGAACGGCAGAAGGCGTTGCTGACGCAGTCAGAGATCAAGCTGTTGCACGCGCAGGTGAACCCGCATTTTCTGTTTAACGCGCTCAATACCATTAAAGCGGTGATTCGCCGCGACAGCGAACAGGCCAGCCAACTGGTGCAGTACTTGTCGACCTTTTTTCGCAAAAATTTAAAACGCCCGTCGGAAATCGTCACGCTGGCGGATGAAATTGAACACGTAAACGCTTATCTGCAAATTGAAAAAGCGCGTTTTCAGTCGCGTCTGCAGGTACAGCTTGATGTTCCATCGACGCTTTCACGTCAGAAATTGCCTGCGTTTACATTACAGCCGATTGTTGAGAACGCCATTAAACATGGCACGTCGCAACTGCTTGATACCGGCAACGTCGCTATTCGCGCCCGGCGCGAAGGGCAGCATTTGATGTTAGATATTGAGGATAATGCGGGACTGTATCAGCCTTCCGCCGGCAGTAGCGGGCTGGGGATGAGTCTGGTTGATAAACGTCTGCGCGAACACTTTGGCGATGATTATGGTATTAGCGTGGCCTGCGAGCCGGACTGTTTTACCCGAATTACATTACGACTTCCACTGGAGGAGGACGCATGATTAAAGTGCTGATTGTGGATGATGAGCCGTTAGCGCGGGAAAATCTGCGGATTTTGCTCCAGGGGCAGGATGACATTGAGATTGTGGGAGAGTGCGCGAACGCGGTAGAAGCGATTGGCGCGGTACATAAGTTGCGACCTGATGTGCTGTTTCTGGATATTCAGATGCCGCGTATCAGTGGACTGGAGATGGTAGGAATGCTTGATCCGGAACACCGCCCGTATATCGTTTTTTTAACCGCGTTTGACGAATACGCCATCAAAGCCTTTGAAGAACACGCTTTTGATTATCTGCTCAAGCCGATAGAGGAGAAACGGCTGGAAAAAACGTTACATCGTCTGCGTCAGGAGCGCAGTAAACAGGATGTTTCGTTGTTGCCGGAAAACCAGCAGGCGCTTAAATTCATTCCCTGTACCGGACACAGCCGGATCTATTTGTTGCAAATGGATGATGTCGCCTTTGTCAGTAGCCGTATGAGCGGCGTTTATGTGACCAGCAGTGAAGGGAAAGAGGGGTTTACCGAGCTGACGCTGCGCACGCTGGAAAGCCGGACGCCGCTACTGCGTTGTCATCGTCAGTTTCTGGTGAATATGGCCCATTTGCAGGAAATTCGGCTGGAGGATAATGGGCAGGCAGAGCTGATTTTACGCAACGGCCTGACGGTGCCGGTAAGCCGTCGCTATCTGAAAAGTTTAAAAGAGGCGATTGGCCTGTAAAAGACTGTTAGAATATCGTTTTGCCATAGAAACGACCGAAGGCCTCATGCTGAGTAACGATATTCTGCGTAGCGTGCGCTACATTTTAAAAGCTAATAATACCGATCTGGCGCGTATCCTGGCGCTGGGTAACGTTGATGCTACGCCGGAGCAGATAGCAATCTGGTTGCGCAAAGAAGAGGAAGAGGGGTTTCAGCGTTGCCCGGATATCGTGTTGTCCTCATTTCTCAATGGCCTCATTTATGAAAAACGCGGCAAAGATGAGGCGGCGCCTGCATTGACGGCGGAACGTCGTATCAACAACAATATTGTGCTGAAAAAGCTGCGTATTGCCTTTTCGCTAAAAACAGATGATATCCTGGCGATACTTACCGGTCAGTTGTTTCGTGTCTCAATGCCAGAGATCACCGCGATGATGCGCGCGCCGGACCATAAGAACTTCCGCGAATGCGGCGATCAGTTTATGCGTTATTTTCTGCGCGGTCTGGCGGCCCGTGAACACGCGGCGAAGTAATTCTGCGGTATTGTTCCCGGCAGCGTCCTGTCTGACCGGGAAAACGCATTATTATACTAATTGATTCTATGATACCCGCTCTCTTCCAACAGTTTCTGCGAGCGAATCATTGACAGATAGTACGCGGAACAGTTGTCAATTGATGATCCTGGCAATTTACAGAGGTCGCTTATTTTTGCCTGGGTAAAATCAATATCCACATATTCCGTAGCATAGCTATCATAATAGTCGATTCGTTCAGTCAAACCCGGCATACCCTGATAAGCTTCGCCGACTTGACTCAGCATTTTTTGTGCTTCTTCTTTATTATTGGCTTTCAGGATCTTATAAAGTAGTTTATGTTCAGATATTTGACGTAAAACGATATCCCCTTTGTAGTAATAGGTTAACTTGATTTCAATACCGTTGAGATTACCTACATAGCGTTGTGTTTCCTCTGACTCTTTGCTAGCGGCTATCTTCTTGATAAACGCTGTCATGTTATTTTGCTTTCCCTGGAGAGTATCGTTTTTCTGATCGCAGCCAGTTATGCTAACCGATAGAGAGAGCGCGAATAGTGGCAGTGCCATAAGACGTAGAACCTGCATAACAATTCCTTGTCGTTAAGTATTGGTGTGGCCAGGAATTCAGGGATTATAGGCTTTGGCGAGGGGACTTACAGCGAGGCTGTCTTTTTTCGGAATTCATAAAGAAAAGACGCTGCCGAAGCAGCGCCCTGAGCGACTTTACCAGTCGATGCAATACATTATGCCTGCCAGTTATTTCGCTTCTTTAAAACCAGCAGCTTCCAGCAGCGTCTGGGTTTGTTTCATGCTGATACCTTTGCTGGTATCGCCGGACACCATCGTCCCTGAGATTTGCTGTAACGCTTTAAAGTCCACTTTTTCCATATCCACAGAGACGTTTTCCTGGGCATAGGTATCTTCATAGGTTAATTTTTCTTCCACTCCGGCGATATTTTTATATTTCGCGCTCAGCGGATCGAGAATTTTGGCGGCATCTTCTTTCGTTTTAGCGCCTACAGTGGCATAGCTGATTTTACTTTCAGACGTCTGCTTAATGATTTTGTCACCTTTATAGGTGTAAGTAATTGAAATTTCTGTCCCCGCCAGGTTTGCGTTAAAGGTCTTTGATTCTTCTTTATCGCCACAGCCAGCAAGAGAGAACACCAGTACGGAAGCCAAAGCCGCGGACAATAACTTGCCAGAAATTTTCATCTAAAACTCCATTTTATATAATGATTGGGTTTTTAAAATAATTTCAATGAATTAATTTAACCCAGTAATAGCAATGTATCAGGGAGAGATAGAATATGACTTTTAGCCGTTATTTAGCAGTCCGGATATGGAGTCTTAACGCTATTGCTTATTAAGGAAAAAGTTAAAACACGCGGATGGGGTGATATGCCAGTCAGGATTAAGCGGTTAAAAAAGCCGGAGCATGCTCCGGCTTGTTGCTTATTTCACCTGTTGGCCAGGCTTCGCGCCGTCATCAGGGCTTAACAGGAAGATATCTTTCCCGCCAGGTCCTGCGGCCATCACCATTCCCTCGGAGACGCCAAAGCGCATTTTGCGCGGCGCGAGGTTGGCGACCATTACTGTCTGGCGGCCAATCAGCGCCTGCGGGTCCGGGTAGGCGGAACGAATGCCGGAGAAGACGTTACGCTTCTCGCCGCCCAGATCCAGCGTCAGACGCAGCAATTTGTCAGAACCATCTACGAACTCAGCGTTTTCAATCAATGCTACGCGCAGGTCAATTTTGGCGAAATCGTCAAAGGTGATGGTTTCCTGAATCGGGAAGTCGGCTAACGGGCCGGTAACCGGCGCGGCTGCGGCTTTCACCTCTTCTTTAGACGCTTCAACCAGCGCTTCAACTTGCTTCATGTCGATGCGATTGTAGAGCGCCTTAAAGGTGTTGACCTTGTGACCGAGCAGCGGCTGTTCGATGGCATCCCAGTTCAACTCACTGTTCAGGAAGGCTTCAACGCGTTCAGAAAGCGTCGGCAGTACCGGTTTCAGATACGTCATCAGCACGCGGAACAGGTTGATGCCCATCGAGCAAATGGCCTGCAGGTCCGCGTCGCGGCCTTCTTGTTTAGCCACCACCCACGGCGCTTGCTCGTCAACATAACGGTTAGCGATGTCGGCCAGCGCCATAATCTCACGGATAGCTTTACCGAATTCACGGCTTTCCCATGCTTCGCCAATCACCGCAGCGGCGTCAGTAAAGGTTTTATACAATTGCGGATCGGCCAGTTCAGCCGCCAGCACGCCGTCGAAACGCTTATTGATAAAACCGGCGTTACGCGAGGCCAGGTTGACTACTTTATTGACGATATCGGCATTGACGCGCTGGACAAAGTCTTCCAGGTTCAGGTCGATGTCATCAATGCGTGAAGAAAGCTTCGCGGTGTAGTAGTAGCGCAGGCTGTCGGCGTCAAAGTGTTTCAGCCAGGTGCTGGCCTTAATAAAGGTGCCGCGAGACTTAGACATCTTCGCGCCGTTCACCGTCACGTAACCGTGAACGAACAGGTTGGTCGGCTTACGGAAGTGGCTGCCTTCCAGCATGGCAGGCCAGAACAGGCTGTGGAAATAGACGATGTCTTTGCCGATAAAGTGGTACAGCTCGGCATCGGAGTCTTTTTTCCAGTACTCATCAAAACTGGTCGTGTCACCGCGCTTATCGCACAGATTTTTGAAGGAGCCCATATAGCCAATCGGCGCGTCCAGCCAGACGTAGAAATATTTGCCCGGCGCGTTCGGGATTTCGAAACCAAAATACGGCGCGTCGCGGGAAATGTCCCACTGTTGCAGGCCGGATTCAAACCACTCCTGCATTTTGTTCGCCACCTGCTCCTGCAGCGCGCCGCTGCGGGTCCACGCCTGCAACATTTCGCTGAATGACGGCAGGTCAAAGAAAAAGTGCTCGGAGTCACGCATTACCGGCGTCGCGCCGGACACCACGGATTTCGGTTCGATAAGTTCGGTCGGGCTGTAGGTCGCGCCGCACACTTCACAGTTATCGCCGTACTGGTCTGCGGATTTACATTTCGGGCAGGTGCCTTTCACAAATCGGTCCGGCAGGAACATGCCTTTTTCCGGATCGTAGAGTTGAGAGATGGTGCGGTTCTTAATAAAACCGTTCTCTTTCAGGCGCGTATAAATCAGCTCGGACAGCTCGCGATTCTCGTCGCTGTGCGTTGAGTGGTAGTTGTCGTAGCTAATATTAAAACCGGCGAAATCGGTCTGGTGCTCCTGGCTCATTTCACCGATCATTTGCTCCGGTGTAATACCAAGCTGCTGCGCTTTCAGCATGATCGGCGTGCCATGAGCGTCATCGGCACAGATGAAGTTAACCTCATGGCCGCGCATTCGCTGGTAACGGACCCAGACATCAGCCTGGATGTGCTCCAGCATATGGCCGAGGTGGATAGAGCCGTTGGCGTACGGCAGCGCGCACGTTACCAGAATTTTCTTCGCGACTTGAGTCATAGTGGGTATTACTTCTTCTGTTGTAAAAAAGGGCTTTGATAGTACCAAAATGGTAATTACTGCGCCAATCGATAAGGGCATTTATCCGTAAATGAATAATTGTTACCGCTGGAGTAAACTACAAAGTTACAATCGTACTTTTCAGAACTACAAAAGGAGTCGGGATGAACGAACAATCCCAGGCCAAATCACCAGATACCCTGCGAGCGATGGTCGCCGGGACGCTGGCGAATTTTCAGCACCCAACCCTGAAGCATAACCTCACCACGCTTAAGGCGTTGCACCACGTCGCCTGGATGGATGATACGCTGCACGTTGAGCTGGTCATGCCGTTCGTCTGGAACAGCGCGTTTGAGGTATTAAAAGAGCAATGCAGCGCCGATCTGTTACGTATTACGGGCGCAAAAGCGATCGACTGGAAACTGTCGTACAACATTGCGACGCTGAAACGCGTCAAAAATCAGCCTGGCATTAATGGCGTGAAAAACATCATTGCCGTGAGCTCCGGTAAAGGCGGGGTGGGTAAATCGTCCACGGCGGTAAACCTGGCGCTGGCGTTAGCGGCTGAAGGCGCAAAGGTCGGGGTTCTCGATGCCGATATTTACGGTCCGTCGATCCCAACCATGCTTGGCGCAGAAGATCAGCGCCCGACATCGCCAGACGGTACGCATATGGCGCCGATTATGTCTCACGGCCTGGCGACCAACTCGATCGGCTATCTGGTGACTGACGATAACGCGATGGTATGGCGCGGCCCAATGGCCAGTAAGGCGCTGATGCAGATGTTACAGGAGACGCTGTGGCCGGATCTGGATTATCTGGTACTGGATATGCCGCCGGGAACCGGGGATATTCAGCTAACGCTGGCGCAGAACATTCCTGTTACCGGCGCGGTGGTGGTGACTACGCCGCAGGATATCGCGCTAATCGACGCCAAAAAAGGTATCGTGATGTTCGAGAAGGTGGAAGTGCCGGTGCTCGGCATTGTGGAAAATATGAGTATGCATATTTGTAGCAACTGCGGCCATCACGAACCGATCTTCGGCACGGGCGGCGCGCAGAAGCTGGCGGAAAAATACCATACTCAGCTTCTGGGTCAGATGCCGTTGCATATTAGTCTGCGCGAAGATCTCGATCGTGGTACGCCGACGGTGGTTAGCCGTCCGGAGAGCGAGTTTACCGCGATCTATCGCGAACTGGCCGATCGCGTTGCGGCACAGCTTTACTGGCAGGGTGAAGTGATTCCGGGAGAAATCGCCTTCCGCGCGGTGTAATCCTCCTGACGTATTCCAAAGAGAATATGACATTCACTGCATTAATATATATTGATGCAGTGAATGTATTAATAAAATAATAGCCCCCGCATTGTTAATTCCTGCTTAAACAGACAGGTGTTTATCTGAAATAATCGGCAAAAACATTATTTGAATTGATCATACCTATCCTACTGATTTATTTTTTCAATTGGTTTTAAGGTATCGATACGTTCATACTGCTCATCAGGACGGCCTGCATACTGTTTGACGTTCACCAGAGGAACAATTACTCACTATGAAAAAATATTTGCTGATGGGAATTATAGTTTCGGCTTATGGGATAAGCGTACCCGTTTTTGCCTCCGACACCGCAACATTAACCATCAGTGGAAAAGTGACCGCGCCAACGTGCAGTACAGAAGTGGTAAACGCACAGTTGCAGCAGCGTTGCGGCAACACTATCCACGTTTCAACTCTGCAAACACCCGCCGCTACGCCGATGAGAGGTGTGACAACGCAGCTATACACGGTGCCTGGTGATAGCACCCGACAGATTATTGTTAATCATTACGACTAATTCTTATTAATTCCGCAGGCCCATATCATTGATATCAATGATATGGGCTTTTTTATTTGTTGTGTTTATATTTAAGGGCAGTAAATTTCGGAAATTAATAAGTTTACAAAATAATGATAAGCAATGATTATTTGTTGCAATTATATTGCAATCTGTAAATTGTTTTAAATCAACAAAACATCGTGTTTACATTGCGATAACTTCCTGTCTATGAGAATTTTCGTTGCAAGGGTTAATAACTCTTAACAAATAGAAATTACTTCATTAAGGAAGAGATTATGAAACGTTCACTTATTGCTGCTTCTGTATTGTCTGCTGTATTTATGAGCGCTGGGGCTTTTGCTGCTGATGAGTATGATTCAGGCGTTCTGAATATTAACGGAAAGGTGGTTGGTACTACCTGTCAATTTTTGGGTACGAACACCGCTGAAATTAGACTGAATGAAATTGGTGCGGATAAAATAATTAATTTAACCCCGGGTCAGATTTATGACGCAGTAACTAATCAAACTCAGATGCCGTTGAAAATAAAATGTCAACAGGGTGTAGCGCCGCGTATTACCTTCTCTTCAACGCAATTTGACAGCCACGATATCACATTTAATAACGGGTCTGCCAAAGGTGTCGGTTTTGCGGTTTACTACGGAAGTACGGATAATCAGATTGATCCAGAGACGGGGGTGACACTAGCTCCAAATAGCAGCGGTGAATACGACCTGACTTTTTTAGCACGCTATGCGCGTTTAGACGGTGATGTTGCTTCTGGTGATGTTAGCTCAACACTGACTTTAACGGTTGTTACTGACTAATTTATTCAACCGGCGGCGTTCGTCGCCGGTTTTTTATAAGCAAGGCCGTGTAAATATGAAAATATTATCTGCAGTATTATTATCTGCCATAATTTTGCCTGCGCATGCTGGTATTGTTATTTATGGTACGCGTGTGATTTACCCGGCAGAGAAGAAAGAAGTCGTTGTACAATTGGTGAATCAGGGCGAGCAAGCTTCGCTGGTACAGTCCTGGATTGATGACGGTAACACTTCATTACCGCCAGAAAAAATTCAGGTGCCATTTATGCTGACGCCGCCAGTGGCGCGCGTTGCCGCTGAGTCTGGTCAGCAGATCAAAATCAAGAAAATGCCTAATAGCTTACCGGACAACAAAGAAAGTCTGTTTTATCTGAATGTGCTTGATATTCCACCAAACAGCCAGGAAAACGCCGGTAAAAATGTGCTTAAATTCGCAATGCAGAATCGAATAAAATTAATATGGCGCCCCAGTCGAATTGCCGCCGTAACCAAAGACAGTTTTCAGCGGATTGGTTTATTTCGCAGTAATAAAACTGTCATCATGAAAAATGATACTGCAAACTGGATTACCGTGACGGATGTAAAAGCAGGAAATACTAAGATTAATGATCAAACTATCATGCTGCCACCGCTATCGACGCAAAATATTAACATGAAATATGCGTCAACAAGCCAGTATGAAGTAACAATTATTGATGATAATGGTAACTATATTAGTAGCAAAATCAATGTAAAATAAACAGGAGTTCATCATGCTAAGGATGACGCCCATCGCTTCGCTTGTTTTATTGACTCTGTTTACCTGGCAAACGCAGGCTATCGCGACGGAAACGTTTGATACCCATTTTATGGTGGGGGGAATGAGAGATCAAAAAATAACAAATTTCCATCTGGATGAGAATAAGCCAATTCCGGGACAGTACGAACTGGATATTTATGTCAACAATCAATGGCGAGGTAAATACGATATCATTGTTGCCGATGAACCCGGTAGCACGTGTATTTCAACTGAGTTGTTGAAAAATATTGGAGTGATAAGCGATGGTCTGCAACCGCAGGGAGCAACGGATTGTATTGCGTTAAAAGATGTCGTGAGAAGCGGTGGCTATACTTTTAATATTGGCGTTTTTCGGCTGGATTTGAGCGTTCCCCAGGCCTATGTAAATGAGGTCGAGGCGGGTTATGTATTGCCTGAAAACTGGGATCGCGGCATCAATGCATTTTATACTTCTTACTATGCCAGCCAGTATTACAGTGACTATAAGAATTCTGGCAGTAGTGAAAGTACTTACGTTCGGTTCAATAGCGGTTTCAATCTGTTGGGCTGGCAAGCGCATGCGGATACCACATTTAATAAAACCGATGGCAGCAGCGGTGAGTGGAAAAGCAACACATTGTATCTGGAGCGCGGTATCGCTGAGCTCCTCGGCACATTACGCGCCGGGGATCAGTATACCTCGTCAGAGATTTTTGATTCTGTGAGATTTACCGGCGTTCGCCTGTTTCGCGATATGCAAATGTTGCCAAACTCGAAACAGAATTTTACGCCGTTGGTGCAGGGGATTGCACAGACTAACGCTTTGGTAACCATCGAACAGAACGGATTCGTTGTTTATCAGAAAGAGGTTCCTCCTGGCCCCTTTTCCATTGCGGATCTGCAACTCGCGGGCGGTGGCGCGGATCTTGATGTCACCGTGCGTGAGGCGGATGGTTCGATAAATACCTGGCTGGTGCCTTACGCTTCCGTACCGAACATGTTGCAGCCTGGCGTCTCTAAGTATGATTTTTCCGCCGGCCGTAGTCATATTGAAGGCGCCGATAATCAGGCCGATTTTACACAAATCAGTTATCAGTATGGCCTTAATAACCTGTTGACGCTTTATGGCGGTACGATGCTATCGAACCATTATAATGCGTTTACCCTCGGCACGGGGTGGAATACCCGGATTGGCGCCATTTCGCTTGACGCTACGCGAGCGCACAGTAAACAGGATAATGGCGATGTATTTGATGGTCAGAGTTATCAGATTGCTTATAATAAATACCTGACCCAAACATTAACTCGGTTTGGTCTGGCTGCGTATCGGTATTCATCACAGGATTACCGCACATTTAACGATCATGTCTGGGCCAATAATAAAAATAACTATCGTCGCGATAAGAATGATGTATACGATATTGCTGATTATTATCAAAACGATTTTGGGCGTAAAAATACGTTTTCAGCTAATGTGAGCCAATCCTTGCCAGAAGGATGGGGCGCAGTATCACTGAGTGCATTATGGCGTGATTACTGGGGACGTAGCGGCACCAGTAAAGATTATCAAATAAGCTATTCCAATACGTTCCAGAAAATTAATTATACGTTATCCGCCAGTCAGACTTACGACGAGGATCATAATGAAGATAAACGTTTTAACCTGTTTATTTCAATTCCCTTTGACTGGGGGGACGGTATTACTACCCCGCGGCGTCATCTGAATGTGTCGAACTCGACGACCTTTGATGATGATGGATTTACCTCAAACAATATTGGTTTAACCGGTACGGCAGGCAGTCGCGATCAATTTAATTACGGCGTGAATGTTAGTCATCAGCGACAGGATAGTGAGACCACAGCGGGGACGAATTTAACCTGGAATACGCCCGTTGCAACGCTTAATGGTAGTTACAGCCAGTCGTCCAATTATACTCAGACCGGCGGAAGTATTTCCGGTGGGGTTGTAGCCTGGAGTGGCGGGTTGAATTTATCCAGCCGGCTTTCAGATACCTTTGCGATTATGCAGGCTCCGGGACTTGAAGGAGCCTACGTTAACGGCCAAAAATATCGGACCACCAATAAAAAAGGAACGGTGGTTTATGACAACCTTACGCCATATCGCGAAAACCATCTTATGCTTGATGTGTCGCAAAGTAGCAGTGAAACGGAATTACGCGGTAACCGTAAAGTTGCCGCCCCGTACCGAGGGGCCGTCGTGCTAGTGAATTTTGATACCGACCAGCGTAAACCATGGTTTATTAAAGCGCAGCGTCCTGATGGCTCGCCTCTTATTTTTGGTTATGATGTAGTAGATCATCATGGTCATAATGTGGGCATTGTTGGACAAGGTAGTCAGCTATTTATTCGAACGAATGATATTCCGCCCGAAGTCAGTGTACCAGTAGATAAAGAGCAGGGGCTTTCATGTTCAATCACCTTTGGTAAAACGGTTGATGAAAGTAAAGTTTATATTTGTCGGTAGTGGTGAGGTGGTGAAATGAAACTCTTTCTTTTTATCGTGATGTTATTGATTTTACCTGAAACATACGCAGCCTGTACGGGAGAAATTACTTATCAGGATAATTTAATTATTCGTGAGGATTTTACGATTAACCCTAATCAGTCCGCAACTTATAGCCATAATTTTAACGATACAACTTGTTCAGGGACTTATAAGATAACGCGTATGGATCCTTCCGATATCATCGTGGGATTATACAATGATACAGTAAAACTGAAGTTAAAAATCGCCTGGGCAGATAATAATACTCTCACAATGCCGTTTACAACGGGCTATACGGTAACGGTTGAACCCGCTTCCTCTGGGGCGAATGTAAATATTTCTGCCGGTAGTGGGAACAGTGTCCTAATCAACGGGGTGGTATCAATAACAAGCGCTTCTTCTGCAACTCAGTTTACGGCCGGTTTGCGGTTTTTAGGGTGCCTGCTAGCAGGAAGAGGCTGGAATGCCTGTGCCGCAGATTATAATAGTTATCTTAGAGGTGCAGGGTTATATTCATTTGATCTGTTTGTGTCCTACGATCGCAAGCAGACAACCTGCAAACCTGAAGATCTGACGATCACGCTACCGAATATTGCGCTTTCTGAATTATATAACACAGGCAAGGTCAGCAACAAAAATGCCGCGGATAATATTCGACTCCAGTGTGATAATCTTTTTGGTAATGCTAAACAAACATCGCGTAAAATGACGGTTTATCTCTCCAGCAGTGATTTAATACCAGATAGCTATTCTGTGTTGCGTGGTGCTGTGAATAATGGCGTCGGATTTATACTGGAGAGCGGTGGAAAAACGGTGAATATTTCAAATACAGCAGAGCAGGGTAATGCTTCAACGTTATGGAAAGTGGATCAAGTAGGCACGCCGCTCAACAGTGATATGATAACAATCCCTATTATCGCCAGTTATTATGTTTATGACCGAGACAATATAAAGCCAGGCGATCTAAAAGCGACTGCGCTGATCTATGTGAAATACGATTAATATATATGAAAAACATTTAAGATATATGGCGCGATAGGTGAATGAACTTCCGGTCACTTACAATAATAAGTGACCGGGATGACAATCTTTCTGCAATAAATTTTAATGTGGTATGCGGTAGTTTCAAAAGGGCGAGATCCAGAGCGAATCGGGTAGTGAAGGCAGTCAACAAAAAAGGCAGTTTGAAGGGGATAGAGTGATTAAGGGCTAATAAAAAAGTAACATGGGGCTGTATTTCCCCCTCTGGATGAGGGGGCTTTTTTTATCGATGATAAAAAATCTCGCCATCATAGGCTTTGATGATTTTTCCATCGGTATCGTTAATCAGTACATACGCGCCGCCCATATAGGTCCAGTGAGTACCGGCATCTGGCGCGGGCAGATTACGTAATTTCCACTGTTTAATATTATACTCATCGGTGCGGTACATTTGCGGAACGGTATCGCCGGGCTTGAAGTGGGTGAAGTCGGCGATAAAGCTTTTTAACTCATATTGATCAATGCCCGTTGTCGCGGGGGCGGCCCATGCAAAACTGGTTGCAAGCAACAGCGCGCAAGGCAGCAACTTACTTTTCATACTTTTACCCTCCACATATGCGGGTCAGTTAACATCGTGTGTATCATTTCTGCTGGTGGCGTATCTGACAAGCGCTATTTTGTTATCTCACGCCCCTTTTCGTAAAAAGTGTAAACGAAAGCGTCGTGCAGCAACATATCCGCCAGCAAGTTTGCCAGAACCGAATAGGTTTTGAGAACTATCTGATAACGCTGAAATTATCGTCCGCCGCTGACTGTAAATTTACATTGTCTGGCGCAGACAGTATGCTTAATAGCGAAACCCCCGCTTAACACGGCGGGGCTTGACGACTCGGGGTGCCCTTCTTTGTGAAGGCTGAGAAATACCCGTACCACCTGATCTGGATAATGCCAGCGTAGGGAAGTCTGACACTGCTCGTGTCCCTTCTTCACGTGGGCAGGAGCTGAACCATGCAGCCTGACCTGCACTGCCGCACGCTTGCGGCGCATACGTTAAAACACTTTCGCGCGCACTCCCCGCTTACGCACTGTATGACGAATGACGTCGTACAAACATTTACCGCCAATACGCTGCTGGCGCTGGGCGCTTCACCCGCCATGGTGATTGATCCTGTCGAGGCCAGACCGTTTGCCGCCATCGCCAACGCCTTGCTGGTTAATGTCGGAACCTTAACCGCCTCACGCGCTGACGCGATGCGTGCGGCGGTAGAAAGCGCTTATGATGCCAAAACGCCGTGGACCCTTGATCCTGTCGCGGTGGGCGCGCTGGAATTTCGTCGGCGATTTTGCCTGGATCTCTTGTCCCTGCGCCCGGCGGCAATACGCGGCAACGCCTCGGAAATCCTGGCGTTATCCGGCATGGCGCTGGGCGGACGCGGCGTAGATACCACCGAGGCGGCGTTGGCCGCACTGCCTGCGGCGCAGGCGCTGGCGCGTCAGATAGACTGCATCGTTGTGGTTACCGGAGAGATAGATTACGTCACTAACGGTCAGCGCACGCTGAGCATTCCCGGCGGCGATCCGTTAATGACTCGCATTGTAGGCACCGGCTGCGCGTTGTCGGCGGTCGTCGCCGCCAGTTGCGCGTTACCGGGCGCCGCGCTGGACAATGTCGCTTCGGCCTGCTGCTGGATGAAACTGGCTGGACAGGTCGCGGCAGAGCGTAGCGAAGGACCGGGCAGCTTCATCCCGGCTTTTCTTGATGCGCTCTATCATCTGGATATGGAGGCGGCCAATGCAACGAATTAACGCGCTGACGATTGCCGGTACCGATCCCAGCGGCGGGGCCGGTATCCAGGCGGATCTCAAGACCTTTTCCGCGCTGGGCGCATATGGCTGTTCGGTCATCACCGCGCTGGTGGCGCAAAATACCTGTGGCGTACAGTCGGTGTACCGGATAGAGCCGGACTTTGTCGCCGCTCAACTTGATTCCGTGTTCAGCGATGTGCGCATTGATACCACAAAAATCGGCATGCTGGCGGAAACCGATATTGTCGAGGCCGTGGCGGAGCGACTACAGCGCCATCATGTACGTAATGTGGTGCTGGATACGGTGATGCTGGCGAAAAGCGGCGATCCGCTGCTCTCGCCCTCTGCGATAGAAACATTACGCGTCCGGCTGTTGCCGCAGGTATCGCTGATTACGCCTAATTTGCCGGAAGCCGCAGCATTGCTGGATGCGCCCCATGCGCATACGGAACAGGAGATGCTGGCGCAGGGGCGGGCGTTACTGGCGATGGGGTGTGAAGCGGTATTGATGAAAGGCGGGCATTTAGAGGATGCGCAAAGCCCGGACTGGCTCTTTACCCGTGAGGGCGAGCAACGTTTTAGCGCGCCGCGTGTGAACACCAAAAATACGCATGGAACGGGCTGTACGCTGTCGGCGGCGCTGGCGGCGTTACGGCCCCGGCATCGCAGTTGGGGAGAGACGGTAAACGAGGCGAAGGCATGGCTTTCGGCGGCGTTGGCGCAGGCGGACACGCTGGAAGTGGGGAAGGGCATTGGTCCGGTACATCATTTCCACGCGTGGTGGTAGTATACTGCCTACAGACCCGTCGTCAGGAAAGATAAATGGAACAAGCGCATACCCGGCTCATCGCGCAACTGAATGAACGAATTTCAGCGGCGGATAATACGCCGCTATACATGAAATTCGCCCAGACGGTAAAGGATGCCGTGCGCAGCGGTATTCTTGAGCACGGTAATATTTTGCCTGGCGAACGCGATCTCAGCCAGCTTACCGGCGTCTCGCGCATCACGGTACGGAAAGCGATGCAGGCGCTGGAAGAAGAGGGGGTCGTCACGCGCGCCCGCGGCTACGGTACGCAAATCAATAATATCTTTGAATATTCCCTGAAAGAGGCGCGGGGATTTTCTCAGCAGGTTGTCTTGCGCGGCAAAAAACCGGATACGCTATGGGTTAACAAACGCGTGGTAAGTTGTCCGGATGAGGTCGCGCAGCATCTGGCGATCCCCGCAGGCAGCGACGTCTTTTTACTCAAACGTATTCGTTATGTTGATGAGGATGCGGTATCGATTGAAGAGTCCTGGGTGCCCGCGCATCTGATTCATGATGTCGACGCGATTGGCATTTCGTTGTATGACTATTTTCGTCGCCAGCACATTTACCCTCAGCGTACCCGATCTCGCGTTAGCGCCCGGATGCCGGATGATGAGTTTCAGTCGCATATTCAAATGGATGGTAAAGTGCCGGTGCTGGTGATTAAGCAGGTGGCGCTCGATCAGCAGCAGCGGCCTATTGAATACAGCATCAGTTATTGTCGTAGCGACCTATACGTTTTTGTGTGCGAGGAGTAGCGCCTCGCGCGTGGGCGCGCAGTCGCCGCCGCGATGCCCGACCACCCAGCTTGCCACCGCATTTCCCAGCAGTACGGCATCCGCGAGCGGCCAGCCTGACGCCAGTCCTGCCAGCACGCCGCCAGCATGGCTGTCGCCCGCGCCGATGGTATCCACCACGGTTGCCGGAAACGCTGGCACAACGCCGGAAGATTGCGCGCTAAAATACCACGCTCCGTCTTTATCATGGCGCACCACCAGCGGCGCGGAAAAGCGTTTTACCCATGCTTCGCCGAAAGTGCGCGTATCGGTCGCAAGCCCGGCGCGTTCCGCAGCGATGATGGCTTCCTGGCGGTTGAGGGAGACGATGGGCCGGCAGGCCATAATGCGCGCCATTGCATCGTCTGTAATATCACCGATTCGCGGGCCAAAATCGATAAAAGGCGTTACATCGTCGACGGTTTCCAGCCACTGGATCAGTGGCTCGCCACAGGACGAGGCCAGTTGATAGCCGGACAGGTAGACAAGACTGCCCCGCGGTGTCCTGAGCTGCGACAGCCAGTCCGCATTCCACTGGTTTTCCACGCCGCTAAAAGACATAAACGTGCGTTCGCCATCCGGTTCGACTAACGCCAGACACCAGCCGTTATCTCCTTCAACCGCGTCAATCACGCTGGATAATCCCTCTTTTGCCAGACGGCGGCGAATCCTCTCCGCCCACACGCCCTGGCCCAGCGGCAGCGCATTGCTGGCGTCAATCCCCAGTCGTTTCAACGCCACGGCAATATTCAGCGCACAGCCGCCGACATTGACGCTCTGTTGTTGCAGTTCAATATCGCCTCCGCGACGCGGCAACGTCCAGGCGTCGGCAATGATATCGATCACTGCCGCGCCGATAACGGTGAGCGGACGCCGGGTATGCAGGGTCGGTAATAATGTCAGCAACCGTGCGCCGTTCATAGTGCCTCCCGCCGTTGACGATAACTCGCCAGCGCAACGGCATAGCGCGCAAAATCCAGCTGATTAACCTCGTCCAGCGTTTGCTTTAACTGGGGGTTAATGGCGCTTACCCCGTGCAACGCGCCGCAAATGGCGGTAGCCATCGCGCCGATAGTGTCGGTATCGCCGCCGAGGTTAGCGCACAGCACGGCACAGCGGTTAGGATCGGTATTCGCCAGTTCCACCATGGCGATAGCGCAGGGAACCGATTCAATGGTGCTGGTTCCCGCGCCGATGATCTGATAGAGCTGTTCGCTGGCAGATTCGACGCCGTCGGCGTGGCGGACAATGTTTAGCGCCAGTTCCAGACGTGCCGATAGCGAGGCGCTAAACGTGGTAATACGCGCTGTCTGCGCCTGATGGGCGACGGCGGGGAGCGAGTCGGCAATACTTTGCCACGTGTCGCCGTTAACCGCTCGCGAGACGGCCCAGGCGACAACCACGGCGCCAGCCACCGCCAGATCGGATTTATGCGTCGGGCTGGAGGCTAACGCTACTTCTGCTATAAAGGCTGTCAGGTTAGTTGGCGGCAACAGGCAGCCCAACGGCGAAACGCGCATGGCCGCGCCGTTAGTCACGCCGTTGTTTTCCAGCGCCGCGATGGGTTTGCCGTCGCGAATCGCGTTCAGCGCAATTTTTGACGTCGGGCCGAGTACATTTTTATTGAACGCATCAAAGCGTTCCGCCCAGGCGAGGATGTTACGCCCAATAATCTCGGGATCAATGTTGCCTTCGCATTCGAGTAGCGCGTCGGCCAGGCAGAGCGCCATTGCGGTATCATCCGTAAACTCCGCGCGGTTAAAATAGCAGGCGGCATTATTCTCTTTTGGCCCGGGCAGAAAGCGGTCAATCCAGCCGAAATGCGCTTTGACGCGCGTTCTCGGCCACAGCTCAGAGGGCATTCCCATCGCATCCCCTAACGCTTGCCCGTAAAGAGCACCGAGAATACGTTCTGCTTTCATTTTACTTCCCCTTGTGTCAACGCAATATCGCGATCGTCAATAGCAGTGAACTCTTTGTCCGATTCGCGAAAGAAAATCATAAACAGTAGCGCGATGACGGCAATCATCACTGCGCCAAACGTCCACATGCCCGCCCAGTTGAATGTCAGACCGTTAACCGGTTGCGGATAAGCGAACATTTTTTCCATCATCACGCCGCCGAGGCGATACCCCAGCAGGCTGCCGAATCCCTGACAGCAGAGGGTGATAAGCCCTTGCGCAGCGGTACGCATATGAACCGGCGCTTTTTTATCGACATAAATGTAGGCGGTGACGTAGTAGAAATCGTAACTTACGCCGTGCAGCAAAATACCGAGGAACAGCAGGGCGTAAGTGAAGTACGTCTCCGCGCCGCCATAGACAAAAAAGCCGTAGCGGATCGCGGCGGTAATAAGACCAAGTAATAATACCTTTTTAATACCAAAGCGCTTAGTGAAAAAGGGTAGCGCCAGCATAAAGAAGATTTCAGAGAACTGGCCGAGCGTCATCCAGCCGGTGGCGTTTTTCATTCCCACTTCTGTCAGATAGCCGTTAGCGAAGATGTAGTAGAAGGCCAGCGGCATCGCAAACAGGAAGGAACAGAAGAAGAAAACGAGAAAGTTTTTATCGCGCAGCAGAACCAGCGCATCCAGCCCCAGCATCACTTTAATATCCATCTTGCCGGTGCTTTTTGGCGGCGTGTCTGGCAGACAGAACGCAAATACGCCCAGCAACGCTGAACTTGCGGCGGTTATGAGCAGTGGAATGTTGGTGGGGGAAATATCGTTATAGCCTAACATTTGCGGCAAGAATCCACAGGCGAGGCCGGAGGCAATCCACCCAATGGTTCCCATAACGCGAATGCGTGGAAAATCGCGTTCAACGTCCGGTACGTTAGCGAAGGCAATGCTGTTTGTCAGCGCGATGGTCGGCATATAGGTCAATGAATAGGCCAGGAGCAGCGGAAAGAATCCGGCAAAGGTGGTTTGCTGTGCCGCGAAATACATCAGTACGGCACCCGCAAACATCAGTACCGCCAGGACTTTTTGCGCCGAGAAAAAACGGTCGGTAACGGAGCCGACCAGAATCGGCGACAGGATCGCCGCAATGGCGGTACAGGCATAAGACCAGCCTATTTCACCGGCGGAAAACCCGCTTTTATTTAGCCATAGCCACAGGGGGACGAACCAGGCGCCCCAGATAAACCACTCCACGAACATCATGAACGACAGTTTAAAGGTCGTTTTCATTTTTGAATCCTTCATGACAGGTAAGGTACGCCATGACAATACCATTTAATAATACCTTTTAAATACCATTGAGCGTTAATTTTGACCGAACTAACACTTTTTCGGACGTGAATCGAGTCAGCAGATAGCGCCGAAAAAATGCGCTAAAGTTGGCAAAAATGGTCGGTCAGTACCAGGCTTATTGCGACCCGCAATCTGCGGGGCAGGACTATTCACCTTCCGATACCCTATCGGAACTTACGGGAGCATAGCTATGACTGATATTGCGCAGTTGCTTGGCAAAGACGCCGACAGTCTTTTACAGCATCGTTGTATGACCATTCCTTCCGATCAGCTTTATCTACCCGGCAAGGATTACGTTGACCGGGTGATGATTGACAATAATCGTCCACCAGCCGTTCTGCGTAATATGCAGACGCTCTATAATACTGGACGCCTGGCGGGAACAGGATACCTTTCGATACTGCCCGTCGATCAGGGAGTGGAGCACTCCGCCGGCGCCTCTTTTGCGGCCAACCCGCGCTACTTTGACCCAAAAAACATTGTTGAATTGGCGATTGAGGCCGGCTGTAACTGCGTGGCCTCTACCTACGGCGTACTGGCCTCGGTTTCACGGCGCTATGCGCACCGTATTCCGTTTTTGGTCAAACTGAATCACAACGAAACATTGAGCTATCCGACAGAGTACGATCAGACCCTGTACGCCAGCGTTGAGCAGGCGTTCAACATGGGCGCTGTGGCGGTAGGCGCGACGATCTATTTCGGTTCGGAACAGTCTCGTCGCCAGATTGAAGAGATCTCCGCCGCTTTTGAGCGTGCGCATGAGCTGGGTATGGTGACCGTATTGTGGGCTTACCTGCGTAATTCTTCCTTTAAAAAAGACGGCGTTGATTACCATGTATCCGCTGACCTGACGGGGCAAGCCAACCATCTGGCCGCTACGATTGGCGCGGATATTGTGAAACAGAAAATGGCCGAGAATAATGGCGGTTATAAAGCGGTCAACTTCGGCTATACCGACGATCGCGTGTACAGCAAACTGACCAGCGATAACCCGATTGATTTGGTACGTTACCAGTTGGCGAACTGCTATATGGGACGCGCCGGGCTTATCAACTCCGGCGGCGCGGACGGCGGCGACACTGACCTCGGCGACGCGGTTCGTACCGCGGTGATCAACAAACGAGCCGGTGGAATGGGGCTAATTCTGGGACGTAAAGCCTTTAAGAAATCGATGGCTGATGGCGTGAAGTTGATTAACGCCGTACAGGATGTCTATCTGGATAGCAAAGTCACCATCGCCTGAGTTCAACGAAGAAAAGCCGGATGTGAACGCATCCGGCCAGCGACAGGTGTTATTAACGTAGCAACGGGCAGTCCGGCGGCAGCCGACAGCGTAATGCGCCAGGCAGCACCTCAATATGAAATTCTTGTCCGCTGAGTGGTTCGCCATCCAGATTGAACGTGATTTCATGCGGCGCATGAATATCAAACCACGCTGAGGCGCCGTCAATAATATTCGGATTGTCATCTGACTGCGTGAGCGTGGAAAACAGCGCCGGCAACAGCTCTTCGCCGGTAAAAATCCGTAGCTGTAACAGTCCGTCGTTAATCAGCGCGGTGGGACATAATTGCTGCCCGCCGCCGGCCTGACGACCGTTGCCGATGCCGATCACCAGCGCATCTCCCTGCCAGTGAAAGTTTTCGCCACGTATTTCGCAGCGGTCAGGGGTCAGCGTATCCATTCTCATCAGACCGTGAATAAGATAGGAGACGCCGCCCAATGCGGCTTTAAGTTTTTCCGGCGTTTCGGTGGTAATGCGGGTGCCAAAACCGCCCGTCGCCATATTGATAAAACAGGTTTTATCATTGACCCTGGCCATATCAATTTCCATCGCGTTTCCGGCAATCGCCAGTTTCAGCGCTTTGTCCAGCGCTTCAGGAATACCGGCGCTGGTGGCAAAATCGTTGGCAGTGCCGAGCGGCAAAAGGCCCAGTGCAGGGGCTACGCCGTCGCGGATCTGGATGAGCGCGGTCGACACTTCATTAATGGTACCGTCTCCGCCGCCGGCAATCACCGTTTCAACGCCCAGTCTACGGGCTTCATCAACGTAACGCTGCGCGTCGCCTTTTTCCCAGGTTACCCGAACGTGAATCTGTATGCCTTCGTCGCGAAGTAGAGTAATGACCTCACGTAGCGGCTGGTTGTCAGCGCTTTTGCCATTGAGGATCAGTAAGCTGGCGGGAAAGTTAGCCATCCGTTATGCCTTAATAGGTTGAACAACAATCTCCAGAAAGTGTATAGCAGAAATGAAAAAGCGAGGTCAGAACAGGATGAAAATTGAAACGTTGCGCACTTATTGCTTTACCGTTTTTCTTCCTGCTGTACGCAGCGGTAAGCGAAGCATGGTTTAAGGCAAATGGCGACAAGAGAGATGCCGTTATGCGCATTGAGTAGCACTTGTGAGAGTGCAAGGAAATCACAAGGGGTAGTCAGACGCTTTCCGATATAGCGCCTTTGATAACGAAACGGAGAATTAACAAGACGAACATACGTCAGTTATCAGTATTAATTTCAAACACCATAATATCAGATAAAAACCTGATATTTATTACCAAACATACTTTTTAATAGCATAAAATCGAAATGTTCTTTAGACTCTTTAGCAGAAACACGGCGCACAATTAGAAGCACGCTACTATATATCAAATAAAACCTATTTAGATGATGGCTTAGCGCGGTGTCCTATAGTCGTACCGTTGCCTGATGTATCGCTTTTCTCATAAACATAAACAGGCATGTGCATGAAGAGGTTTATATGAATGTCACTTCAGGCGTGAATGCGCAAACGCCATTGCTCCCTCCTTCTGAACGGGGTAATGACGAAAAACCGGTAGCTGAAATCGTTGATTTTAACGCTTATGGCAATAAACCTAGATGTTTAATGTGCCTGGGAACAACGGCATTGTTTACAGGTGTTTTCAGTGGGGTATGCTCAGGGGCTGTCGCCAGTGTCAGTAGTGGTACTGCATATACTACCGCCCTGACGGTTTTAGGCGCATCGTTTGGCATGGGGGGAATTGGTATGATGGGAATATGCGCCGGACTATACCTTAGCGCAAATGGCATCAGAACCCGGCCAGCCTGGCCATAAATGAGCAAACACAGCAAGTCATAGGGAAAAGACGAATTCCGACGATGACACGGGGTGTTAATCGTCCAGACCAGAGGCTTATGACTTATATAGAAACGCTTTAGATAGAGTATGGGGTGTTATGTATTCAAGAGCCGATCGCTTATTAAGACAGTTTTCACTAAAATTAAATACCGATTCAATTGTCTTTGACGAAAACAGATTATGCTCATTTATTATAGATAACCGTTACCGTATCTTACTAACAAGCACTAACAGTGAGTATATAATGATATACGGTTTTTGCGGAAGACCTCCGGATAATAATAATCTTGCTTTTGAATTTCTCAATGCTAATTTATGGTTTGCAGAGAATAATGGACCACATTTGTGTTATGATAATAACTCACAATCATTATTATTGGCTCTCAATTTCTCACTAAATGAAAGTTCTGTAGAGAAACTTGAATGTGAAATTGAGGTAGTTATTAGATCAATGGAGAATCTGTATCACATTTTACAGGATAAAGGAATAACTCTGGATACCGATTATACGTGACGGTGGGAAGGGGATTTGGTGATCTGGTGGCAATAGAGGATAATCAATCCCAGCAAAACTTACATGGCCTGATGAAGGTGGACTGAGCGTAGGTGCGATGGTTTGAGTATTACTTTGACATGAAATCAAACCTCTAATCCGGGAAAACATTATTTTAATCCTTGTAAAAGCGGCATTAAAACGTGCCATATTTTTACACGCTTAAATTATCAGTTTTTAACCTTAATTTAATAATCTGGAAACTTTTTGTGTAAGTTCTCACAAAGCAGTTATTGATTTAATTCACTGATGTTAAACGTAAAAGTCAGAATGCTAAGTCCTGAGTCCGACCGGATGCGGGGAGGATTGTGACTTGCTGGCTGGTCATGAATAGGGGAGGTCTCTAAACCTAAGCGCCCATTTGCGCTTTGGTTAGTGTGGTCAATTTTTGGATGTGGCGGAAAGTACCACTTTTTTATTGATTATACGCAAAAAATAAGCCTGCGTAAGGGAGATTACGCAGGCCAAGGAGGTGGTTCTTGGTACAGCTAGCATTTATGGGTTATGTTTTTCAGCGCGTTGAATAATACCCGCATTGAGCGAAGCGGTATGTGATCAATTTCTAAGAATCTTCCCGCCATGAAAAAATAACCGCAATTAACTACTTAGCATGGGGGTTACGCGTTGATTCGCCTGAGAAATTACGCATCAATAGTGCGTAATCCAGCGTAACGTCCTGCGGGACGGGCATCCAGACGGTATAGCCATCGCCAGGCGCCACCGGCATAGCGTCTCCTTTGGCGTTCTCCATCTGTTCCAGGGTGAAATTGATATTTCCCTGCGGTGTCATCAGCTCCAGACTATCGCCAACGGAGAATTTATTCTTCACCGCCACGGCCGCCAGTTGGCCTTTACGCTCACCGGTGAACTCGCCGACAAATTGCTGGCGTTCGGAAACGGAGTACCCGTACTCGTAATTCTGGTAATCGTCGTGCGTATGGCGACGCAGGAAACCTTCGGTATAGCCGCGATGAGCCAGACCTTCCAGCGTTTCCAGCAGCGTAGGGTCGAAGGGTTTACCCGCGGCGGCGTCGTCGATGGCCTTACGGTAGACCTGGGCGGTACGGGCGCAGTAATAAAAGGATTTGGTGCGGCCTTCGATTTTCAGCGAGTGGACGCCCATTTTCGTCAGGCGCTCCACGTGGGCGATAGCGCGCAAATCTTTTGAGTTCATGATATAGGTGCCATGCTCGTCTTCGAACGCGGTCATGTATTCGCCCGGTCTTTGGGCCTCTTCTATCATAAACACTTTATCCGTCGGCGCGCCGATACCGAGCGTCGGCTCAACGTTCTGTACCGGAATCGGTTCGTGCTTATGCACGATGTTGCCGACAACGTCTTCTTTTCCTTCCTGCACGTTATATTCCCAACGGCAGGCATTGGTGCAGGTGCCCTGATTCGGATCGCGTTTATTGATGTAGCCGGAAAGCAGGCAGCGGCCGGAATAGGCCATGCATAGCGCGCCGTGGACGAAAATTTCTATTTCCATATCCGGCACCTGCTGGCGAATTTCCTCAATCTCTTCCAGTGACAGCTCGCGGGAGAGAATCACACGGGTCAGCCCCATCTGCTGCCAGAATTTTACCGTCGCCCAGTTTACGGCATTAGCCTGTACCGACAGGTGAATCGGCATTGCCGGGAAGTGCTCGCGTACCAGCATAATCAACCCTGGATCGGACATGATCAGCGCATCCGGGCCCATCTCGACGACGGGTTTCAGGTCACGGATAAAGGTTTTGAGCTTGGCGTTATGCGGGGCGATGTTCACCACCACGTAGAATTTTTTTCCGAGCGCGTGGGCTTCGTTGATGCCAAGCTGCAAATTTTCGTGATTGAATTCGTTATTACGCACGCGTAAAGAGTAGCGCGGTTGGCCCGCATAGACGGCATCGGCACCGTAAGCGAAAGCGTAACGCATATTTTTCAGCGTTCCCGCCGGCGAAAGGAGTTCTGGTTTAAACATCATTTTCTCGTTCTGATGACAGGTCAGATCCGCCTCACCTGATGAGGCGGCTTGAGGAGAGTCCTCACTTTAAGGGCGGGCATTGTACGCTTACGGACAGGCCGAGTAAATATTGCGAGAGTATATTGGCGCTAATAGAACACCGGATGTTAATGGAGAGCCAATGATGAAAATGAGCCGCACGGCCATCGCGCTGAGTTTGCTGGGAATGGCCGCGCATCCCGTTTGTGCCGCTCCGTCGTTTGAAGAGACGGCGAGACAGGTGATTATCGCTTTTCAGCAGCGAGACAACGCGAAAATTAATGCCCTGATTGATAAAAAAGTCGGGATGTATGTGCTGTACCGAATTGGGGCTGGGTTTGATTATAAGTGGATGAAAAAATTTGATATTAATAAACCGATACCTGACTTTAACTACCTGTTAGGGCAGGTAGGTTGGTTTTCAGAGCATATTCCTGTGGATAACGAATTTGATCACCACACGGAGGCTGAGTACGTTTGTGAAAAGGGATGGGATCACGCCGGTTTTTTTGTCAGCTATACCGGTACTAATAATGCGCTGCTGACGTTTAGCATGGTGAATGGAGCGGATAGTGGGGATCAGGCGTCGGATACCCGTATAGCAAACGCCAGGCGGCTTGAGCTGCAATCAGAGCGAGTGGTGGCAGTGCCGAAAAAATGGGGTGATGGTTTGATTTTTCATCTGAGCGAACTTCATGGCTTGGGCAAAGGGTGGAGTTTAACGCTGCTGGATTTGGTCACGGAAGATTGTAGTGCGTGAGGCATATATGTTTAATCAGGGTAAATAGCTGCTTATTTATATCTTTCTGCTATCAGGATGTTATGGCACCCCCTCAATATTCAGAATTTAAATAAAGCATTTCCTGAATATGAAACTAATTCACTAAAAAATAAAGGTGAAATCACCTCGGCAACATGCATTAAAGAAAATACAAAAGGTCATTTGACTTATTATAGCGTCAGTGATCCCGTCTTTGACTAATTTGGCTCACGTTATGTATCCACTATGGGGAATCTTTATATATTCCGAAAAAAAACACAATGATATTCTTAATGCAGATAAGAGAGTAATCTTAGGGGGTGCAGGTTTGTAAACCAGGGTATGGCGGTAGCGTTATTTTTTTACGAGATATCATCAGATGTAGAATTAACGATCGCAGACGATACTCAGTACTAAGAGGAAATCAGGTTGAAGTTGAACAGAAAATGATAAATACGTATTGATAAGATGGAATCCATTTAATCTACTTATTAGTAGATTTTATTATGAAAATATATTTTTCTTGATATTTTTTACGCATTGCGCAATAGCAAATCCTTGCCGCCTTGATGCAACTTGAGTGATTTTGTATATAGTGTGACAATGCTGAATACTGAATTGATACCTTCTACATATTAAATCAGGGGTTAGTGGTATGGGCGATTTTATAAAATATTTATTTATTTTTCCTTGCTTATGGAGCGCAAATTCTTTTGCGATTAGTCAAACTCAATGGGATGGTAACTTTAGAGTCGAGGAACTTGGCGAGCAGTTAAATGATGGGAGTCAGGTTTTTTTACAATATAATTTAAAGATAGATAGTAAAAATAATCGTGCTTCTTTATCCATGACAACCTGGCATGCGGGGATAACATGCATTGGTGACTACTCTTTAAAAATCAATTCTGGTGTTTTGGCATTATACTATAACGGCGACGAGGAAAATGCATGTCCATATCCATCACCGCAATTTGAGATAAGCAATAAAGGAAAAGCATATTATATAAAAGGAAAAATGTTTTCATATTCTCAGCCTGGTAAGTGGTTGCCACTCAAACGTATCACACTAAAATAATTCTATATTTCATAAATTATGATGATGAAGTTAATGATGGTATGAAATATTAATTGGATATGTCGTGAACATATTTTTGTTATATGTTTTCAATGTGTATGACAAGAAAATTTGCATGAAAACATTATATGAGACGGCTTGAAAAATGAATGAAGTCCACATAAAAGCAAGGTCATTCTGAAACGAATTTGTCAAATTTACTGAATTGTATATCAATAATTCCTGACTATCGACAATAATGTAAAGTCGAGTACAAACTCACGGATTTGTAGTAATTAGGCAAAGAACAAGTCAGGTAAAAGTTTCTCATTATTTAATCAAAAAGCAAGTGCAAACTGTTATTTTGGATTTGTACTTCTTCATAGAAGCGTTGGATAATATTGACGTCAAACATATTCTGCTTTTTTACTAAACTGAGCAAGGTAACTTTAATATTATAATTGCAATGATACAAAATTACATCAATATATAATGAGGAAAACTATATGCCCGCCGCCGCTCGACTAAACGACAAAGGTATGCGTTCGACCTGGATAGAGTGTTAATATGAAAGCGAATAATGTGATTATTTTTGTGATTCTATTTTTATCCTCTGTGAGTTATTGTTTTGCTGATATGAAGATATTAAAAATAAATCAGTCCCATTATATGAGTCCTTATAATAAAGAGCCTGGGGATAGAAACTTATGCAATAAATGGGTTTTAAATGCAAGTCAGATAGAAAAAATATTTTCGTTAAGTGATAAATATAAGGAAATGAGTGATACCATGACTGGATTTTGGCTCTGGTTTCCCTGTGAAATAACGGGTGAGTTGATTTATAATAAGAAAAAGTGGCATTTTTCTATTAATGCTGCTGCCACGGCAGAATGGTCCGATGGTAAGGAAACGATATACTGGGGGTGTTCCAGGGAAAAATGTGATGACATGTTTATACTTCCATATCCAGGCCGGAGTTATATAGGTGGTGGTGGCAAATTGATTTGGTAACGAGGTAGATCTTCATCCTGGTTTTAGCCTTTTAAAATGAATTAAATTTAACCTTCAGCATCATGACGAGAGTATGGAAGTATATTTTTGTACACACCGGGATAAGAATAAAATAACCAAGGGGCGTATATTTATCACGTTAAATACAACTTTTTAAATACAAGTCAGTGCTGGATTTTACAGATCAATGTTGCGTTATTACTAAATTCATAAATTAATGTTTGAGTTATGGTTGTTATGATCTTTCCCTGATAGAACAGTGTTTTCAGGCAGAGGTGGCATTACCACCAACAAACATAATGTTCATTTTTATGGGCGTAGGGGATTCACCCTTATTTAAAGATTACAAAGAGATATATTTCTCATTGAATGTTAAATAACATATGACTCATATTGTCAGTGATGTTCCTGATGAGATAATTGATTTTACATTTGAATGGAAGGGTTAAAAAACTATGTGTGACGGTATCTTTTCGTTCAGAGAAACATAGCGGAAAGAAAGAACCGGAAATGTTGGGTGAGATATTATATAAGTTCAGCGGATTTAACAGCAGAAAAATTTGCTAATGCGATGAGAAGTCATTGGGATGTGGAAAATAAATTGCACTGGCGTTTGGATGTGGCGATGAATGAAGATGATTGCAGAATAAGAAGGGAAAATGTCAAGAGCTTTTTTGAAATAATAAAATCGGGTGAATATGAAATTTGGGGATGTGAGATAATGAGATGGATAAGAATAAATATACTTAAATGTACGTTAGTATTTTGCCTGGCTTGTGGTTTTTCATTTGCAAAAACACCATGTACTAATATGTCTGATAAATTGAGTGCTACACAAAGAGATTCTTTGCAAAATAATATCAAAAGGCAACTAAAAACAGAACGATTAAATATACTCGAATTTTTTAAAGAGCAAAATAGTTCAATCGTCTATATAGAAACATATGGTGCCGATGAGGCGTTTGTTTTTTATTCTGGAGATGAGTTTAAGGATGATTTTATCACAATATGGAGTGGTGCGGCTGAGATATCAGAGGAAAAAAATATAGAAAAATGGGTAAAAGATCATGTTCCATATATTCCAGATAGGTTGGCTCGATGTTTCGCATGGTACACAATCTATAGGCATGACTGATCTGAGATTTAAGATAACTTTGTCGACGTGCGGAAATATGGTGAATAGGGAACCTGTCGGGTGAGGAAAATCCGGCGTACCTGGAGCAGGTGATACGGCTGCCGGGGCAGCAATACGATGAGGAGTCGGGGCTGTATTATAACCGGCACCGTTATTACAATCCGGAACAGGGAAGGTACATCAAGCAGGATCCGATTGGGCTGATGGGAGGATGGAACCTGTACCAGTATCCACTAAATCCGATTAGCAGAAGTGACCCTTTGGGGCTGGTTAACCTTGGACAAGGTATCCCTGGGGCTAATGGTCCTACTTCGGTACATGCGAACCCTGGCCTGGAGGCCACAGATTTTCGGCCTGACCATGCTCCAGATCATATTCACTTAGCGAAAAATGATGGTCCTCGTGTAAGTACCGATACATGGAAACCTCTTTCTGAAGCAGATTCAACTAAAATGACAAAGGAACAAAGCTCATTTTGTAGAAAACTATCTGATGCAAGTAAGAAAATTCTAACTGCCAGGCAGAAGATGATTTTTAAATTTGGTAAGTTATTGAGTGCTGACCTTTTACTATTACAATATATATCAATGGGGGCTGCTCGAGAAGGGTGTTTGCGTGGGGATGTGTCGATGTGTGAGATATTCGAAAGGTTAGGTGGAGAAATTAAATATACTGGTGCGGATCCTGTTTAATAAGGTGGTTTATGAACAAAATAGAGTTTATAACATTAATGTCTTTTCCAATGGAGTGGTTAGACCTTGATATGTATCCTGATTTATTGTTTTTAAAACAACTTAATGGATATGAGGTTGGTCATGAGGATAGTTCGGATCATGATCGGAATGGCGCGTTTCATTGGTGGTTAAAGAAGAAACCATCTAAAGATGAATTGATGAAATTAGTTAGGTTGGCACTTATTGATCCCGACCAATTTTTATCGGAAGATATCATTCGATATATAAAAAAGTCATCACACTTTGATCGTGATGTCGATGCCCTTATCGAAAAGTTACGTGATGAAAAAACGCAGCAAACGAGGAGAGCCAGTAGAGGCATGCATCGTGACCAGTAGGTAAAAACCACCTATATTATCGTGGTTATTAGAGACTATCGCAGATGTTAATCGGCGTTAATAGAAGTATTGTATAAGTTAGTAGCATTTAATGAATGGGAAAACCTGTCGGGTGAGGAAAACCCTGAGCACCTGGAGCAGGTGATACGGCTGCCGGAGCAGCAATACGATGAGGAGTCGGGGCTGTATTACAACCGGAATCGTTATTACAATCCGGGATAGGGAATATATATCACGCAGGATCCTATCGGATTAGCCGGGGGATGAAACCTTTATAAATATCCGCTGAAGCCGGTCACAGATATAGATCCATTAGGATTGGAAACACTAAAATGTACTAAACCATTGCATTCACTAGGAGGTACGGGTAAAACAAGTGGCCCTGATATATGGGGTAATCCTTTATATCATCAATATCTTTGTGTTCCTGACGGGGAAAATGGATATGTTTGTGGTAGTCAGGATCAACGAGGAGAATGGCCAAGTGATGGAATGTTAGGACCAGGAAAAGCGAGCAACGATACGAGAGAAGGTGCTATCCGGTGCGAATCGGTCGAACCAGATAATGATTGTATTGAAAGCTGCCTAAAAGAAAAACTTAAAGGAGCAAGGCCTTTTTATACCGTATTACCCGACTGGATGTTCCCGATGAAATTTGGATTGGTCAATAATTGTCAGGATTGGTCTAATGATACTTTAAAAACATGTCAGATGAAATGTTCCGGGAATAATGCAGGACGGCTTATGAGATTTATTTTAACTGGAGTGTTATAATGAAACACTTTATTAGAAGTATAAAAATGATCTGGATAATAATGTCAATCTCTATATTATGTGTTTCTTTACTTAGACTTTCTCAGTTAGATTCAAATTACGATATAAGTGAACTGAATAGTATTATGATGTATGGGATGGTAATAATATCATTTCCGACAGGAATAATATTTGCTATTGTTTTGTTTTTATTTTTATTGTCTTTTGGTGTTATTTTTACAACCATTCACAGTGAATATGTTTTGACAGTGGCAATATGGCGGTGGTTTTTATTTGGTGGATATGTTCAATGGTTTTTTTTGGTGGGGAAAATGATAAAAAACGAGGAGTATCACAAGTGATAAATACGTACATACCTTATTCCTCACATCAAATTAAATAATAAAAGGAATTGAGTGATGAGCGGAAAACTAGCGGCGCGCCAGAACGACATGACTATGAAGGGCGGGAAAATCGTCCAGGGTTTAGCGGGGGCGCTGATTACCCCGGACAATACGGTGGCGTGGCGCGGGGAGTATGATGAATGGGAAAACCAATTGGGCCAGGAAAATCCGGATCACCTGGAACAACTGATACGGCTGCCGAGGCAGCAATATGATGAGGAATCGGGGGCTGTATTATAATCGGCACCGTTACTATAATCCGGGGCAGGGAAGATATATTACGCAGGATCCGATAGGGTTTATGGAGGGATTAAACCCGTATCAACGACCACTGGAACGCTTCAGAAAGCAGGAGATATAAAATAAATTTATATGATGAGGAAATAAATGCGATTTGTTATTACATTTATAATGTTAATAGTATCATTTTACACATTTGGTGGCAAAATGGCTAAGTCTAGAGACGGTAATAAATGGAGGTCGGAATCCACTTCCACCATCTATAATCTAACGGATGGGCAAAAATTCGAGCTTGAAAACAAATCGAAAGATGGAGACTCGGAAGCATCATTTCGATTATATCAATATTATTGCTTCACCATAAATAACATTGACGAACAATTAAGGTATTTGGAGATATCTGCATCTCAAGGAAATATCATAGCTCAATATAATTATGGTATTTATTTATCCAATACAAATCCAGCCTTTTCAAAGTATTATGATTTGGACAAAGCTATTTATTGGATGGGATTGGCTTCAAAAAATGGTGATATAGGTGCTCAAAACAAGCTACAAGAACTGAAAAAATTAAAGAATTAGCTATGATGTAAATATTTTTTATTATCAATGAGTTGTGTAAATTTTAGTCAAGAGGGACGGGCTGACGCCGGAGCAGATGACGGGGCAACTGGAGCCACACCATGAGCCGGAGAGAAAACTCCACCTTTGCCACTGTGACCATATTCTGATGGAAAAGTAGAGCATTGGGGGGGGGGGATGTTGGTCCAAACAAGAAATGGATACAACTCAACCAGGGTCAATCTGGCCGGGATCTCAAAAAATGCATTGAACTAAAATGGGACTATTTGCAGAAGCACTGCGGATGCTGTGCTTTATGAATTGTCTACTGGTGAGAAGGTCGGCGGCAGAGAATATATTGAAAGATTTACAGCGAGCTTTAAGGGGAGAGTAATGGATAAAATGATTGCTGACTATGTGGATAAATTTAGTTCTTTTTCGGACTCTATATCAGAAACAATTGGGTCCGTTAATGAGTATTGGATTCCTGATGAGTCACCGTTGATTATGCTATTTTCGCAGATTGGTAAGTCTTTGGTAGCGATATTTTCTGAACTTGATTGTGTTAAAAAAGAGTTATTGTTTAAATATATTGAAGATGGAATAACTTCAGATAATGATGAATTAGCCACTGCCATAGCAACAGGTCTTGTTGAGGCAATAGTTACATCGACAGACGCCAATCAATATTTATGGGGGGAAATAGAGGGGGTGTTGGGAGTAAAATCTAAGGAACATGCTCTGGCTTGGAGGAATTTTGGGGCACCATGATGGTATTTATTTAAATATGTAGAATCCGGTGATGACGCAAATTTATTGATAGTGATTGATTGTCAGATACCAGCTAATGATCTTATCGTGCCGTGCATTTTTTCTGACTTTGAAATATTGGTTTTGAAAAGGATGCCTATGCGACAGGGAATAAAATAAAATCTGATATGAAAAAAATAACTGATGCAGGTGATAATTTATGTCAAAAAAATTTTTCTCTATAATTATGGTCATATCATTCGTTGCGGCGATAACAGCTTGCCAGTCTTCCATTCCTGAATATGTCAGGAGTACCCTCAACGGGCACTCTATCCAGGATGTTTTGGTGTATATGAAGGGATTGCCTTTAGATAAAAGGTATGATTTTTATTATTATGGTACGCGTGCTAAAAGACCATATCCATTATGGATGGCTGATGGTATTGCCCCTATGGGATCGAAGGCTATTCCTCTATTGAGAGACAAACTTTCCACCACAAATAGCTCTTTTGAAAAAATGACAATTATATATTTGTTATCTGTGATGTCAGTTCATGGTTGCTATGATGTTAAGTCTGACAGCGAATTATTTTCGTTGGTTATGCAGAAGGAACGTGAATTAAATGATGATAATTATCATGATTATATCACTAATATGAACTATTTTTATGAATTTGGAAGTTCTTTAAATAGTACAGAAAGAATAAAGTGTGAATAATGTGGTGTTTTGTAAACGAGCTCCATCCTCCAGGGCAACGTTTTGTGGAGGATACAGGGGTAATGCCTTCAATCGATAGAATTTATAGTATGTACTGTTATTTTAGGTTTTCTATGGTTACTGTTGCCATTCAGATGAAATTTATCGTCATGGTCGTAGTTCTTCCCGGCACGAGCGCTTTCGTTGCCGGTCATGTAGACGTGTTTTCCAGTTGTCTTATACCTGTGAAGCCCGTAAGCCCAGCGTCAAAGAACACATTGTTGATATGGCCTTTGATGGTGCTGACGTGCGCGATACAGCAAAAACGCTAAAAATTGGTATCAACACCGTCATCTGCACATCTTAATAATTGACGCTTATTTAGCAATCATATCATGAGTTTTTTAATTGAAAAATACAATAATGCATGATGACAATATTTTATTATATAGTTTTCTACATATAACCCAATATTAATGCCGACTATGAATAGTTATAGATTAACTTTTTCTTTATGTTTACTGCGTTCGGCCATATTGTTTGGCATTATTTTAACAAGTGTTGGTTGTAATAATCAAAAGAGTAAGGCGTTGCTTCTACCTGTTGATTCTACGCAGTTTGCACAATTGGCTTGTTATTATAAAGATATTAATTCCGATGATAATATAATGGAGTTAAAATTACCAAGTGAATATAAAGAGAAAACTAACTTATTTAATCAACAGGAAATTAAGGTGCCGGTAAAAGGTGAGAATTTTCTTTCTCCGTATATTGGTGATGGTGTCCGTTATTATGAATTAGGGTACTTTGAACATGATGATAATACTTACAAATTGATAATTTATAATAAAATTGGAGAGTCTGATACGTTATTACTTAATGTACAAATAAATAGTTATGATGCAAAAGGAAACCTGGTGGATGCTTTATTGCTTAGTAGCTTTTTTGCTTATGAAGATATCGTGCGTTTTTCTGATTTTGTCATCCGCCAGGATTACACAATAAGCATTGATAGTTGTGTTATATATAGGTGGTATGAGGACAGCAAAGATGGTCATCTTGTAACTATAAAGTTTAAAGATCAGGCGCCTCAGATTTATATAAAGGAACAATATCAAATGGAAAATGGTCGGTTCAAATTGATATCCAGAAATGAAGTATCACAGGGTAAAAAAAAGAAGCGAGCGTTAAATATACCATGCTTACGACATGAATAATTGTAATGGAGGTGTTAAGGTAATATGGATAGCAGGAAAGAATGAGGAACGTTATGGAAATTATAAATAGATTGTTAATTTCAACTGATCTCAGGTTAATCATAAAATTTCAGTTTCCGCGCCAGATTTATTCAACGCGCAGATAGTGCCCGTCGGCGCGGACATTTGCGCCAAAACCGCAGTCCACAAACGTATCGGTGCTGGCATCAATGGTTTCAGAAGAAAAAGCCAGCGAAATGTCGCAGTGAATATCATCGCCTTCCCGAAGCGCCACGATGGCTTTATCGTTTTCCAGCGTTACCGTTGCGGAGAACTCGCCGATATTGGGGCCGAAGTAGATCCCCATTAAACCGAACCAGTGACCCTGAAAATTAACCTGATAGCGCGATGGGGTGGGTAATGCCTTCACGCTAAGCACGTTCCAGGAGGCGCGCCCGGCATAGCGCCAGTATTCACCCGCCGCAAAAACCGGTGGCGGCAGGGCCGATTGCTTATCTTTGATCAGTTTCAGGTTGTAGATCGACTTGCTATCATTCGGCCTTAGCATCAGCCAGGCGCGGGCTTTACGCCACTCGCCTTCGCGTATCCAGGTTAGCGCCACGTTGTTGTAGGCCGTCGCGATGGCGCTGTCGTCAAGGGCGCAGCTTTCGCTCCATGCGGCCTGCTGTTCAAAAGCGTCGCGCGCTTTGGCATATTTTTGGGTCTTGTAAAGCTGTTCGCCCTGGCTGGCCAAAACTGGAATTTTTGCGCAGTCGGCCTCGATCTGCTGCTCCGTAATTTCAGCCCTGGCGGTGGCGCAGAGTAGAAGCAGGGCGCAAAGAAATAGAGATTTTCTTTGTATTATCACCACCTTACACCATTGAGTTGACCTGTCCCGGCAGCTCTGAATTCGGGATGCGGACGGTATACCACGCGAAACGGAAGCGTTTCCAGAAAGAATCGAAATGCAGGTGGTCCAGGCAGTCCATAACGATTTCATTATCCGGGTAAAGCGTGAAGGCAAAATGCGCCCAGCGTGCGCTTAGCTTCATATTAAACAGCGTTCGATCGTGTTTATTACCGTGCAGGCGCGATAGGGTCACCATAGCGTGTAGCGTGCCTTTGTTGGCCTCTTGTTGCACCAGTTCCAGATGCTTATGCGCCAGCGTAATATCCTTCACTTCAAAAATATTCAGCAGGAACAAGCCCCAGGCCTCTTTATGCCCGTACTGATGCGCCAGCCAGAGATTATCGAGCAGTTCTTTTTCATAAGCGGAACGTTTTTCGGTATCAGGTTCTTGTTTACTCAGACGCTGGTTGCAGATGCCGATGCTGAAATGAATATTTTGCAGGTCATTTTCATAGTCGGTATAGCCTCCGTTATCTATTAATTTGTACGGGGTGCTCTCGCGCAGTGCTAACTGCCGGTGCAAAATCTCCGCCGCGCGCTGAAAATACCCTAACGCGATGGCAGGATCGTAAGGTAGTAGGCCGTTGTTCTCTTTATTATTGTGTTCAAGGCCCAGCAGGTTTAGCGCGGCGGGTATATTTCTTTGTGCGCCCAGCTCTGCCAGCGGCACAAAATGTTCCGGGAGCCCGAACCAGTCGAAATTTTTAATCGCCGCCCGCCAGTTATGGTTATATTGAATGTCGGCGACGCTATCGAGCCAGGCGAGGCCTTGCGCCTCATCCTTTTCGAAACCCAATAACCCGGCGTACTGAAAGTAGCCACGACGGATTTTCGGCACTGCGAATTCCGTTTGCTGCGCATTCTGACAGAGAAAATTATACATCCACCAGGTGTCAGGAAAATCGCGCAGGGCGAACTTTATCGTGTCATCAGAGAAGTAATTGTTGAACTTAACTTTTTCCACGATCGAACGCTGAAGGGTTCGCCAGAGCGCGTCATTATCGTCCAGATCGCTATAGCAGACCCGCAGCCACTCCAGCGCGTTGTGGCGAGATTCCTGAATATGCGCTCGCAGGCTAATCTCTTCGGCTTTGGCGATAATACGTTCCTGTTCTGCCGGGGAGTCAACCTCTTTGATGCGCAGATCGCGGTGATCGTCCCACCAGATCAATAGCTCCAGATGTTCACGTTCTGCGGCAGAAAGGTGATCGCATACGCTTGATTCCAGAAATTCGCGGATCTCCTCGTGAGACCCTCTCCAGCGTGGCATACGAAACGGGATATATTCATCCAGCACGTAAAATGCCGTCGGGAAAATAGCCAGGCAGACGGCGAGCCAGTATTTTTGCCCGGCATCGTCATTGCACTCCGGCAGCACGGACGGGCGCGGCAAATTTGGGCAAACCGCGTCGGCAAACGACAGCCCGGAATGGGCCATCAGCGCGTCCACCTCCTGCGGTGAATGGCGATGATATTCAGCCAGATCTTCCATTAATGGCTGCCCGGCAACATCCGCGCCCTCGAGGAACTCAACCAGCCAGTCGGGCTGGCCGAAGACTTTGGAGTTGGTACTGGTCAGGGCCGCCGCCATCCACTGGCGCGGTTCACAGTCGATAGCATTGAGCGCGGCGATGACCATCCGTTCGTTGCAGGCGGCGGCGCAGATCCACATCGCTCGGGTGGTTTCTCTCGCCCAGCCATAGCTGCGATACAGCCACGCACGGTGATTCCAGTATTGCGCCTCGGCAAGCCAGGCGTGAGTGGAGCGGGGACGAGCGCGCTGCCAGTTTTTGATCAGCGCTAATCCTTGCGGCCCAGCCTCAACCAGCGTGTCCATATCGTAAAAAGGGTTGTCCATTTGATTCCAGGCGAAGAAATAGCGCTTTTCCGCTTCGCGGCTGGTAAAGCTCTCCGTCAGCGCCTGGTTGTAGCGTTCGTCCAGTTCGTCATAGCGTTCTTCGCGCAGCAGGCCGGGAATATCGGCAATATGCCACTCTCGTTGCCCGTCATTGAGGGGATTTTTGTGGTTGCACATCTCAAACATAGCGTTGAGCAGACGATCATCCTGTTCCATAAAGCGTCCTTTAAATCGGCTCGAAAATTTTGAATTCATTCCACGGCAGTTGTCGCCAGCGGCTGACCGGGTCTTGCAAATAATGGGTGGCTTCCTGTAAATCCCGTCCGGCAAGCGCTGTTGGCGTGTCACGTAGCGTGAGCCATACCCGGCGGGCGCGAACGTAGGCGGTGGCGTAATCCTCCCAGGAATCAAAACAGTCCTGAGCGCGCTGGGCGTTAAGTAATAACACCAGCCAGGCCTGATGTACGTCGCACCAGCCGAGCCCGGCGATACAGCGGGTCAGAAAGGCGGTGCGCATGCAGTCGAAAGCCAGCGCGTCGCGGACCTGGCCCTGGGCCGCCAGATGATGATAAAACGTGCGCGGCGAGCTGCCGATGCCCGCAGGCCAGCGACGTAAAATATCCTCAACCTTGTGGCGTAACGCCGCGCCGTCGAGGTTTTCGCTCAAGCCCAGCTCTTTTTTTACCTGCTGCGCCAGATAGCGGCGTTTGTCATCGTCAAGTTTAAATACCAGCTCAACGCCTTTGATCGGTAGCCCGTTGCGCCGGGCGAGGATATCGGCTAGCGCCAGCGCCCATTGCCGCCGTCGGGTATCGCGACGCAGATCCTTCAGGCGATCTTTTTCTTTCTCCTCGGCGATACGGGCCGCAATCAGCGGTTTGTTTTTTTTGTAGTTGCGCCAGCTAAAAAATAGGGCGGCAATAATAAGAACAACCCAGAACATTAGCGCTCCTCCCTGGTTGCAGAAAGATAGCGCGTGGTTTGTAGCGTCAGGCTTTCAATTTCGAAAGGTTCGCTACTGGTGTTTTTCCCGGCAAGCGTAGGGTGCCATTCATGTCGTGGAAACAGCATTTCCGCAGCCGTCGCCACGTTAGGATCAACAACCTGAAGGTAGCGCAGTGCCTCCGGGGCGCTGTGCAGCAGCAGCCACTGTAAAGCTACCGGGGGAGTGGGGAAGTGTTCCATTAAATGAAAATTGTCATGCAGCACATTGAGCAGAAAATTGAGGTCATGAATATGAGTAATAAATTTCCAACCTGAATATTCCGGCGTCGATTCATAAACTATTCCCATCCCTTCACAATCGGCGTGGCGCTCAGGAAGTGGTTGCAGATGGCGTAACAGAGATAAAACATCGTTAGCATATTTCTTAATAGGATGGCGATTTTGCTTACCTTTAATCTGATCAATGCTCAGGCCGTTATTACCAACCACCAGGCTTATTGTGACGTGGGGAATATTATTGCCGTCGCGCAGGCTGAACAGGCGAAGTTTCTGTTGTTCAATTTGCCGGGCGTAGTAATCGCCGTAGCCGCCGGAAAGCGCGCCTTTATTATCAAAATCTCCGACGCAGTGTTGCATATGCCAGGATTCATACGCCATCTCACTGCGCAGGCCGGGGTCTGTTGCATCAAGCTCAACCAGTATACCGTTATTCACCGCCATCACCGGTTTTAGCGCCTCGCTGTTGGAGGGATACCAACCTTGTTCACGCAGGCGCTGCATTTTTTGATGCTCCGCTTCGCGCATTGCCAGCACGGTAAAGCAGTTGATACGCTGTAGTTTAGTTTCCAGCCGCGTTCCTTCCTGACGCGAAAGAAATTCCACTAAATCTCTTTCCATTGCCACAAGTTGCGGGTGCTGAACGTTAAGGTAGTAAAAGCGCTCATCGCCACCCAGCTTTGGCGCCAGCCAGGCGGGGATTTCTGCATCAGCGCTAAAATAAACGGCATAATCGGCGACGGAGCGCACAGGATAAACATGAGGAAAGTCACCAATGATCCAACGATAAAAATGGTTGCTTAACCAGCGCTGGGTAATTTCGCTGTCGCCGCGTTGTTGGCTCCGGGAAAAAATAGACGATTTTACATTTGGCGCATTTATTATATTGCGTGGTTTATAGCGGTGAGATGACGTTTCTGTCATAAAAATCCATGTATAATTAAGCTGGTATTATGTTTATGTATTTTTAGATTCACTTAATGAATTAATGCGCAATAAGTTTAAAAAACTACTCACAGTATATCGGTAAACTAAAAAGAGCGGCCAAATAATTTATTGTCCCCGATCGCGTTCGTCGTGGTTTTCGGGATACCGCTCGGCCAAATGAAAGAGGGCAGTGTGTTAATTCCGCCAGAATAGCGTTGGCGGAAAATATCGTCTTACGACCTTGTTATTGTTATGCCAATAATCATTATACCAGGCGACACGCATCCGCTTCCCAGCGATATCCCACCCCGTAGACCGCGCGTATAAATGACTGTTCGGCATCCAGCGATTCCAGTTTACGGCGCAGGTTTTTAATGTGGCTGTCGATAGTACGATCGGTCACCACACGGTAGTCGTCGTAGAGGTGGTTTAACAACTGCTCGCGGGAAAAAACTTTACCCGGTTCAAGCGATAAGGTTTTTAGCAGACGGAATTCAGCGGGGGTTAAATCCAGCGCTTTACCACACCAGGAGGCCTGAAAGCGGCTTTCATCAATCATTAACGGGCTTTCGGCATCCTGCTGCTGGAGTTCGCGCTGCGGTTTACAGCGGCGCAAAATGGTTTTCACGCGGGCCACGACTTCGCGCGGGCTGTAAGGCTTACAGATATAATCATCGGCGCCGATTTCCAGCCCAAGCAGCCGGTCGATCTCTTCGATTTTGGCCGTGACCATCACAATGGGGATGTCGGAAAAACGGCGAATCTCCCGGCATAGCGTCAGACCATCGGTACCCGGCAGCATCAGATCCAGCAGGATTAGATCCGGCGGCGTTTGACGCACATACGGCAGTACCTTGTCGCCATGATTGATGAGCGTGGGGGCGTAACTCGCCGCGCGTAAGTAGTCAATAAGCAGCTGACCCAGCTTGGGTTCATCTTCAACAATCAAAATGCGTGGCGTGTTTTCATCAATGGGTAATTCAGTCATACTTCTCTCTGTAAATCGCGATCCAGCGGTAACTCTACTGTAATGCTAACCCCGCCAAAAGGCGAATGAGCGGCGTGAAGATGACCGTTATGCGCGTGTACAATATTGACGCATATCGCCAGCCCCAGTCCAGAACCGCCGCTGGCGCGGTTACGGGACACTTCCGTGCGGTAAAAACGGTCAAAAAGCTTTTGTAACTGCTCATCGCTGACGCCCGGTGCAGAATCGGCAAAGGTCAGGAATAATGATTTGTCGCGTTGTTCGGCGGAAATATGCAGGCCGCCGCCGCTGTCGGTGTAGCGCAGACTGTTTTCCAGTAGATTATTAAACAGTTGCATCAGGCGATCCGGGTCGCCGAAGACGGTCATGCTATCCGGCAACGCGTAATGTAGCGTTAGCCCCCGGCTGGTAAAGCGCTCTCTGAACGCGCCGCCAGCGACTTCCAACAGGGGAACAAGATCGACGGTCGTTTTTTGATAAGCCAGCGCGCCCTCGTCAGACAACGACAGCTGATGCAGGTCGTCAACCAGTTTGGTAAGCGTACCGACTTCCGCCTGTAGCGAGGTAACCGATTCTGGCGTGAACTGGCGAACGCCATCCTGAATGGCTTCCAGTTCGCCGCGCAATACCGCCAGCGGCGTGCGCAGTTCGTGGGAAATATCCGCCATAAAGTCGCGGCGCATCTGCTGGTTTTTTTCCAGCGTGCTGGCAAGCTGGTTAAAATCCTGCGCCAGTTTTCCCAGCTCATCGGCGCTGGTTGGGGTCACGCGCGTGGTAAAATCCCCCGCCGCCAGTCTGTGCGTACCCTCGACCAACCGTTTGACCGGGGCGAGCAGGCCACGCGCCAGCAAAAATGTCGCCAGCGCGGCCAGCAACGTTGATAACGCCACGATCATCCAGCTGGCGCGCCGCTGCTGCATATCAAAATTAATATCCGTATTGCGCGTCAGCCGCTCGACAGGAGAGGCGATAACCGCGCCGACTTCGGCGCCATTGACCAGAATGGGCCGACGAGTACCGTCATGCGGCACCGGACCGCGTGGGCCGACCAGCACCCGGCCATTTTGATCGACGACCCAGAATTGGGTGCGCCAACCGTGCGGCGGCATACCGGGGCCGGGTTTATCGCGGTCGTTGTCATGCTCAAATGAACGCAAAATCTGGAAAACGAAGCGATCGTTGTTGCGTAAAAAACGCCAGTTGCCGTGTTGCTGGTACTGGTCGCCCAGCGCATCGCCCAGCATTTGTAGCCGCTGCTCGTTGCCGTGTTTGATATAGTCAATAAATCCGCGTTCAAAACTGACGCGCACGGCCCAATGCATACTGATCAGCAGCACGATGCAGGTGGCGAAGATCGCCAGAAACAGCTTGCCGGTGATTCCGGGCCGCCAGACTTTCATTACAGGCTCCTTTTACGCCGTGAAATGACCATGTTTTGCTGTGTATCGTTCGGCACGCGGGCAAAAATTATCGCCGGTAGCGCGATAATAACCGCCATACATAACCAGGTGTACATAAAGACGTGATGTGTGGCGCTACTGTCTATCCCGATATGCTGTTGGCCAAACATACCCAGCAGCATTCCGGCAATAGTGACGCCGATACTCATCGAGAGCTGCATAATCATCGATAATAAGCTATTGCCGCTGCTGGCCAGCGTATCGGGAAGGTCTTTTAGCGTTAAGGTGTTCATGGAAGAAAAGCGCGCCGAGTTCACCATTCCCTGCAAAAGCAGTACCAGCGGCAGGAGATAATACCAGCCGAGCAGCGCGACCGACATAAACAACAGGCTAACCAATGCCAGTCCGAGCGTAGTCGCCACCAGAACCCGACGATAGCCAAAACGGTTAACTATCTGCACTACAATCCGCTTCATTCCCATGCTGCCCAGCACCATGGGGATCATCATCAAACCGGCATGAAACGGTGAAAAACCAAGACCAATTTGCAAAAAGACCGGCGTCATAAACGGCAGCATACCGCTGCCGATACGCCCGGCAAAACTGCCCAGCACCCCCAGTGAAAACGTGGGCGTGCGGAACAATCGCAGGCTGAATAACGCGCCTGAGTTTTTTTTGGCATGGAGGAGATAGAGCAGAATGGCTGCCGCGCCGCCCGCAGCAAGTCCGGCTAATGTCCAGGGCGAGATCCCCATGCTTTTACTACCGTCCAGCGCCAGCGTGAGTACCGCCATGCCGATAGCTAACAGCAGGAACCCCGGCAGATCAAAGCGCCGGGTCTCTATGGTGTAGTTTGGCATCAGCATAAAGGTTGCCATAGCGCCGACGATTCCCACCGGGATATTGATCAGAAAGATCCAGTGCCATGAAGCATATTCCACCAGCACCCCGCCCAGCGCGGGGCCGAGTAACGGCCCGATCTGTCCCGGTAGGGTGACGAAGGTCATTGCCGCCATATATTGCGCGCGCGGCACGATTTTCATGACCGTCAGACGTCCGACCGGCACCATCATCGCGCCGCCTACGCCTTGTAAAACCCGCGCTAATACCAGTTGATTAAGCGTGCCGGAGAGGGCGCAAAACAGCGAACCCAGCGTGAACAGCACAATGGCGGCAAAGAAAATATTACGCACGCCGATTTTGTCTGCCAGCCAGCCGCTGGCGGGGAGCATCACGGCGACGGTGAGAACATATGACACCACTACCATGTGCATATGCAGCGGGCTTTCCCCCAGGCTTTTCGCCATGGAGGGCAGCGCAGTGTTGACGATGGTGGTATCCAGTGACTGCATAAAAAAGCCGAATGCCACAATCCAGAGTTGCCAGCGGGTGTTGTCAGGAAGTTCTGTCATATCTCTACTACCGGTTTGCTATTTTTACGCGAAAAACGTAGCCGCAGACGATCGAAAAAGAGGTACACCACCGGCGTGGTATAGAGCGTCAGGAGCTGGCTCATGACCAAACCGCCGACAATGGTTATCCCCAACGGCTGCCGTAATTCCGAACCGTCTCCGCCAGATAACACCAATGGCAGTGCGCCGAACAGCGCCGCCAGCGTGGTCATCATTATTGGACGGAAGCGTAACAAGCAGGCCTGGAAAATGGCTTGTTCCGGCGTCAGGCCGCCGCTTCGTTGCGCTTCAAGCGCAAAATCGACCATCATAATGGCGTTTTTCTTCACAATGCCAATTAATAGCATGATCCCTATCAGGGCGATTAGGCTGAAAGGGGCATTGAAGAGTTCCAGCGCCAGAAGCGCCCCAACGCCCGCCGATGGTAGAGTAGAGAGAATGGTCAGCGGATGGACGTAGCTTTCGTACAGTATCCCCAGCACAATGTAGACGGTAGCGATCGCCGCCACTATCAAAATAAGCTGTGAATTCATGGTCTGCTGGAAGACTTGCGCCGTTCCGGAAAAACTGCCGCGTACCGTCGAGGGGACGCCAAGCTGCGTCATGGTGCGATTAATGGCCTCTGTCGCCTGCGATAACGATGTGCCGGTCGGCAGGTTAAAGGCAATCGTGGACGCCGCGGAAAGTCCCTGATGGTTCACCGACAGCGGCGCATTGGCGGGCCGCCATTGGGCGAAATAAGAGAGGGGAATCGCTTTTCCGTCACGGTTGATAACGAACATTTTCTCCAGCGCGCTGATATCCTGGCTATAGCGCGGATCGACTTCCATCACCACTTTATACTGGTTCATCGGCTGATAAATGGTGGAAATTTGCCGCTGGCCGAAAGCATTATTTAACAGACTGTTTGCGGCCTGAACATCAATACCCAGCCGTGACATGGTGTCGCGGTCGTAGATAAGGTTCATCTCCGCGCCGTTATCCTGCTGGTCGGAGTTTACGTCCGCCAGTTGCGGCAGGGCCGAGAGCGCTTTGCGTATTTTCGGCTCCCATTCGCGCAGCGCCGCCAGAGAGTCAGACAGCAACGTATATTGGTAACTGGCGTTAGCCTGCCGCCCGCCGACGCGAATATCCTGTACCGCCATCAGAAACAGCCTGGCGCCAGGTTCTTTTGCCAGTTTGACCCGCAGTCGATCAATGATTTGCTGCGCCGTCTCTTTGCGTTCGCCACGCGGCTTCAGCGTAATAAACATCATGCCGCTATTCACCCTCGATCCGCCGGTAAAACCAGTGACATTATTCACCGCCGGATCGTCGCGAATAATTTTCATAAAATCCTGCAGCTTGCCGCGCATGGCCTGGAAAGAGATGCTTTGGTCAGCCTGAATACCGCCCATCAACACGCCGGTGTCCTGCTCCGGAAAGAATGTTTTAGGGATGGCGATATAAAGCCAGATGTTCAGCGCAACGGTGCCAAGAAAAACCACCCCGACAAGACGCGTATGGTTAAGCACCCATTTTAACGACGTGCCGTAACCCTGTTGCAAGGCGACCAGCAAACGGCCAACGCCCCGTTTACGCGGTTGGGTGCGCGGTTTGCTTGATTTAAGCATCCAGCCGCACATCATCGGCGTCAGTGTGAGCGAGACCACCAGCGAAATGCCAATCGCCACCGAGAGGGTAACGGCGAATTCCCGTAATAATCGTCCTGGCAGGCCGCCCATTAACAGCAGCGGCAGAAATACCGCCACCAGCGACAGACTCATGGAGATGACCGTAAACCCGACTTCCCGCGTACCCTGTAATGCCGCCTGCAAAGGTTTCATTCCCGCCTCCAGATGGCGGGCGATATTTTCCAGCACCACAATGGCATCATCAACGACAAATCCGGTCGCGATAGTCAGCGCCATCAGCGACAGATTGTTGAGGCTGAAGCCGCACAGATACATGGCGGCGAAGGTGCCGATGAGCGAAACGGGAACGGCGACGGCGGGAATTAGCGTGGCGCGCCCGGAGCGCAGGAATAAAAACACCACCAGGATCACCAGCGCAACAGAGATAGCCAGCGTCTCTTCTACCTCTTGCAGCGATGCGCGAATCGTCGGCGAACGATCCTGGGCGATTTGTAAATCGATAGCGGCGGGGATCATTGCCCGCAGTTCCGGCAGTTTTGCCCGGATGCCGTCGACCGTCTGAATAATGTTGGCCTCCGGCAGCTTGCGGATCATCAACAAAATAGCGGGTTTAGCGTTCGTCATCCCGGCGTTACGGACATCCTGCACCGAGTCGGTGACGCTGGCGACGTCGCCCAGGCGTACCGCCGCGCCGTTGTTATAGTGAATAATCAGCGGCTGATATTCGGCGGCGGTTTTCAGTTCGTCGTTGGTCTGGATTTGCCAGCGGTGGACGCTATCTTCAATTGCGCCTTGCGGTCGGCGTACGTTGGCGCTGTCGATCGCTTCGCGGACCTCATCCAGCGAGACGCCCTGGTTAAAGAGCGCCTGCGGGTTTAAGCCTACACGTACTGCGGGCAGGGAGCTGCCGCCGACGTCAACATCGCCGACGCCGTCAATTTGCGCGATGGTTTGCGCCAGTTGGGTAGAGGCGAAATCATACAGTTTGCCCTGTGACCAGCTCTCCGAGGTAAGCGTTAAAATCATAATCGGCGCGTCGGACGGGTTGGCCTTGCGATAAGTCGGGCGGCTGGGCATTCCGCCTGGCAACAAGCTTTGCGCGGCGTTAATGGCGGCCTGCACGTCGCGCGCCGCGCCGTTAATATCACGATCGAAATTAAATTCGAGAATAATGCGCGTACTACCGAGCGAGCTGCTGGAGGTCATTTCATTGACGCCTGCAATGCGTCCCAAAGAACGTTCCAACGGCGTCGCCACCGACGAAGCCATGGTTTCCGGCGAGGCGCCCGGTAGCGAGGCGCTAACCATAATCACCGGGAAATCGACCTGCGGCAGCGGGGCGACCGGCAGCAGACGAAAGCCCAGAATGCCGCACAGCGTAATGGCGGCGGCAATCAAAATGGTGGCGACCGGGCGGTAGATGAACAGGGCGAAAAAGCGCATCTACGCCTCCTCTTTATGGCGCGGAAAGCGACTTTTCACGTACAGCGACAGGCGGTCAAACAGGAGATAAATCACCGGAGTGGTAAACAGAGTTAATACCTGGCTGACCAGTAGGCCGCCCACCATCGCGATCCCCAACGGGCGACGTAATTCCGCGCCAACGCCGGTACTCAACATTAATGGCAATGCCCCGAGCAACGCCGCCAGCGTGGTCATCAGAATCGGTCGAAAACGCAGCAGACAGGCCTGGAAGATAGCGTCGCGCGGACTCATCCCCTGTTCGCGTTCAGCGGCGAGGGCGAAGTCAATCATCATGATGGCGTTTTTCTTCACGATGCCGATCAGCAAAATAATGCCGATAATGGCGATAATATCGAGCTCGCTACCAGCGATGATCAGCGCCAGCAGCGCGCCGACGCCCGCCGTCGGCAGCGTTGAGAGAATCGTGATCGGATGGATAAAACTCTCATACAGCACGCCGAGCACGATATACATCGCCACCACGGCGGCGACAATAAGCCAGACGGTGCTGCCCAGCGCCGCCTGGAAGGCGAGCGTACTGCCCTGAAACTGCGTTGTAATATCCGCTGGCAGGGCGAGCGTTTTTTCCGTATCGAGAATCGCCTGCACCGCATCGCCGAGCGAATAGCCCTCCGGCACGTTAAACGAAAATGTCGTAACCGGGAACTGATCTAAATGATTGATAGAGAGCGGAGCGAAGCGCTGCTCAATGCGGGCAATCGCGCTGAGCGGTACGGTGCCGCCGTCGCGGCTCGTCAGGCGAATCGTCTCCAGCGCCGCCAGGCCCGGCATGCTGGCGGTATTATGTTCCAGCACGACACGGTACTGGTTCGCCTGGGTATAAATCGTTGAAATCAGGCGTTGTCCGAACGCGTTGTAGAGCGCGTTATCCACATCCGCCATGCTGATACCCAGACGGCTGGCGCTGTCGCGGTCGACATTCACCCAGGCCGCTAATCCCCGATCTTGCCAGTCGCTGCTTACCTCAGAGAGCTGTGGCAACGACTGTAGCGCGTTCTGCAGTTTTGGCACCCAGTGGCTGAGCGCATCGAGCGTCGTGGCCTGCAGGGTAAACTGATACTGTGTGCGGCTGACCTGCGTGTCGATGGTTAAATCCTGCGTCGGCTGGAGATACAGCGCCACGCCGGGAATCGTCGCCACGGCGGTTTGCAGCCGGGAGATCACCTGCTGCACGCGGTCATCACGCGCATCCAGCGGCTTGAGGTTAATTTGCAGGCGCGCGCTATTCAGCGTGGGGTTAGCGCCGTCTACGCCAATAAAAGTCGTCAGGCTTTGCACCGCCGGGTCCTGTAATATCCGCTCCGCCACCTGGCGCTGACGTTGCGCCATACTGGCATACGATGACGATTGCGGCGCCTGCAGCGTCCCCTGGATAATGCCGTTATCCTGTACCGGAAAGAACCCTTTCGGAATGACTATCCACAGCATAACGCTGAGCAGGAGCGTGGCGAATGCCACGCTCAATGTAAGCCACGGATGGTTGAGCACTTTCGCTAATCCGCGCCCGTAGCTGGCGATCACGCGGTCAAACATCCGCTCGCAGGCGCGGGAAAAGCGGTTTTGTTTACGCAGAGACTGCTGGCTGAGCATACGCGCGCACATCATGGGCGTGAGCGTCAAAGAGACGACGGCGGAGATTAAAATCGCTACCGCCAACGTCACCGCAAATTCGCGGAACAGTCGACCAACAATATCGCCCATAAAGAGCAACGGGATCAGCACCGCAATCAGTGAAAAGGTGAGGGAAATAATGGTAAAGCCGATTTCGCCCGCGCCTTTGAGCGCCGCCGCCAGCGGTTTTTCTCCTTTTTCGATGTAGCGCGAGATGTTCTCGATCACCACAATCGCATCGTCCACCACGAAACCCGTGGCGATAGTGAGCGCCATCAGCGTCAGGTTATTAATGGAAAAATCTAAAAATACCATCACCGCAAAGGTGCCGATAAGCGACAGCGGTACGGCGACGCCGGGAATAATTGTGGCGGGAATATTACGTAAAAACAGATAGATAATCATGACGACCAGCGCGATCGCCAGCATCAGTTCAAACTGGGTATCGCGCACGGAAGCGCGAATATTGGTGGTGCGATCGGACAGGACCGTGACCTTCACCGATTTCGGCAGGCTTTCGGTAAGCTGGGGCAGCATCTGGCGAATGCTGTCCGCTGTCGCAATGATATTGGCGCCAGGCTGGCGTTGAACGTTCATCACGATAGCCGGCGCTTGATTCGCCCATGCGCCGAGCCAGCTATTTTCCGCCCCCTGTTCGACGGTGGCGACATCGCCCAACCGTACCGGCGCGCCGTTTTGATACGCGATGATAAGCCTGCGGTATTCGTCGGCAGACTGCATCTGATCGTTAGCAGAAAGCGTCACCGCCCGTTCGGGGCCATCCAGACTGCCTTTCGCCGAGTTGACGTTGGCGCCGGTAATTGCGGTACGGACCGTTTCGCTGGTCAGACCGAGCGCGGCGACAGCCTGAGCATTCAGTTTTACGCGTACTGCAGGGCGCTGCCCGCCGGCAAGCGTCACCAGTCCGACGCCGGAGACCTGCGAGATCTTCTGCGCCACGCGGGTTTCTACCATGTCCTCTACCTGAGTCATCGGCATCGCGTTTGAGGTGACGGCAAGCGTCATAATCGGCGGGTCCGCCGGATTGACTTTGCTATAAATCGGCGGATTCGGCAGGTCGGAAGGCAATAAATTGGTGGCTGCGTTAATCGCCGCCTGTACTTCCTGCTCGGCAACGTCCAGCGGCAGCGTCAACTGAAACTGTAGCGTTACCACCGACGCGCCGCCGGAGCTTTGCGACGACATCTGCTTCAGTCCTGACATCTGGCCGAACTGGCGCTCAAGCGGCGCGGTGACGGCGGAGGTCATGACATCCGGGCTGGCGCCAGGGTAGAGCGTAACAACCTGAATAGTGGGGTAGTCGACCTCCGGCAAAGCGGCGACGGGCAGGAAGCGATAGCCGATAATCCCGGCGAGTAAAATCGCCGCCATCAGCAGAGTGGTGGCCACGGGGCGCAGAATAAACAGACGCGAAGGGCCGCCCGTGCTGCCCGGAGGTAATACCTGCATCAGGCGCGCGCTCCTTTTTGACCTTCATGGCGGGAAGGGGATTTTTCATCCGCCACGGTGGTTTGCGGCTCAACGACCTCGACTTTTGCGCCTTCCGTCAGCCGATCAATACCATCGGTAACGACGCGATCGCCTGCCGACAAGCCAGCGCTGATCACCACGTTTCGGTTATCCTGAATACCGATTTTTACCCGCTTCTTGCTGACGTTATTTTCGTCGTTCAGCACCCACACAAAGTGGCCCTCATTGCCCATTTGCACCGCCGCGGCAGGCACCACAACGGCATTTTGTTCGGTATCGACCAGCATCCGGGCGTTCACAAATTGATTGGGGAACAGCGTATCGTCCTGATTGGTAAAGCGCGCTTTAATTTTGATCGTTCCCGTTGTGGGATCAATCTGGTTGTCCAGACTGAGCAACACACCTTCGCTCAATTTGTGCGAGTTAGTCCGATCCCAGGCTTCTACGACCAGCGTTTTCCCCGCTTTCTGCGCCTGAACCACGGTCGCGATATCGCTTTCCGGCAGAGTAAAAATGAGATCAATCGGGTGCGTTTGCGTAATGACGACAATACCTGCGGTATCGCTGCTGGAAATCTGGTTGCCGACATCCACCTGTTTCAGACCCACGCGTCCCGAGACCGGGGCCGTGATACGACTCCAGCCGAGCTGTAACTGCGCGCTGGCGACATTGGCTTCATCCGCTTTAATGGTTCCCTGGGTTTCGTTGACCAGCGCCTGTTGCGCATCCAGTTCCTGACGGGAAACCAGATTGGTTTTTGCCAGTTGCTGATAGCGCGCCAGATCACGACGCGCATTCGCCAGCGTAGCGTTATCTTTTGCCAACTGTCCCTGAGCCTGCGCCAGGGCGACCTTAAACTGGCTGGGATCGATTTGCGCCAGCAGATCGCCTGCGTTGACCTGCTGACCTTCCTGAAAGTGCAGGGCGATGAGTTGACCATCCACGCGGCTACGCACCGTAACGGTATTCGCGGCGGTCACGGTACCCAGCCCGCTCAGATAGCGCGGTACGGCCTGCGTGGTCGCGGTCGCGGCCTGTACCGGCGCCAGAGGGCCGTCGCGCATACCGCGGCGACCTGCGGCGGCGGTATGCGGCGCTTGCGCGGCGACGCCCGGCGCGGCGGTCGGGCTTTCGCTACGGCTATGCCAGAACCAGAATGCGGCGGCGGCCACTACAACCCCAATCGCGATTGCCCAGCGGAAAGTATTACTGCCTTTCATCGGTATAAGTTTCTCATCCTGAAACGTTTTGCGGAATGTTGCTCCCTCTATTGTAGTCAGCAGGGAAGGGAGAAAAATGGAGGAATTATGGAACACGGTCGGGATTATTCTGAATGGCGACCCGCTTTGCGAGGCGCTACGCAACTCTCATCGGTGAAAATCGTTAACGCGCCGGAGTGCGGTAAAGTGGCGGCACGGCAATGAAGGTAAGCCACCGATTTCAGCAGGACGCTGAAACGGGAAAGCCCCTCCCGAGGAAGGGGCCAAAATAAGGAAAGGGTTATGATGAAGGTAGTCATCATACTGGTGATACTCTTAGTGATTAGCCTACCAGCTTACTAAGACACCAGGGGGAGGAGGAATCCTCCCTTACCCTCACTCCTGACGTTAAGCCACATCAAGAATAATGTCAATCCATCAGCGCTGGGCTTGCGAGGCGCTTAGCGGAAAACGACCTCCGCCCAGCGCGCCAGTCCTGCGGTGACGGAGCCGAAATCATCGCCGCCAGCGACGGGTATGCCCGGTAACTGTTCGGAAAGCGCTTTTTTAATCAATGGCGAACGGGCGCTGCCGCCGGTCAGATAGATGACATCCGGTTTTTCCTGCGCGCTGTCCAGCGCCAGTTGCACCTGTTCCAGAATACGCGCCAGCGGTTGATCCAGCGCCGCTTCCAGTCCTTGCTGGCTGATAGCGACCGCCAGGTCGTCGCTGATAAATGGCAGCCTCGCCGTAACATCCGCCTGGCCGGAAAGGGCGATTTTGCTCTCTTCCGCGCAGCGTACCAGGCGGTAACTAAGCCGCTGACGCCAGACCTTGAGCAGCAACGCGACCTTGTCTGCTTCACGCGCGTTGCGAACCAAATCGTTCAACAGACGACCATTCGCGCTACTGTAAAAATCGCTTTGCGCCGGGACGTCGTTAATCGCCACGGCGTTCCACCACGGCAGCACCGGCAGGGCGATACCTTTTTCGGTTTCGCCGCCCATGCCCAGCAAAGGCATCAGATTTTTAAAGGCCAGCGCGATATCCAGATCGTTTCCGCCCACGCGGCAACCGCTGTGCCCCAACAGGCTGTTTTCACGATCGGCGCGCTGACGCCACTGCGGCCCCATCAGCAGCATGGAGCAGTCGGTGGTGCCGCCGCCAATATCCACGACCAGCACACGCTTCTCTTCCCGCAGCGTAGCCTCGTAGTCCAGGCCCGCCGCAACCGGTTCGTACTGGAATACCACCTCCTGAAAACCGGCGCGTTTTGCCGCCCGCTCCAGAATACCCTGCGCCTGGCGGTTCGCGTCATCGCCGCCCAGTCCCTGAAAGTTGATCGGGCGACCGATCACTGCCTGGGTAATGGCCTCCGGCAATTGGCTGTGCGCCGTATGACGAATATGTACCATCATGGCGCAGACTAAATCTTCAAACAGCGCGACCTGCTGCGGTTTCAGGCCGCTGGCGCCTAAAAAGGATTTCGGCGATTTGACAAACCAGACCTCCTGGGGATCGTCAATATAGTGCGCCAGCGACGCCAGACCAAACTGTACGCTTTGCGCGCCAACCTCAATATCTTCCTCGCGGTTGTAGCGTATCGCGCGGCGTAGCAGCGCCTGGGTTTCTTCGTCCGTTGCCGGCACATCATGATGGCGATACAGCCACTCGCTCACCGCTTCGCGCGTCGGCGCGCACAGCATAGACGGCAGTAATGCGCTGTTATTCTCCATTGTCAGCAACTGTGGATGCCCGTCGCGCATAATGGCGACCGAGCAGTTTGCCGTACCGTAATCAAATCCGATAAACACCTTAAAATCCCCATGCCAGTGAAGAAGGGGCGTGACTTTAGCGAAATGTCGTCGCGGCGACAACTGGAATATGAAAGCAAGGCGTTACGTGCGATTAGCGTTTATGCTGAAAGGTCAAATAAAGGAGAAAAGTATGTTTACCCTGAGCTGGCAGCCGCCTTACGACTGGTCGTGGATGTTGGGCTTTCTTGCCGCGCGTGCGGTGGACGGCGTGGAAACAGTAGGCGAGGGCTTTTATGCGCGCAGCCTAGTGGTGGGCGAGCATCGCGGACTGGTCAGCGTGAGGCCCCATCTGCCCACCCACACTGTGCAGGTTAGCGTGAGCGCCGGATTACTTCCCGTCGCGCCGGCGTGTCTGGCGAAGGTTTCGCGTCTGTTTGATCTTGACTGCCAGCCCGCGCAGGTTGCCGCCGTGCTGGGGCCACTGGGCGAGGACAGACCGGGGCTGCGTTTACCGGGATCGGTTGATACGTTTGAACAAGGCGTGCGGGCGATACTGGGGCAACTGGTGAGTGTCGCGATGGCGGCAAGGTTGACGGCGAAAGTGGCGCGCCGCTATGGCGAGGCGTTGCCGGATGCGCCCGATTATGTCTGTTTTCCCGGTCCGGAAACGCTGGCGTTGGCCGATCCGCTGGCGCTGAAAGCTCTGGGGATGCCGCTGCGGCGCGCCGAAGCGCTGATTCATCTGGCGCAGGCGACGCTGGCGGGAAAACTGGCGCTCGCCGCGCCGCCGGATATTGAGCAGAGCGTTAAAAATTTACAAACGTTTCCGGGAATTGGCCGCTGGACGGCGAACTATTTCGCCCTGCGCGGTTGGCAGGCAAAAGATATCTTTTTACCCGATGATTACTTAATTAAGCAGCGCTTCGCCGGGATGACGCCCGCGCAGATCCGTCGCTACGCGGAGCGCTGGAAACCGTGGCGTTCCTACGCGCTACTGCATATCTGGTATACCCACGGCTGGCAACCGTCAATGGATAGCGAAATAGCTGGTATTCAGTAACAAATCCAGCGGTTGCGCTTCGGCGATAGTGTCGCCATAAATTAGATCCACGCCAATACGGGAGAGCGTATCCAGCACCTGTGGGTTTTGTACCGGCCCGGCGAGCGTTTTGATGTCCAGATGCTGGGCGTGTCCCTGGATGATCGAGGTCAGCATTTCATCCATTAAACTTTCATGAACGTTGGCGATAAGGTCTCTATCCAGCAGTAAATAATCGACGATATGCAGGGGCAGTAAATTAAACAGCTGTAAATCGCGCCCGACATGGCTGAGAATCACCTGGCAGCCGCGTTGCCGCAGTTTTCGCAGAGTCGCAGCGGCGGTCTGCGCCTGCTTAACGATAACGTCAGCCGGGATAATCAGGTGTAATAACCGTGGCGGCAGTGGACTATGCTCCAGTTGTTCCAGCAGCTCATCAATAAGGGTCGCGCTGTATAATCCCGCGGCGGACAGCGGCAGCGCAACGCTTAATCCCTTGCTGGCGACGGCGGTCGCCGCATGGTGGAAAAACTCATGGAATACCCGTCGGTCAAGCGCGTGATGCAGCGCGGAGTCGGCTAACCCTGCCCGGAACGCGCGCTCTTCCATCACTTCCCCTTCGCTGGTCCACAGCCTGAGTGAGACCAGCCAAAAGCTGGTGGCCTCCGGCGTACGCGGCGGCGCGACGTTTCTGGCAAGCATCAGCAGGTGGTTATTTTTAATCATATGCCACTGTTCTTCCAGCGGCATCATTCCCTTTGAGGAGGTTAATGCGTGCTGCGGTTCGTACACGGTCAGACGGCCTCGACCGCTATTTTTCGCGGCGTAGCAGGCAATATCGGCCTGAGACACGACCTCTGTGAGCTGGCAGTTATGTTCATTTATCATTGTGATCCCGGCGCTGGCGCCGATCCGATGCAGGCGTCCTTCCCACATAAAGTGATATTCATTAATGGCGTTGATAAGCCGCGTCGCGATAAAGCGCGCGCTGTCACTATTACAATCCGGTAGCAACAGGCCAAACTCATCGCCACCCAGACGGGCCAGGAGATCGCCGGATCGAAGCATACTGAGCATCAGTGACGCGAGTTCGCGCAATAAGGCATCGCCGGCGGCATGTCCCGCGCTGTCGTTAACCGCTTTAAAACGGTCCAGATCGATAAACACCAGCGCATGATGTTGAGGCGATTCCTGTATTGTTTGCAGGCGCTGTTGAAGCTGTTTTTCAAAACTAGCGCGGTTGGCAAGATGGGTGAGGGCGTCATGCGTTGCGCTGTAGCTGAGCTGGCGTAACATTTTTCGTGATTCGGTAACGTCCTGGATAACCAGAACCGAACCAATCTTATCGCCGTCAAGCGTACTGAGCGGCGTGATACTGTAATGAATATCGTAGCTGCCGCCGTTATGACAATGGAGCACTATCTCCTGTTCCATGTCCGATCGCGACCTGTCGGCGCGATAAATATCCTCCAGCAGCGGCCCCTTATCACCTGACGTAATGCGCAGAACCGTTAATAATGGCGCGCCTAAAGCATCCTCTTGCCGCCAGCCGCTCATCTTCTCGGCGATCGGGTTCATAAAGGTGATATTCATCGCGACATCAATACACACCACCGCTTCTCCGATAGAGTCAAGCGTGATGTGCAACCGTTCTTTTTCCTGAAACAGCGCCTCGTTCGCCTGTGTAATACGCTCCATCAACCGCTGGTTTTCCTGCTCGCTTTGCTTGAGATCGTTAATATCTTCGATCTGAGCAATAAAATAGAGAGGTTTATTGTCTTTATGACGAACCAGCGAGACGGCCAGCAGCGCCCAGACGATATCGCCGTTGCGGGTGTAGTAGCGTTTTTCCATGGAATAGCTATTGATGTCGCCGCGCACCAGCATGTTTAGCTGTTCAAGGTCGTTATTCAGGTCTTCCGGCCAGGTCAATTGCTGAAATGTCATCGTGCGTAATTCATCCTGGCTATAGCCAAGAAAATGGCTCAGAGATTTATTGACCTGTAGCCACTGACCCTCCGTACCGACCAGCGCCATACCAATGGCGGAATACTCCATCGCGTTGCGAAAGCGGGATTCGCTCTCGGTGATATGTTTGCGTTCCGTGCGAAACGCGTACATCACCATCGTCATCATATTGGCAGGCAGCAGGATCATTAAAAAAGGCAGCCACGGCATATTGACCATCACGTCGGTTTTCGGCGTGGCGAGTAGCGTGGGGTCATTGGCCAGCATGAGCGAGACCACGATAACGGTAGCTAAAAAAATTAAAAACGCCTCCATTCGCGGCAGGCGCACCGCACTCCACATCAACAGGACGATAACGCACGTAAACGGCCACGGAATATAGCGCATAGCGAGCCAGCTTAGCGCCAGCGTAATGACCAGCGTCAATAGCGTTTCCAGCAACAGATGCGGGTCGCGATGACGCAACAGATAGTGTGGTTTAAACAGTAAACCTAACGGCACCAGCGTCAGCGCGCCGATGGCTTCCGATAATACCCAAATCAGAAACGCTTTCGAGGCGACCGCTTCCGGCGCTATCAGCCAAAATAACAGGCCGCCGAGTAGCGGCGGAATCACGGCGCTGCCGATAGCCAGACGAAACCAGTCATTCAAATTTTGTAAGGGGTTGTAGCTGGGGAGCAGTTTTCGCAGCAGTATCGCGCCAGTGGCCGCCTCGATAATATTTATTGCCGTCCAGCTAAAGTTAAGCGAGGCGGCAGGAAATAAAGTCAGGGAGGCGCCGATGCTGCCGAGCGAGCAGGCGACCGCGATCCCAGGCCACAGACGGCCCGCATGGCGGTAAAACGCGACCATCATAATGGAGGTGGGGAACCACAGCGGCGCGAGTTGGGTGCCGACACGCGATAATACGAGCGAAAAGAGCGTAAAGACAAACGCGACCAGGCCTAAACTGACCAGACGCAATAGCGGGTGGGGGACGGTAACGAAAACATGTTGGGATGGTTTACTCATTACCACTCTATCCGAATCGCCGGTAACGTCGCGGAATACCGGACGCGTCAGTTTACTCTGTGATTATGCTAGTATAAACGCGTAATGATTTATACGCTGGCTGAATATAAATTGTGGCTCCCGGCGTATTCCTCCTCCAGACGGGTCGATAAATCTGCTGTCCGCGTTAAAACTGAACGCTTTTACGTCGCGACGTCGAATGCGCCGCCAACAAATTCACCGTGGCATAGCGCCGGACTGGTATCGCGCTGCTGAAATCCCTATAATTGCCGCGTTTGGCGTTTCGGCGCCCCCCTTCCTTACATCCAGGTTAATCAGGTCGCTAAATTTATGACTGATCAGTCTCATCAGTGCGTCATTATCGGTATCGCTGGCGCATCGGCTTCCGGCAAGAGTCTTATTGCCAGTACCCTTTACCGCGAATTGCGTGAACAAGTGGGTGACGAACATATTGGCGTTATTCCCGAAGACAGTTATTACAAAGATCAAAGCCATCTGTCGATGGAAGAACGCGTAAAAACTAACTATGACCATCCGAATGCGATGGATCACAGCCTGCTATTTCAGCATCTTCAGGCGCTCAAGCGCGGTTCGGCGATTGAATTACCGGTATACAGTTATGTTGAGCATACCCGTATGCAGGAAACGGTTCGCGTAGAACCGAAGAAGGTGATTATTCTTGAAGGTATTCTGTTACTGACCGACGCGCGTTTGCGTGAAGAGATGAACTTCTCTATTTTTGTCGATACGCCGCTGGATATCTGTTTGATGCGCCGTATCAAACGCGATGTGAACGAGCGTGGTCGCTCAATGGATTCGGTGATGGCGCAATATCAGAAAACGGTGCGTCCGATGTTCCTGCAATTTATTGAGCCTTCCAAACAATATGCGGATATTATCGTGCCGCGCGGCGGTAAAAACCGCATCGCTATTGATATTCTGAAAGCGAAAATCAGCCAGTTCTTTGAATAAATCTGGCGAATTGTGTACCGTTCAGTGATAACCTGGTTAGCCCTTGATATGCTTGATTTAAGGGCTTGATGCGCGAAAGGAGAAAGTGCCATGCGTTTATGCGACCGAGATATTGAAGCCTGGCTGGATGAAGGCCGTTTGTCTATCACCCCGCGACCTCCCGTAGAGCGCATTAACGGCGCGACGGTCGATGTACGTCTTGGCAATAAATTTCGAACCTTCCGTGGCCATACGGCGGCGTTTATCGATCTGAGCGGGCCGAAAGACGAGGTCAGCGCGGCGCTGGATCGCGTGATGAGCGATGAAATCGTTTTGCCGGACGGCGAGGCATTTTATCTGCATCCGGGCGAGTTGGCGCTGGCTGTCACCTTTGAATCCGTTACCCTGCCGCCGGATTTAGTGGGCTGGCTGGATGGTCGTTCCTCGCTGGCGCGTCTGGGGCTGATGGTGCATGTGACGGCGCACCGTATTGATCCCGGCTGGTCGGGCTGCATTGTGCTTGAGTTTTACAACTCCGGGAAGCTGCCGCTGGCGTTGCGTCCGGGTATGCTCATCGGCGCGCTGAGCTTTGAGCCGCTGTCCGGCCCGGCGGCGCGGCCTTATAACCGCCGTCAGGATGCCAAATATCGCGATCAGCAGGGCGCTGTTGCCAGCCGGATTGATAAAGACTGAGCCATTCGGCGCAATACTGCCGGTCCATTGAGGGTAGCATGAGACGATTTCTGACGACGCTGATGATTCTCCTGGTCGTGCTGGTGGCCGGATTCTCTGCGTTGGTATTGTTGGTCAATCCGAATGATTTCCGCGCCTATATGGTGCAGCAGGTTGCCGCGCGTAGTGAATATCAGTTGCAACTGGACGGGCCGCTGCGCTGGCACGTATGGCCGCAACTCAGCATCCTTTCCGGGCGAATGACGCTAACGGCGCGAGGCGCCAGCGAACCGCTGGTGCGGGCTGACAATATGCGCCTGGATGTCGCTTTATGGCCGCTGTTGAGTCATCAGCTTCATGTTAAGCAGGTGATGCTGAAAGGCGGGGTGATTCAATTGACGCCGCAAACGGAAGCGGTACGCAGTGATGATGCGCCGGTCGCGCCGAAAGATAATACCTTGCCGGATGTAGCGGAAGATCGCGGCTGGTCGTTTGATATTCGTAGCCTGCGCGTTGCCGACAGCGTGCTGGTTTTCCAGCATGAAAATGATGATCAGGTCACGGTGCGCGATATTCGTCTGAATATGGAACAAGATGCCGAGCATCGCGGCACGTTTGATTTTTCGGGACGCGTGAACCGCGATCAGCGGGATCTTGCTTTATCGTTTAGCGGAACGGTGGATGCTTCCGATTATCCGCATAACTTAACCGCGGGTATTGAGCAACTGCGCTGGCAATTGCAGGGCGCGGATTTACCGGCGCAGGGGATTGAGGGGCAGGGACAGCTGCAGGCGCAGTGGCAGGAGGCGCAAAAACGTCTTTCATTTAACCACTTAAATTTAACGGCGAATGACAGTTCTCTGACCGGACACGTTCAGGTAACGCTGGCGGAGCAGCCGGAATGGCAAATTGACCTCCAGTCCAGCAAGCTTAATCTGGACAACCTGTTGCCGCATCATAGCGCCGTGGCTCAGACGGGCGGCGCGGTGTCGCAGGGGCAAAATACGCTCCCCCTGACCAGGCCAGTTATCGCGTCGCGTGTTGGTGCGCCGCCTTATCAGGGGCTGCAAAGCTTTACGGCGGAGATTGCTTTACAGGCGGATTCAGTTCGCTGGCGGGGAATGGACTTTACCCAGGTTTCGACGAAGATGTCTAATCAGGCCGGATTGCTGGATATTACCGAGTTGCAGGGGAAACTGGCCGACGGAGAGATGTCGCTGCCCGGCACGCTTGACGCCCGCACCGCCAGTCCACGCATCGAGTTCCACCCTCGCCTTAACCATGTTGAGATTGGGACTATCCTGAAAGCCTTCAATTATCCGATTAGCCTGACCGGTAAGATGTCGCTGGTTGGCGATTTCTCCGGGGCGGATATTGACGCGGAGGCATTTCGCCACAGCTGGAAAGGAAAAGCGCATGTTGACATGAGCAATACGCGCCTCGAAGGAATGAATTTCCAGCAACTGGTGCAGCAGGCCGTAGAGCGAAGCGGCGGCGACGCGCAGCAGTCGCAGGAAAATATGGACAACGCGACCCGACTGGATCGCTTCACGACCGATCTGACGCTAAATAAGGGCACGCTGACGCTCGACGACATGGTCGGGCAATCTTCTATGCTGGCGTTAACCGGCAGCGGAACGCTGGACCTGGTTAAGCAGAGCTGTGATACGCAATTTAATCTGCGTGTGCTGGGCGGCTGGAACGGCGATAGCAACCTGATCACCTTCCTGAAAGAGACGCCGGTGCCGCTGCGCGTCTATGGCAAGTGGCAGGAGCTGAACTATACCCTGCAAGTGGATCAGTTATTGCGTAAGCATTTACAGGATGAGGCGAAGCGTCGGCTCAACGACTGGGCGGAGCGCAATAAAGATACCCGCAATGGTAAAGATGTGAAGAAACTGCTGGATAAGCTGTAGTTTTTGGCCAAAGGGCAGAGCCGGATGGCAAGGCTAACGCGCCTCCGGCCTGCCTGGTAAGCAGGCCGGGGCAGGCGAACAGATGTTACATCTCCTGGTCTGGCTCGCCGTTATGCAGCGGAATTAACTGCACTTTCTGCACTCGATGGCTTTCTACCTGCAATGTTTTCAGCAAATAATCGCCCACCGGAACCTCTTCACCGGTTTGCGGTATGCGCTGCAAATATTCCATCAATAATCCGGCAATCGTATGGTATTCCCGTTTTTCATCCAGCGGTAGCGGCACGTACTGCACCAAATCCTCCAGCGGCATATGGCCGTTTGCTGTCCAGGAACCGTCCGGGTTCTTCTGAATATCGTGGCGGGCGTCAATTTCCTCGACTTCATTCGGCAGATTACCGGCGATAGTCTCCATGACATCGCTTAATGTCACAATGCCTTCAACCGAGCCAAACTCATCTACGACAAAGGCAAAATGGGTTCTGGCGTTACGGAACTGCTCCAGCGCAGGCAGCAGCGGCAATGTTTCCGGGAAAACCAGCGGTTGGCGAATCAGCGCCCGCAGGTTGAGCGGTTCGCCGCGCAGCGATTGTTGCAACAGATCGATGACGTGGACGACGCCGAGTAAATCTTCCTGTTCATTTTCACCCGTCACGACCAGACGCGTATGCTGGTTCTTTTCCAGCAGAGCGCGGATTTCCGCTTCCGGCGCGTTGAGATCGATATGCTCGATATCGTGACGCGACGTCATGATACTACTTACGGTGCGCTGGTTGAGATTCAGCACCCGCTCAATCATCCTGCGCTCCTGCGGATTAAAAATCTGGCTGTCGTCATGGTCTGCCAGCATCGCGGCGGTTTCCGCATCCAGTTCGGCATCCTCTTTTTTACCGCTAATCAGCCGCATCACGGCCTCCGTTGTGCGCTGGCGCAGCGTATGGTTAGCGGAAAGAAAACGGCGGCGGTTAAAAATAGCCAGTTGGTTGAGCGCCTCGATCATCACCGAGAAGCCGATAGCCGCGTACAGATACCCTTTCGGAATGTGGAAACCAAACCCTTCCGCCACCAGGCTAAAGCCGATCATTAGCAGGAAGCTAAGACACAAAATGACAATGGTGGGATGGTTGTTCACAAATCGGGTCAGTGACTTGCTGGCGAGCAGCATCAGGCTAATGGCGATTATCACGGCCGCCATCATGACCGCCAGGTGATCGACCATCCCCACGGCGGTAATCACGGAGTCGAGAGAAAAGATAGCGTCCAGCACCACGATTTGCGCGACCACCGCCCAGAATTTCGCCCCCTTACGCTGGGTAGGGTTGGCGCTATCTTTCCCTTCCAGCCGTTCGTTGAGCTCCATGGTGGCTTTAAAGAGCAGGAAGAAGCCGCCGAACAGCATAATCAGATCGCGGGCGCTAAAGCTTAACGCCTGTACGCTAAAAAGCGGCTTAGTCAAGGTGACCAGCCACGAGATTGACGCCAGCAGCAGCAGGCGCATGATCATCGCCAGTATCAGGCCGGTAATGCGCGCGCGGTCGCGCTGCCCCGGCGGTAGTTTTTCAGCGAGGATGGCAATAAAGACCAGGTTATCAATGCCGAGAACAAGTTCGATAACGATTAACGTTACCAGTCCGGCCCAGATTGACGGATCGGCAATCCATTCCATAGTAAGAGCAATACCTTCTGTAATATGACAATTGTCACAATTCGATCATGGATAATACGGCGGAAAAATGCAATGCCGCAGCGCAATTTATCTTTGTTACGCGGCTATAAAATAACTTTAAAATAGCCGTAATGTTTCTGTCAGAAACTAAATAATGTCAAGAATATATTTAGGAAATATCGCAGGTGGAGTGGAGTAAATAAATATTGTCAACATCAATAAAATCCTAAAATCATCTGTTAATTCATTTAATATTAATCTTAAAAATATAGAATGGCGGGTTTGTTACCTTGCCTGTCATTAGGTTAGCTGCAACAATTCTTGCAGGATTAAGATAGCGCGCTTAAATATCCTGTCACGATATCGAGAAAACTATTAATACGTAACCTTTATTTCGCTGAAGATTTTTATCTGAACGAGGATGAAATCGGAGGGGAATGCGAAAATTTAGAATAATCAGTATATTGGTAGCTAAGAAGCCAGGGGCGGTAGCGTGCCTGAAAGCCTGAATATAAGCCTTTATTATTCTGTCAATAGCCTGCGGATGAATTGATTTTTTTTCAGAATGATGCCAGTTAATTTTCTCTGCTATTAACTGCAAGGTAAATGTGCACGGACGAAGCCGCTATTTAAATTGCACAGGATAATGACTCTGCCAAAGTGATAAATAATCAATGATGAAATCCAAAATGAAATTGATGCCATTATTGGCGTCGCTCAGCTTGATAAGTGGTTGCACAGTACTTCCGGGCAGCAATATGTCTACGATGGGGAAAGATGTGATCAAACAGCAAGACGCTGACTTTGATCTCGACCGGATGGTCAATGTGTATCCGCTGACGCCACGGTTGGTTGAGCAATTACGCCCGCGGCCCAATGTCGCGCAACCGAATATGTCGCTGGACCAGGAGATCGCCAGCTATCAGTATCGCGTCGGGCCTGGCGATGTGCTGAATGTCACCGTCTGGGATCACCCGGAATTGACCACGCCAGCGGGCCAGTACCGTAGCTCAAGCGATACCGGCAACTGGGTACAGCCGGACGGCACCATGTTTTATCCCTACATTGGCAAGGTTAGCGTCGTCGGTAAAACTTTGTCAGAGATTCGCAGCGATATTACCGGGCGTTTAGCGAAGTACATCGCGGACCCACAGGTGGATGTCAATATCGCCGCTTTCCGCTCGCAAAAAGCGTATATCTCCGGCCAGGTGAATAAATCCGGTCAGCAGGCCATTACTAACGTACCGCTAACCGTCCTGGATGCGATTAACGCTGCGGGCGGCCTGACCGATATGGCGGACTGGCGCAACGTCGTGTTGACGCACAACGGCAAAGAACAGCGCATTTCGCTACAGGCGCTGATGCAAAATGGCGATCTTAGTCAGAACCGCTTGCTCTACCCTGGCGACATTCTGTATGTGCCGCGCAATGACGATCTGAAAGTCTTTGTCATGGGCGAAGTGAAAAAACAGAGCACCCTCAAAATGGATTTCAGCGGCATGACGCTCACCGAAGCATTGGGCAATGCGGAAGGCATCGATCTGACCACCTCCAACGCCAGCGGCATTTTTGTGATTCGTCCGTTGAAAGGCGAGGGGGAACGCGGCGGCAAGATCGCCAATATCTACCAGCTTGATATGTCTGACGCCACGTCATTAGTGATGGCGACGGAATTCCGACTTCAGCCTTACGATGTGGTGTACGTCACGACCGCGCCGGTTGCTCGCTGGAACCGTCTGATCAATCAGTTGCTGCCGACCATTAGCGGTGTCCGTTATATGACGGATACGGCCAGCGACATTCATTCCTGGTAATCGTTATGTTTAACAAAATCTTAGTGGTCTGTGTGGGGAATGTTTGCCGTTCCCCGACGGCAGAACGTTTGCTAAAGCGCTTTCATCCTTCGCTGACGGTAGCGTCCGCCGGGTTAGGCGCGCTGGTCGGCAAAGGCGCCGATCCTGCAGCGGCGAGCGTGGCGAGCGCCCACGATCTGTCTTTGGAAAATCACTGCGCAAGGCAAATTTCCGCGCGTCTGTGCCGGGAATATGACCTGATTCTGACGATGGAGAAACGTCACATCGCCGCCCTGTGCGACATTGCGCCGGAAATGCGCGGCAAGGTAATGCTGTTTGGTCACTGGGACAGCGAGCGTGAAATACCGGACCCGTATCGCAAAAGCCGCGATGCGTTTGAGGCGGTGTACACATTACTGGAAAGGTCTGCCCGCCAGTGGGCGCAGGCACTGAATGCAGAGCAGGGAAAACCATGACAGAAAAAGTAAAACAATCTGCGGCGGCTACGGGTAGCGATGAAATCGATATCGGGCGTCTGGTCGGAACGGTGATTGAAGCGCGTTGGTGGGTGTTGGGGACGACGGCCATATTTGCGCTGTGCGCGGTAATTTATACGTTCTTCGCCACGCCCATCTATAGCGCCGATGCGCTGGTGCAGATTGAACAAAACGCCGGTAATTCGCTGGTACAGGATATCAACAGCGCATTAGCGAATAAGCCGCCGGCTTCCGATGCGGAAATTCAGCTCATTCGATCGCGCCTGGTGCTGGGGAAGACCGTTGACGATCTTGATCTGGATATTGCCGTCACCAAAAACACTTTTCCGCTCTTTGGCGCCGGGTGGGAACGGCTGATGGGGCGTCACAATGAAATGGTGAAAGTCACGACATTCACCCGACCAGAGACGATGAGCGGACAGATCTTCACCCTCAAAGTGCTGGGCGACAAACGTTATCAGTTGGTTAGCGACGGCGGATTTAGCGCGCAGGGCGTTGTGGGCCAGCCACTCAATAAAGACGGCGTGACGATGCGGGTAGAGGCGATTGACGCCCGTCCTGATACAGAATTTACGGTGAGTAAATTCTCAACGCTTGGCATGATTAATAACCTGCAAAATAACCTCACCGTAACGGAAACCGGCAAAGATACCGGCGTTCTGAGCCTGACGTTCACGGGAGAGGATCGCGACCAGATCCGCGACATTCTCAACAGTATTACCCGTAACTATCTGCAACAGGATATTGCGCGAAAATCTGAAGAGGCGGGGAAGAGCCTGGCGTTTCTGGCAAAACAACTGCCGGAAGTCCGCAGCCGTCTGGATGTGGCGGAAAACAAGCTAAACGTTTTCCGCCAGGATAAAGACTCGGTGGATTTACCGCTGGAGGCGAAGGCGGTGCTCGATTCGATGGTTAATATCGACGCCCAGTTGAATGAGTTGACGTTTAAAGAGGCGGAAATTTCCAAGCTCTTTACCAAAGCGCATCCGGCTTACCGCACCCTGCTGGAAAAACGTAAAGCGCTGGAAGATGAAAAAGCCAAACTGAACGGGCGGGTGACGGCAATGCCGAAAACCCAGCAGGAGATTGTGCGTTTGACCCGCGATGTGGAGTCCGGCCAGCAGGTTTATATGCAACTGCTTAATAAACAGCAGGAGCTGAAAATCACCGAAGCCAGCACCGTTGGCGATGTGCGCATCGTTGACCCGGCGATTACCCAGCCGGGCGTGCTGAAGCCGAAAAAGGCGTTGATTATTCTCGGCAGCATTATTCTGGGATTAATGTTATCGATTGTCGGCGTGCTGCTGCGCTCGCTGTTTAATCGCGGTATCGAAAGCCCGCAGGCGCTGGAGGAGCACGGGATCAGCGTCTATGCCAGTATTCCGCTGTCGGAATGGCAAAAAGCGCGCGATAGCGTCAAAACCATTAAAGGGATTAAGCGTTACAAGCAGAGCCAACTGCTGGCGGTGGGCAATCCGACCGATCTGGCGATTGAGGCGATTCGCAGCCTGCGCACCAGCCTGCATTTCGCCATGATGCAGGCGCAAAATAATGTACTCATGCTCACAGGCGTCAGCCCCTCTATCGGTAAAACCTTTGTTTGCGCCAACCTGGCGGCCGTCATCAGCCAGACGCATAAACGGGTATTACTGATCGACTGCGATATGCGCAAGGGCTACACCCATGAACTGCTCGGCACCAATAACGTGGACGGCTTATCTGACATTCTGGCGGGCAAAGGTGAGATAGCCTCCTGCGCGAAACCCACGGCGATTGCTAATTTTGATCTTATTCCGCGCGGTCAGGTGCCGCCTAATCCATCGGAACTGCTGATGAGCGAGCGCTTCGGCGAGCTGATCGCCTGGGCAAGCAGCCGCTACGACCTGGTATTAATCGACACGCCGCCGATTCTGGCCGTGACGGACGCCGCGATTGTGGGTCGTCACGTCGGGACAACGCTGATGGTGGCGCGTTATGCCGTCAACACCTTAAAAGAGGTGGAAACCAGTCTGAGCCGTTTTGACCAGAATGGCATTCAGGTCAAAGGCGTCATTCTCAACTCCATTTTCCGCCGGGCGACGGGTTACCAGGATTATGGCTATTACGAGTATGAATACCAGTCAGATTCCAAATAAAAAATAAGGCGTGCCGGATGGCGCGGCCTGTGACTGTAGGCCGGACAAGCGTAGCGCCATGCGGCAAAACTATCTGGGGAATAAGCATGACAACAGACAATCCGCTGATCTCAATTTATATGCCAACCTGGAACAGGCAGCAGTTGGCTATCCGGGCGATTAAATCAGTACTACGTCAGGACTACCGTCACTGGGAGATGATCATCGTGGATGATTGCTCCTCGTCTTATCAGCAGCTACAACAATTTGTTGAGGAGCTGAACGACCCGCGCGTCCGTTATACCCATAACGCCAGGAATACCGGCGCCTGCGCGGTTCGCAACCAGGCCATTATGCAGGCGCAAGGACACTACATTACCGGTATTGATGATGACGATGAATGGACGCCAAACCGTCTGAGCGTGTTTCTGGCCCATAAACACCAGTTGACTACGCACGCCTTTTTGTATGCCAACGACTATGTGTGTGAGGGCGAGGTCTACTCTCAGCCTGCCAGCCTGCCGCTGTATCCGAAATCCCCTTATTCGCGCCGCTTGTTCTACAAGCGCAATATTATTGGCAATCAGGTTTTTACCTGGGCCTGGCGTTTTAAAGCGTGTTTGTTCGATACCGAACTCAAGGCGGCGCAGGATTACGACATTTTTCTGCGCATGGTGGTGGAGTATGGCGAACCGTGGAAAGTCGAAGAGGCGACGCAAATTTTACATATCAACCACGGCGAGATACAGATTACCTCTTCGCCGAAAAAGTTCTCCGGCTATTTCCATTTTTATCGTAAGCACAAAGATAAATTCGATCGCGCCAGCAAAAAATACCAGCTTTTTACGCTGTACCAAATTCGCAATAAGCGAATGACCTGGCGCACGTTGCTGACGTTGCTCTCCGTGCGTAACAGCAAACGCTTGGCGGCCGGGCTGCGGGGGCGATAACGATGCTGGAAGACTTACGCGCGAATAGCTGGAGCTTACGCCCCTGTTGCATGGTGCTGGCCTACCGTATCGCTCATTTTTGTTCCATCTGGCGCAAAAAGAATGTGCTGAATAATCTGTGGGCCGCGCCGGTGCTGGTGCTGTATCGCGTGATCACGGAATGCCTGTTCGGGTATGAAATCCAGGCCGCCGCGACCATTGGTCGGCGGTTCACTATCCATCATGGTTACGCGGTAGTGATCAATAAACACGTCGTCGCCGGCGACGATTTTACCATTCGCCACGGCGTCACCATCGGCAATCGCGGCGCGGACAGCCTGGCTTGCCCGGTGATTGGTCACGGCGTTGAGCTGGGGGCGAACGTCATTCTGCTTGGCGATATTACTATTGGTAATCACGTCACGATTGGCGCGGGTAGCGTGGTGCTTGACAGTATTCCGGACCATGCGCTGGTGGTGGGAGAAAAAGCACGGGTGAAGGTCAGCACATGAATATTCTGCAATTTAATGTACGGCTGGCGGAAGGCGGCGCGGCGGGAGTGGCGTTAGATCTTCATCTGCGGGCGCTGCAAAAAGGGCTGACGTCGCATTTTGTTTATGGTTATGGCAAAGGCGGAAAAAAAAGCGTCAGTCACCACCGCTATCCGCAGGTGATAAAACAGACGCCGCGCGGCACGGCAATCGCCAATATCGCGCTATTTCGTTTCCTGAATCGCGATCTGTTTGGCAATCTCGACAATCTTTACCGCACGGTTATCCAGACATCCGGCCCGCTGGTGCTGCATTTTCATGTTCTCCACAGTTACTGGCTAAACCTGGCGGATATCGTGACGTTTTGCGAAAAAGTCAAAGCGCAAAAACCGGACGTCACGCTGGTCTGGACGCTGCACGATCACTGGAGCGTCACCGGGCGTTGCGCCTTCACCGACGGTTGCGAGGGCTGGAAAAGCGGCTGCCAAAAATGTCCGACCCTAAGCAATTATCCGCCGGTCAGGGTGGATCGGGCGCACCAGCTTATTGGCGGCAAACGTCAGCGCTTTCGGGACATGCTGCGGCTGGGCTGCCAGTTTATTTCGCCGAGCCAGCATGTGGCCGAGGCCTTTAACAGCGTTTATGGCGCGGGACTCTGCCGGGTGATTAACAACGGTATCGATCTGGCGACCGAGGCGATTCTCGCGCAACTATCACCTGTGCCGCTGAATCCGGGCAAACCGCGGATCGCCATTGTGGCGCATGACTTGCGTTACGACGGCAAAACTGACCAGCGTCTGGTACACGACATGATGGCGCTGGGCGAAAAAATTGAACTGCACACCTTCGGTAAATTTTCGCCTTTTACCGGCCAAAACGTTGTTAATCACGGTTTTGAAACCGATAAGCGCAAATTAATGAGCGCGCTCAATGAGATGGACGCGCTGGTCTTTAGCTCGCGGGTCGATAACTATCCGCTGATCTTATGTGAAGCGCTCTCGATCGGCGTACCGGTGATCGCCACCCACAGCGAGGCGGCGCAGGAGGTGCTGGCGAAATCCGGCGGCCAGACCTTTGCCGCTACAGATGTACTGCGCCTGGCGCAGCGGCGTAAGCCAGAGATTGCTCAGGCGGTATTTGGCGCCACGCTGGACGCCTTTCGTATGCGTAGCCGCGTCGCGTACAGCGGTCAACAGATGCTGGAGGAGTATGTCTCGTTCTATCAGAATCTGTAGCTACCTGCTGCTGCCGCTGATCTACCTACTGGTCAATGTCAAGATTGCCCAACTGGGGGAAAGCTTTCCCATTACCATCGTCACTTTTTTACCGCTGTTGCTGCTGTTATTTGTGGAACGCATTAGCGTAAAAAAATTGATGATTGCCTTAGGCATCGGCGCGGGGCTTACGGCATTTAACTTCCTGTTCGGCCAGTCGCTGAATGCCGGTAAATATGTCACATCCACGATGCTGTTTGTCTATATTGTGGTCATTATCGGGATGGTCTGGAGTATCCGATTCAAAACCATTTCCGCGCATAACCACCGAAAGATTTTACGTTTTTTTTATCTGGTGGTGGGTATAGTGGTCGCGCTCGCCGCGGTTGAGATGGCGCAAATTATCCTTACCGGCGGCAGCAGTATTATGGAAGGAATTTCGAAATATCTCATTTACAGTAATAGCTACGTACTGAACTTCATAAAATTTGGCGGTAAGCGTACCACTGCGCTTTATTTTGAACCGGCATTTTTCGCTTTGGCACTAATCTCAATTTGGCTGAGCATCAAACAGTTTGGTATCAAAACACCGAAAAGCGATGCTATGATTCTGGCAGGGATAATATTATCAGGATCATTTTCAGGGGTAATGACCTTTATCCTGTTTTACCTTCTGGAGTGGGCGTTCCAATATTTGAATAAGGATGCGATAAAGAAAAAACTTCCACTGGCGCTGGTCTCATTAACCCTGTTTTTGGTTGGGGTAATTATTGCATTTCCTTATATCGCGACACGACTTGGCGATTTAGGGACGGAAGGCTCATCTTCTTATTATCGTATTGTGGGCCCGTTAGTCATGGTCGGATATTCCTTGACCCATATTGATGGTGTAGTCAGATTTGGCTCACTTTATGAATATGTCGCATCATTCGGAATCTTTAACGGTGCGGATGTCGGGAAAACCATAGACAATGGATTGTATCTACTGATTATTTATTTTTCCTGGTTCGCAGTGCTAATGACGCTGTGGTATATGGGGAAAGTTTTAAAAATGGCGCTAAATGCGTTTGGCGATAATCGTAATTTTCGGGTGCAGCTCTATCTTTTTACGCCGGTGTCGCTGTTTTTTACCGGTTCAATATTTAGCCCGGAATATGCTTTTTTAATCGTCTGTCCGTTCATTTTGCGCAAGGCGTTAAAAATTTCATAACGAGGTGGTGGCATGTTTTTAAGCGTCGTTACCGTCGCCTTTCGCAATTACGAAGGGGTGGTAAAAACCTGGCGCTCGCTGCGCAATCTGGCGCGCGATCCGGGCCTGTCATTTGAATGGATCGTAGTGGATGGCGGTTCGGAGGACGGCACGCGCGAATTTCTGCAAAAACGTCACGGTGAGTTTAACCTGCGTTTTATCAGTGAAAAGGATCGCGGTATTTATGATGCCATGAACAAAGGCATTGCGCTGGCGCAGGGGCGCTATACCCTGTTTCTTAATTCCGGTGATGCGTTCCATGATGATGCCGCGCTGTTTGTCCGCCAACTGGCGCGACAAAAGGGCGAGGCGATGTATATTGGCGACGCGCTGCTGGATTTCGGCGGCGGGCATAAAATACGCCGGAAGGCTAAACCCGGGTATTATATCTACCATAGTTTGCCAGCCAGCCATCAGGCGATATTTTTCCCGACGGCAGCGTTAAAAAAGTATCCTTATGATCTGCAATATCATGTCTCTTCAGATTATGCGCTGGCAGCCCGTCTCTATAAAGCAGGCTATCCTTTTCGGCGAATTAACGGACTGGTATCTGAGTTTTCGATGGGCGGCGTGTCAACCTCGAATAATCTGGAATTATGTCAGGATGCAAAAAACGTACAGCGAAAAATATTACGTGTGCCAGGATTTTGGGCGCAATTATCCTATTTATTACGTCTGAAAACGACGGGTAAAACAAAAGCGCGGTATAACAAAGTCTAATCACCGGGAGTTATTATGCAGGATCTTAGCGGCTTTACGGTGCCGAAAGGGTTCCGCGGCGCTAATGCGCTAAAAGTACAATTATGGTGGGCGGTACAGGCGACATTATTCGCCGGATCGCCGCAAATATTGTATCGCTGGCGAGCCTTTTTGCTGCGTCTGTTTGGCGCCAAAATTGGAAAGAATGTGGTTATTCGACCGTCAGTAAAAATTACCTATCCGTGGAAATTAACCGTCGGCGATTATGCCTGGGTAGGCGACGACGCTGTGTTATATACGTTGGGTGAAATTAATATTGGCGCACATGCGGTCATTTCACAAAAAGGGTATTTGTGTACCGGTAGCCATGATTATACCAGCGCCCATTTCGATATTAACGCCGCGCCGATTGTTATTGGCGAAAAATGTTGGCTGGCGACCGATGTTTTTGTCGCGCCCGGCGTGACGATAGGTCATGGCACCGTCGTCGGCGCGCGCAGCAGCGTATTTAAATCATTACCGGCAAATGCGATTTGTCGGGGCAATCCCGCAGTGGTAACGCGCCAGCGCGTTCAGAAAGTTACTCCCTAACGGGACTATTTGAGGAAATGAAAATGTCAAAAGTCGCTCTCATTACTGGCGTAACCGGACAGGATGGGTCTTACCTGGCAGAATTTCTGCTGGAAAAAGGGTATGAGGTGCATGGTATCAAGCGCCGCGCGTCATCGTTTAATACCGAGCGCGTGGACCATATTTATCAGGACCCGCACAGCTGCAACCCGAAATTTCATCTGCATTATGGCGACCTGACCGACGCCTCCAACCTGACCCGCATTTTACAGGAAGTGCAGCCGGATGAGGTCTACAACCTGGGCGCGATGAGCCACGTGGCGGTGTCGTTTGAGTCGCCGGAATATACCGCCGATGTGGATGCGATGGGCACGCTGCGCCTGCTGGAGGCGATCCGCTTCCTCGGTCTTGAAAAGAAAACGCGGTTCTACCAGGCCTCCACCTCTGAACTGTACGGGCTGGTGCAGGAAATTCCGCAGAAAGAGACCACGCCGTTCTACCCGCGTTCCCCCTATGCGGTGGCGAAACTGTACGCCTACTGGATCACCGTCAACTACCGTGAATCCTACGGTATTTACGCCTGTAACGGCATTCTGTTTAACCATGAGTCCCCGCGTCGCGGCGAAACCTTCGTCACCCGTAAGATCACCCGCGCCATCGCCAATATCGCGCAGGGACTGGAGTCCTGCCTGTATCTCGGCAACATGGACTCGCTGCGCGACTGGGGCCATGCGAAAGATTACGTGCGGATGCAGTGGATGATGTTACAGCAGGAGCAGCCGGAAGATTTCGTGATTGCCACCGGCGTGCAGTATTCCGTGCGCCAGTTTGTGGAGCTGGCGGCGGCGCAACTGGGGATAAAACTGCGCTTTGAAGGCGAAGGCATTAATGAGAAAGGGATCGTGGTATCCGTTACCGGACACGATGCGCCGGGCGTGAAACCGGGGGATGTGATTGTGGCCGTTGATCCGCGTTATTTCCGTCCGGCGGAAGTGGAAACCCTGCTGGGCGACCCGTCCAAAGCGCATGAGATACTGGGCTGGAAACCGGAAATCACCCTGTCGGAGATGGTCTCCGAGATGGTGGCGAACGATCTGGAGGCCGCGAAAAAACACTCACTGCTGAAATCTCACGGTTACGAGGTGGCCATCGCGCTGGAGTCCTGAGAATGAATAAGCAACGAATTTTTGTGGCGGGCCATCGCGGGATGGTGGGCTCCGCCATTGTACGGCAGCTTGCGCAGCGCGGCGACGTGGAGCTGGTGCTGCGCACCCGCGATGAGCTGGATCTGCTCGACGGGCGTGCGGTACAGGCGTTCTTTGCCGGGGCGGGTATCGACCAGGTTTATCTGGCGGCGGCGAAAGTGGGCGGCATTGTCGCCAACAACACGTATCCGGCGGATTTTATTTATGAAAACATGATGATAGAGAGCAACATTATTCACGCCGCGCACCTGCACAACGTGAACAAACTGCTGTTTCTCGGTTCGTCCTGTATCTATCCGAAACTGGCAAGGCAGCCGATGGCGGAAAGCGAGCTGCTGCAGGGGACGCTGGAGCCGACCAACGAGCCGTATGCCATCGCCAAGATCGCCGGGATTAAACTGTGCGAGTCCTACAACCGGCAGTACGGTCGCGACTACCGTTCGGTGATGCCAACCAACCTGTACGGCCCGCATGACAATTTCCATCCGGACAATTCACATGTGATCCCGGCGCTGCTGCGCCGCTTTCATGAGGCTGCGCAGAGCCACGCGCCGGAGGTGGTGGTGTGGGGCAGCGGCACGCCGATGCGTGAATTTCTGCACGTTGACGATATGGCGGCGGCCAGTATTCACGTGATGGAGCTGGCGCGCGAAGTGTGGCAGGAGAACACCGACCCGATGCTGTCGCACATTAACGTCGGCACTGGCGTGGACTGCACTATCCGCGAACTGGCGCAGACTATCGCAAAGGTGGTGGGTTACCAGGGCCGGGTGGTGTTCGACGCCGCGAAGCCGGACGGCACGCCGCGTAAATTGCTCGACGTCACGCGCCTGCATCAGCTTGGCTGGTATCACGAAATTTCACTGGAGGCAGGGCTTGCCGGTACTTACCAGTGGTTCCTTGAGAATCAGCAACGGTTCCGGGGGTGACAATGTTTTTACGTCAGGAAGATTTCGCCGCCGTGGTGCGGACCACGCCCCTCATCTCCCTCGATTTCATTGTGGAAAACGGCCAGGGGGAAATTTTACTGGGCCAGCGTCTCAACCGTCCGGCGCAGGGCTACTGGTTTGTGCCGGGGGGGCGGGTGTGCAAAGACGAAACGCTGGAGGCCGCCTTTGCACGCCTGACGCAGGCGGAACTGGGCGTGCGTCTGCCGCTGGCGGCAGGGACGTTTTATGGCGTCTGGCAGCACTTCTATGACGACAACTTTTCCGGTGAGGATTTTTCAACCCACTACATCGTGCTCGGCTTTCGTCTGCGCGTGGCGGAGAGCGATTTACGCCTGCCTGATACCCAGCATGGCAGTTACCGCTGGCTGACGCCGGAACAGCTTCTGGCAAGCGACAATGTTCATGAGAACAGTCGGGCCTACTTCTCTCCTGACGCGCCGGCGGTGGGCCTATGAAGATCCTGGTCTATGGCATTAACTATTCACCGGAACTGACCGGTATCGGCAAATATACCGGCGAAATGGTGGCGTGGATGGCGCGGGAAGGCCATGAGGTGCGGGTCATTACTGCGCCGCCGTACTACCCGCAGTGGAAGGTCGGCGAGCGCTATTCCGCCTGGCGCTATCGCCGGGAAGAGGGCGAGGCTACCGTCTGGCGCTGCCCGCTGTATGTGCCGAAACAGCCCTCCACCTTAAAACGACTGCTTCATCTGGGGAGCTTTGCATTGAGCAGTTTTTTCCCACTGATGGCGCAGCGTCGCTGGAAGCCGGATCGGATTATCGGCGTTGTACCGACGCTCTTTTGTACGCCGGGAATGCGCCTGCTGGCGACACTCTCCGGCGCGCGTACCGTACTGCATATTCAGGATTACGAAGTGGACGCCATGCTCGGCTTAGGAATGGCGGGAAAAGGCAAGCGCGGCAGCGTAGCGCGGTTAGCGACGGCCTTTGAACGCAGCGCGCTGCGTAACGTTGATAATGTTTCGACCATCTCTCGCTCCATGATGAATAAAGCGCGGGAAAAGGGCGTCGCGGCGGAAAAAATCCTCTTTTTTCCGAACTGGTCGGAAGTGGCGCGCTTTCAGGACGTTAATGACGCTGACGTGACGGCTTTGCGTCAGCAGCTTGGCTTGCCAGAGGGCAAAAAAATTGTGCTCTATTCCGGCAATATCGGCGAAAAGCAAGGGCTGGAAAAGGTAATTGACGCCGCGGAACGATTACGCGATCGACCGTTGATTTTTGCGATTGTCGGCCAGGGGGGCGGCAAGGCGCGGCTGGAGAACATGGCCCGCGAACGCGGCCTGCCAAATATTAAATTCCTCCCGCTGCAGCCTTACGACGCCTTACCCGCGCTGCTGAAAATGGGCGACTGCCATCTGGTGGTGCAAAAGCGCGGCGCAGCGGATGCGGTACTGCCCTCCAAGCTGACTAACATTCTGGCGGTCGGCGGTAATGCGGTGATTACCGCTGAGCCGCACACCGAATTAGGACAACTTTGCGTGCGCTATCCGGGCATCGCCGTTTGCGTGGAACCGGAGTCGACCGACGCGCTGGTCAACGGGATTAGCCAGGCGCTCGCCATGCCGAAAAACAACACGACGGCACGTGAATACGCCGAACGCACGCTCAATAAAGAGAACGTGCTACGCCAATTTATTGCAGATATTCGGGGATGATAATGCGTCAGACAAAACTTTACCCGGTTGTGATGGCCGGTGGCTCCGGTAGCCGATTGTGGCCGCTTTCTCGCGTGCTTTATCCAAAACAGTTTCTGTGCCTGAAAGGCGATCTCACCATGCTGCAAACCACCATTTGCCGTCTGAACGGCGTGGAGTGCGAAAGCCCGGTGGTGATCTGCAACGAACAGCACCGTTTTATCGTTGCCGAACAGCTCCGCCAGCTCAATAAGCTGACGGAGAACATTATTCTTGAGCCCGCCGGGCGCAATACCGCGCCGGCGATTGCGCTGGCGGCGCTGGCGGCGACGCGCCAGCATACGGACTGCGATCCGCTGATGCTGGTACTGGCGGCGGATCATGCAATCGCCAATGAAGAGGCCTTCCGCGACGCGGTGCGCGGCGCCATGCCCTATGCCGACGCGGGCAAACTGGTGACCTTCGGTATCGTGCCGGATCTGCCGGAAACTGGCTATGGCTATATCCGGCGCGGTGATGTCGTGCCGGGCGCGACGGATGCGGTGGCTTTTGAGGTGGCGCAGTTCGTTGAGAAGCCGGGGCTGGAAACCGCTCAGGCCTACGTCGCCAGCGGCGATTACTACTGGAACAGCGGCATGTTTCTGTTCCGCGCCGGACGCTATCTGGAAGAGCTGAAAAAGTTCCGCCCCGATATTCTGGCCGCCTGTGAACAGGCGATGCGCGGCGTCGATCCGGATCTTGACTTCATTCGCGTGGATGAAGAGGCCTTCCTCGCCTGTCCGGAAGAGTCCATTGACTACGCGGTGATGGAGCGGACGGCGGACGCGGTGGTGATGCCAATGGACGCGGGCTGGAGCGATGTCGGCTCGTGGTCCTCGCTGTGGGAAATCAGCGCCCACACCCCGGAGGGAAACGTCCACCACGGCGACGTCATCAGCCATAAAACGGAAAACAGCTACGTTTACGCCGAATCCGGCCTAGTGACCACCGTCGGCGTGAAGGATCTGGTGGTGGTGCAGACCAAAGACGCCGTGCTGATTGCCGATCGCCACGCGGTGCAGGACGTGAAAAAGGTGGTGGAGAAGATCAAGGCCGACGGACGCCATGAGCACCATATGCACCGCGAGGTTTACCGTCCGTGGGGCAAATACGACTCCATCGACGCGGGCGAGCGCTATCAGGTGAAGCGCATTACCGTCAAGCCGGGGGAAGGACTGTCGGTGCAGATGCACCATCACCGCGCCGAGCACTGGGTGGTGGTGGCGGGGACCGCCAGAGTCACCATCAACGGCGAGGTTAAGCTGCTCGGTGAAAACGAGTCCATCTATATTCCGCTGGGGGCGACTCACTGCCTGGAAAATCCGGGAAAAATACCGCTCGATTTAATTGAAGTGCGTTCCGGCTCGTATCTCGAAGAGGACGACGTGGTGCGGTTCGAGGACCGTTACGGGCGGGTCTGACGCCTGCAATTATGCCCGGTAAGCGCAACGCGCCATCCGGCAATGAATAACAATAACGATGCTGGCCATTTACGGTCAGGGCTAACTGTTGCCTGAAGAAGGGTAAGAATATGACAAAATTAACCTGTTTCAAGGCCTACGACATTCGCGGCAGGCTGGGCGAAGAGCTCAATGAAGATATCGCGTGGCGGATTGGCCGCGCTTACGGCGAATATTTAAAACCGAAAACCATCGTGCTGGGCGGCGACGTGCGCCTGACCAGCGAGGCGCTGAAGCTGGCGCTGGCGAAAGGGTTACAGGACGCGGGCGTCGACGTGCTGGATATCGGTATGTCCGGCACCGAAGAGATTTACTTCGCCACCTTCCACCTCGGCGTGGACGGCGGTATTGAAGTGACCGCCAGCCATAATCCGATGGACTACAACGGTATGAAGCTGGTGCGCGAGGGCGCCCGCCCGATAAGCGGCGACACCGGTCTGCGCGACGTTCAGCGTCTGACGGAAGCGGGCGACTTCCCGCCGGTGAACGAGGCCGCGCGCGGCAGCTACAGACAAATCAGCCTGCGCGACGCCTACATCGGCCACCTGCTCGGCTATATCAGCGTTAAAAATCTCACCCCGCTGAAGCTGGTGTTTAACGCCGGCAATGGGGCGGCGGGGCCGGTCATTGACGCCATCGAAGTACGCCTGAAGGCGCTGGGCGCGCCGGTGGAGTTCATCAAAATCCACAACACCCCGGACGGCACCTTCCCGAACGGCATTCCCAACCCGTTGCTGCCGGAGTGTCGCGACGACACCCGCAAGGCCGTTATTGAACACGGGGCGGACATGGGCATCGCCTTTGACGGCGACTTCGACCGCTGCTTCCTGTTCGATGAGAAAGGGCAGTTTATCGAGGGGTACTACATCGTCGGGCTGCTGGCGGAAGCGTTTCTGGAAAAACACCCGGGGGCGAAGATTATCCACGACCCGCGCCTGACCTGGAACACGGAGGCAGTGGTGACGGCGGCGGGCGGGACGCCGGTGATGTCAAAAACCGGGCACGCCTTTATCAAGGAGCGGATGCGTACGGAGGATGCCATTTATGGCGGGGAAATGAGCGCGCATCACTATTTTCGTGATTTTGCCTACTGCGACAGCGGGATGATCCCGTGGCTGCTGGTGGCGGAGCTGGTGTGCCTGAAGAGACAGTCGCTGGGTGAGCTGGTTCGCGACCGGATGGCGGCGTTCCCGGCGAGCGGGGAAATCAACAGCAGACTGGCGGAGCCGGCGGCGGCCATTGCGCGGGTGGAAGCGCACTTTGCGGAAGAGGCGCAGGCAGTGGACCGCACGGACGGCCTCAGCATGTCGTTCGCCGACTGGCGTTTCAACCTGCGCTCGTCGAACACCGAACCGGTGGTGCGCCTGAATGTGGAATCACGCGGCGATATTCCGCTGATGGAAGCGCGAACACGCACTCTGCTGGCGCTGCTGAATCAGTAACGTCAGATCTCCCCTTACCGCCTGCGGGTAAGGGGCCAATCACAGGAACAACGATGACAAATCTAAAAAAGCGCGAACGAGCCAAAACCAATGCATCGTTAATCTCTATGGTGCAACGCTTTTCAGATATCACCATCATGTTTGGCGGGCTGTGGTTCATCTGTGAAGTCAGTGGACTGCCATTCCTGTACATGCACCTGTTGGTGGCGCTGATTACGCTGGTTGTTTTTCAAATGCTGGGCGGGATGACCGATTTTTATCGCTCCTGGCGCGGCGTCAAAATGTCGACAGAGTTAACGCTGTTACTGCAAAACTGGACGCTGAGCCTGATCTTCAGCGCCGGTCTGGTGGCGTTTAATGATGACTTTGACAACCGCCTCGCCACCTGGCTGGCCTGGTATGCGTTGTCCAGCCTGGGCTTAGTGTTATGCCGTTCATTTATTCGTTTCGGCGCGGGCTGGCTACGCAATCGTGGTTATAACACTCGCCGGGTCGCCGTCGCCGGAGATTTGCCTGCGGGCCAGGCGTTGCTGGATAGCTTCCGTAATGAGCCGTGGCTGGGTTTTGAGGTGGTGGGCGTCTATCACGATCCCAAACCGGGCGGCGTCTCTGCTGACTGGGCAGGGAACTTCGAGCAGTTAATTGACGATGCGAAAGCCTCGCGAATTCACAATGTTTATATCGCCATGTCAATGAGCGACGGCGCCATGGTGAAAAAACTGGTGCGCGAGCTGGCCGACACCACCTGCTCGGTGATCCTTATTCCCGATGTGTTCACCTTTAATATTCTCCACTCGCGCGTGGAGGAGATGAGCGGCGTTCCGGTCGTTCCGCTGTATGACACGCCGCTGTCAGGGATTAACCGTCTGCTTAAACGGGCAGAGGATATCGTGCTGGCGTCGCTGATTCTGCTGCTCATCTCACCGGTACTGTGCTGCATTGCGCTGGCGGTCAAATTGAGCTCGCCCGGGCCGGTGATTTTCCGCCAGACGCGCTACGGGATGGATGGCAAGCCGATCAAGGTCTGGAAGTTCCGCTCAATGAAGGTAATGGAGAACGATAAGGTCGTTACCCAGGCGACGCAAAACGATCCGCGCGTCACCCGGGTAGGTAACTTTTTGCGTCGTACCTCGCTGGATGAATTACCGCAGTTTATCAACGTATTAACCGGCGGGATGTCCATCGTCGGTCCTCGCCCGCACGCGGTGGCGCATAACGAACAGTATCGTCAGTTGATTGAAGGTTACATGCTACGCCACAAGATGAAACCGGGCATCACCGGCTGGGCGCAAATTAATGGCTGGCGCGGTGAGACCGATACGCTGGAGAAAATGGAAAAACGCGTGGAATTCGACCTGGAATACATCCGCGAATGGAGTATTTGGTTCGATATCAAAATCGTTTTTCTGACGATTTTTAAAGGGTTTGTTAATAAAGCAGCGTATTAAGAACCTGACCCACAAGGCTATTTTACTTGCCATATTGAACCAGGGCAGCGTGTACGCCCCGGTTTTTCCGCGCTGCCCCTGTTCAATCTGGCTGCGCCAATGATGCCTTGTGAACAGGTTCTGGAGAAAAGAATGAGTTTACGACAAAAAACGATCAGCGGCGCTAAATGGTCGGCTATCGCCACGATAGTGATTATCGGTCTGGGGTTAATTCAGATGACGGTGCTGGCGCGGATCATCGACAACCACCAGTTTGGCCTGTTGACCGTCTCGCTGGTGATTATCGCGCTGGCCGACACGATCTCGGACTTTGGCATCGCGAACTCGATTATCCAGCGTAAAACGATTGGGCATCTGGAGCTGACCACGCTTTACTGGCTAAACGTTGGGCTTGGGATTGTGGTATTTGCGGTGGTCTTTTGGCTGAGCGATGCGATTGCCCATGTTTTGCATAACCCGGATCTCGCGCCGTTAATCAAAACGTTGTCGCTGGCGTTTATCGTGATCCCTCACGGGCAGCAGTTCCGCGCTCTGATGCAAAAAGAGCTGGAGTTCAATAAGATCGGCATGATCGAAACGACCTCCGTGCTGGCGGGGTTCACCTTTACGGTGATTAGCGCCCATTACTGGCCGCTGGCGCTAACCGCGATTCTCGGCTATCTGGTGAACAGCGCGGTGCGAACGCTGCTGTTTGGTTACTTTGGCCGCAAGATTTACCGTCCGGGGCTGCATTTTTCGCTGGCATCGGTGTCCACGAACCTGCGTTTTGGCGCGTGGCTGACGGCGGACAGTATCGTCAATTACATCAACACGAATTTATCGACGCTGGTACTGGCGAGAATTCTCGGCGCAAGCGTCGCCGGGGGATATAACCTCGCGTACAACGTGGCTGTTGTGCCGCCGGCGAAGCTTAACCCCATCATTACTCGCGTGCTATTTCCGGCATTCGCCAAAATCCAGGACGATACCGAGAAGCTGCGCGTCAACTTCTATAAGTTGCTTTCCGTGGTGGGAATTATCAATTTTCCCGCGCTGTTGGGCCTGATGGTAGTGGCGAACAATTTTGTGCCGTTAGTGTTTGGCGAGAAGTGGAACAGCATTATCCCGATCCTGCAATTGCTGTGCGTGGTGGGGCTGCTGCGCTCGGTCGGCAACCCGATTGGTTCGCTGCTGATGGCGAAAGCGCGCGTGGATATCAGCTTTAAGTTCAACGTCTTTAAAACGTTTCTGTTTATCCCGGCAATTCTCATTGGCGGCCATCTGGCGGGGGCGATTGGCGTGACGCTGGGGTTCCTGGTGGTGCAAATCATCAACACCATTCTGAGCTATTTCGTGATGATTAAGCCGGTACTCGGCTCCAGCTATCGTCAGTATATTCTCAGCCTGTGGCTACCGTTTTATCTCTCATTGCCAACATTTATTACCAGCTACGGCGCAGGAAAGCTGGCCGACGGCTATTTACCGTTGTCAGGGGTATTCGCACTACAGGTTATGGTCGGTATTTTGAGTTTTATTTTGATGATTATTTTTTCACGCAATGCGCTGGTGATGGAAATTAAAAATCAGCTTGTTGGCAGTGCAAAAATGAAAAAGTTATTACGTGTCGGATGACGGGGATATAAGAGGCTATTTATGAAATTATTAATTTTAGGCAACCACACATGCGGCAACCGTGGTGATAGCGCCATTATGCGCGGTTTGCTTGATGCCATCCGTCAACAGGCGCCGGAGGCGGAGATGGATGTGATGAGCCGTTTCCCGGTGAGTTCCGCCTGGTTGCAGGGGCGCCCGATTATTGCCGACCCGCTGTATCAGTTAAGCCAGAAACAGCAGGCGGCGGCAGGGCTTAACGGTCGGGTGAAAAAAGTATTACGCCGTCGTTTTCAGCATAAAATTTTATTGTCTAAAGTCGCCCAGGAAGGATCGCTGCGTAATTTTGCTATCGCGCCGGAATTTGCCGAATTCGCGCAATTTATTGCGCAGTATGACGCCGTCATTCAGGTGGGCGGTTCAAACTATGTCGACTTATACGGTTTGACTCACTTTGAATATCCGCTGTGCGCGTTTATGGCGAACAAACCAATTTATATGGTGGGACATAGCGTCGGCCCTTTCCAGAATCCTGACTTTAACCAGCTCGCCAATTATGTTTTTGGCCGCACCAGTGCGCTGATCCTGCGTGAAACCGTCAGCCGCGATATGATGACCGCCGCGCAGATCGATACCTGGAAAGTGGAGCAGGGGGTGGATACCGCCTGGTTAGTCGAACGCCGTCACGACGAGTTTGTCGCCAGTTATGCTGTGCAGCACTGGCTGGACGTCACCGCGCGCCGCAAAACCGTCGCAATTACGTTGCGCGATCTGGAGCCGTTTGATAGACGTCTGGGCACCACTCAGCAGGCCTATGAGCAGGCATTTGCCCAGGTCGTGAATCGCCTGATTGCGGACGGTTATCAGGTACTGGCGCTGTCAACCTGCACCAGTATCGATCGCTATAACCGCGATGACCGGATGGTTGCGTTACGGATGGCGAAGTATGTAAACGACTCAGAGCATTTCCATATCGCGATGGACGAACTCAATGACGTGGAAATCGGAAAGATCCTCGCCTCCTGCGTACTGACCATCGGGACGCGCCTGCATTCCGCCATTATCTCCATGAATTTTGGCACACCCGCCATCGCCATTAATTATGAACATAAATCCGCCGGGATTATGCAGCAGCTAGGCCTGGCGGAATTGGCTATTGATATCCGTCACTTGCTGAACGGTTCATTACAAAGCGTGGTGGCCGATACGCTCAATCAATTGCCTGCGCTAAAGGCAAAAATGGCTAACGCCGTCACCGAGGAGCGGGCGAAAGGGTTCACGATGATCAAATCTGTTCTCGACAGAATTCGGGAGGCGCAATGAAAGTCAGCTTTTTTCTGCTGAAATTTCCACTCTCATCGGAAACCTTTGTGCTGAATCAGATTACTGCGTTTATTGATATGGGCCATGAGGTGGAGATTGTCGCGTTACAAAAAGGCGATACCCAACATACTCACGCCGCCTGGGAGAAGTATGGCCTGGCGGCGAAAACCCGCTGGTTACAGGATGAGCCCCAGGGACGGCTGGCGAAACTGCGCTACCGGGCATGTAAAACGCTGCCGGGGCTGCATCGGGCGGCGACCTGGAAAGCGCTCAATTTTACCCGCTATGGCGATGAATCACGCAATTTGATCCTTTCCGCGATTTGCGCGCAGGTGAGCCAGCCTTTTGGAGCGGATGTGTTCATCGCGCACTTTGGCCCGGCGGGCGTGACGGCGGCCAAACTACGCGAACTGGGCGTGCTTCGCGGCAAAATTGCGACTATTTTCCACGGGATTGATATTTCCAGCCGCGAAGTGCTCAGTCATTACACGCCGGAGTATCAGCAGTTGTTTCGTCGTGGCGATCTGATGCTGCCCATCAGCGAACTGTGGGCCGGTCGCCTGAAAAGTATGGGCTGTCCGCCGGAAAAGATTGCTGTTTCGCGCATGGGCGTCGACATGACGCGTTTTTCCCATCGTTCGGTGAAAGCGCCAGGGATGCCGCTGGAGATGATTTCCGTCGCGCGCCTGACCGAGAAAAAAGGCCTGCATGTGGCGATTGAAGCCTGTCGGCAACTGAAAGCGCAGGGCGTGGCGTTTCGCTACCGCATTCTGGGGATTGGCCCGTGGGAACGTCGGCTGCGCACGCTCATCGAGCAGTATCAGCTAGAGGATGTCGTTGAGATGCCGGGGTTTAAACCGAGCCATGAAGTGAAGGCGATGCTGGATGACGCCGATGTTTTTTTGCTGCCGTCGATTACCGGTACGGATGGCGATATGGAAGGTATTCCGGTAGCGCTGATGGAGGCGATGGCGGTAGGGATTCCCGTGGTATCTACCGTGCATAGCGGTATTCCGGAACTGGTGGAGGCCGGCAAATCCGGCTGGCTGGTGCCGGAAAACGATGCGCAGGCGCTGGCGGCCCGACTCGCTGAGTTCAGCCGGATTGACCACGACACGCTGGAGTCGGTGATCACGCGCGCCCGTGAAAAAGTGGCGCAAGATTTTAATCAGCAGGCGATTAATCGCCAGTTAGCCAGCCTGCTACAAACGATATAAACGAGGTGGTATGCCCGCGACTAAATTCTCCCGACGTACCCTCCTGACGGCAGGTTCTGCGCTTGCTGTTCTTCCTTTTCTGCGCGCCTTGCCGGTACAGGCGCGTGAACCTCGCCAGATCGTCGATATTAAGGATTATCCGGCGGATGACGGTATCGCCTCGTTCAAACAGGCCTTCGCCGACGGGCAGACTGTGGTCGTACCGCCAGGATGGGTGTGTGAAAATATCAATGCGGCGATAACGATTCCGGCGGGAAAAACGCTGCGGGTACAGGGCGCGGTGCGTGGGAATGGCCGGGGACGGTTTATTTTGCAGGACGGGTGTCAGGTGGTGGGGGAGCAGGGCGGCAGTCTGCACAATGTGACGCTGGATGTTCGCGGGTCGGACTGTGTGATTAAAGGCGTGACGATGAGCGGCTTTGGTCCCGTCGCGCAAATTTTCATTGGCGGTAAGGAACCGCAGGTGATGCGTAATCTCATTATCGATGACATCACCGTTACCCACGCCAACTACGCCATTCTCCGCCAGGGATTTCATAACCAAATGGACGGCGCGCGGATTACGCATAGCCGCTTTAGCGATTTGCAGGGGGACGCCATTGAGTGGAATGTCGCGATTCACGACCGCGACATCCTGATTTCCGATCATGTCATCGAACGCATTAATTGTACCAATGGCAAAATCAACTGGGGGATCGGCATCGGGCTGGCGGGTAGTACCTATGACAATAGTTATCCTGAAGACCAGGCAGTAAAAAACTTTGTGGTGGCCAATATTACCGGATCTGATTGCCGACAGCTTGTGCACGTAGAAAATGGCAAACATTTCGTCATTCGCAATGTCAAAGCCAAAAACATCACGCCCGATTTCAGTAAAAATGCGGGTATTGATAACGCAACGATCGCCATTTATGGCTGTGATAATTTCGTCATTGATAATATTGATATGACGAATAGTGCCGGGATGCTCATCGGCTATGGCGTCGTTAAAGGAAAATACCTGTCAATTCCGCAAAACTTTAAATTAAACGCTATTCGGTTGGATAATCGCCAGGTTGCTTATAAATTACGCGGCATTCAAATTTCCTCCGGCAACACCCCCTCTTTTGTCGCCATCACCAATGTACGGATGACGCGTGCTACGCTGGAACTGCATAATCAACCGCAGCACCTCTTCCTGCGTAATATCAACGTGATGCAAACTTCAGCGATTGGCCCGGCGTTAAAAATGCATTTCGATTTGCGTAAAGATGTCCGTGGTCAATTTATGGCCCGCCAGGACACGCTGCTTTCCCTCGCTAATGTTCATGCCATCAATGAAAACGGGCAGAGTTCCGTGGATATCGACAGGATTAATCACCAAACCGTGAATGTCGAAGCAGTGAATTTTTCGCTGCCGAAGCGGGGAGGGTAAGTACCGCTATTTTTACGAAAATTCCTGGGAAAAAGTTGTTCATACTTAATGTCATGGTGCCGACTAAGACGTAATGTAGAGCGTGCCATCATTATCCCTGGCAGCAGAGTAATTCATGCTGGCGAAAACAAGCTAAAGAGCTATAATTCAGCAACCATTTTACAGGTGGAAGAAACAATGATGAATTTGAAAGCAGTTATACCGGTAGCGGGTTTGGGTATGCATATGTTGCCTGCCACCAAGGCAATCCCAAAAGAGATGCTACCGATCGTCGACAAGCCAATGATTCAGTACATTGTCGATGAGATTGTGGCTGCAGGGATCAAAGAAATCGTGCTGGTGACTCACGCGTCTAAAAACGCCGTTGAGAACCACTTCGACACCTCTTATGAACTTGAATCACTTCTTGAGCAGCGCGTTAAGCGCCAGCTTTTGGCGGAAGTGCAATCTATCTGCCCACCGGGCGTGACGATTATGAACGTTCGCCAGGCGCAGCCGTTAGGGCTGGGGCACTCTATTCTGTGCGCGCGTCCGGTCGTGGGCGATAACCCTTTCATTGTGGTACTCCCGGATATTATTATCGATGATGCTACCGCCGATCCGCTGCGCTATAACCTTGCGGCGATGGTGGCGCGTTTCAATGAAACGGGTCGCAGCCAGGTGCTGGCGAAGCGCATGAAAGGTGATTTATCGGAGTATTCCGTTATCCAGACGAAAGAACCTCTGGATAATGAAGGCAAAGTCAGCCGGATTGTGGAGTTTATCGAAAAACCGGATCAGCCGCAGACGCTGGATTCCGATTTGATGGCGGTAGGCCGTTATGTGCTTTCAGCCGACATCTGGGCGGAACTGGAAAGAACCGAACCGGGCGCCTGGGGCCGCATCCAGCTCACCGATGCCATTGCAGAACTGGCGAAAAAACAGTCGGTTGACGCGATGCTAATGACGGGTGACAGCTATGACTGCGGTAAAAAAATGGGCTACATGCAGGCATTTGTGAAGTACGGGCTGCGCAACCTGAAAGAAGGAGCGAAGTTCCGTAAGAGCATAGAGCAGCTTTTGCATGAATAAGTATTAACAACCGTGATAAATGGTTGGTGATAAACATAATAACGGCAGTGAACATTCGAAGCGGCAAGTTGGCTGAAACGAGTGTTGACTGCCGTTTTAGTTTTGTATAAAGGGCTTAAGTAACAAGGGGTTATCTGGAGCATTTTAATGCTGATTTTATAAGATTAATCCTTGTTTCCGGATGCAATTAATAAGACAATTAGCGTTTAAGTTTTAGTGAGCTTTGCCCTGCTGGGCGAGGTTTGTAACAAGTCGATATGTACGCAGTGCACTGGTAGCTGATGAGCCAGGGGCGGTAGCGTGTGTAACGACTTGAGCAATTAATTTTTATTGGCAAATTAAATACCACATTAAATACGCCTTATGGAATAGAAAAGTGAAGATACTTATTACTGGCGGGGCAGGTTTTATTGGATCAGCTGTTGTCCGCCATATTATTAAGAATACACAGGACACTGTAGTTAATATTGATAAATTAACCTACGCCGGTAATCTTGAATCCCTTTCTGATATTTCTGAAAGTAATCGCTACAATTTTGAACACGCGGATATTTGTGATTCCGCTGAAATAACGCGTATTTTTGAGCAGTACCAGCCGGACGCGGTGATGCATTTGGCTGCGGAAAGTCATGTGGACCGTTCGATTACCGGGCCAGCAGCATTTATTGAAACCAATATCGTCGGCACCTATGCACTTCTTGAAGTTGCGCGTAAATACTGGTCTGCCCTTGGCGAAGATAAAAAAAATAATTTTCGTTTTCATCATATTTCCACTGATGAAGTTTACGGCGATTTACCGCATCCTGATGAAGTTGAAAACAGCGTTACGCTGCCGTTATTTACTGAAACGACGGCATATGCGCCAAGTAGCCCCTATTCTGCGTCAAAAGCATCCAGCGATCATTTAGTCCGTGCCTGGCGGCGTACCTATGGTCTACCAACGATCGTTACCAATTGTTCTAATAACTATGGCCCTTATCACTTCCCTGAAAAACTGATTCCGTTGGTCATTTTGAACGCACTGGAAGGAAAGCCTTTGCCAATTTATGGCAAAGGGGATCAGATTCGCGATTGGCTATATGTAGAAGATCACGCTCGCGCGCTTCATATGGTAGTGACTGAAGGCAAGGCGGGGGAGACTTATAACATTGGTGGCCACAATGAGAAGAAAAATCTTGATGTGGTATTTACCATCTGTGATCTGCTGGATGAGATTGTACCCAAAGCGACTTCTTATCGTGAACAAATCACTTATGTCGCGGATCGTCCGGGCCATGATCGTCGTTATGCCATTGATGCAGGTAAAATTAGCCGCGAATTAGGCTGGAAACCGCTGGAGACCTTTGAAAGCGGTATTCGTAAAACAGTGGAATGGTACCTTGCAAATACTCAATGGGTAAACAATGTTAAAAGTGGGGCGTATCAGAGTTGGATAGAACAGAACTATGAAGGACGCCAGTAATGAATATCTTACTTTTTGGTAAGACAGGGCAAGTAGGCTGGGAGTTGCAACGTTCTCTGGCACCAGTGGGGAATCTGATTGCTCTGGATGTCCATTCAAAAGAGTTTTGCGGTGATTTTAGCAATCCGAAAGGCGTTGCCGAAACCGTTCGTAAGCTTCGTCCCGATGTGATTGTTAACGCAGCAGCCCATACTGCAGTAGATAAAGCAGAGTCTGAACCAGAACTGGCGCAGTTACTTAACGCCACCAGTGTGGAAGCCATCGCTAAAGCAGCCAACGAAACTGGCGCATGGGTAGTGCATTATTCAACCGATTATGTATTTCCTGGTACCGGCGATATCCCATGGCAGGAAACGGACGCTACGTCGCCGCTGAATGTCTATGGCAAGACCAAACTGGCGGGAGAAAAGGCCCTGCAGGATAACTGCCCTAAGCATCTTATCTTCCGCACCAGTTGGGTTTATGCAGGTAAGGGCAATAATTTCGCAAAGACAATGCTTCGTCTGGCGAAAGAGCGTCAGACACTTTCAGTCATCAACGATCAGTACGGTGCGCCAACCGGTGCAGAATTACTGGCTGACTGCACGGCTCATGCGATCCGTGTGGCGTTAAAGAAACCAGAAGTCGCAGGTCTTTACCATCTGGTTGCCGGGGGAACCACAACCTGGCATGACTACGCGGCCTTAGTCTTTGACGAGGCGCGCAAAGCAGGGATAACGCTTGCGCTGACTGAGCTTAATGCTGTGCCGACCAGCGCCTACCCGACGCCGGCGAGCAGACCAGGCAATTCGCGTCTCAATACTGAAAAGTTTCAGCGTAATTTTGACCTTATTCTGCCGCAATGGGAATTAGGAGTTAAGCGCATGCTGACTGAAATGTTTACGACGACAACCATCTGATAAATTTAAATGCCCATCAGGGCATTTTCTATGAATGAGAAATGGAAATGAAAACGCGTAAGGGCATTATTTTAGCGGGGGGCTCCGGCACCCGTCTTTATCCGGTGACCATGGCGGTAAGTAAGCAATTGCTACCAATTTATGATAAACCGATGATTTACTATCCCCTTTCCACGCTTATGCTGGCAGGCATTCGGGACATCCTGATCATCAGTACGCCACAGGACACGCCGCGTTTTCAACAACTGCTGGGAGACGGCAGCCAGTGGGGGCTGAATCTTCAATATAAAGTACAGCCAAGCCCGGATGGCTTAGCACAGGCGTTTATTATTGGTGAAGAGTTCATTGGTAATGATGATTGTGCATTAGTACTGGGTGACAATATCTTCTATGGTCATGATTTACCAAAGTTAATGGAAGCTGCCGTTAATAAAGAAAGTGGTGCTACCGTCTTTGCTTATCATGTAAACGATCCGGAGCGCTACGGTGTGGTTGAGTTTGACCAAAGTGGCACAGCCGTTAGTCTGGAGGAAAAACCGTTACAACCGAAGAGTAATTACGCGGTAACGGGGCTGTATTTTTATGATAATAGCGTGGTGGAGATGGCGAAAAATCTTAAGCCTTCCGCTCGCGGTGAGTTAGAAATCACGGATATTAACCGTATCTATATGGATCAGGGAAGATTGTCTGTCGCCATGATGGGGCGCGGTTATGCCTGGCTGGATACAGGGACGCATCAGAGTTTGATAGAGGCCAGTAATTTTATTGCAACCATCGAAGAACGCCAGGGGCTAAAAGTGTCCTGCCCGGAAGAGATCGCATTTCGTAAAAATTTTATAAATGCACAACAGGTTATAGAACTGGCCGGGCCATTATCAAAAAATGATTATGGCAAATATTTGCTGAAGATGGTGAAAGGTTTATAAGTGATGATTGTGATTAAAACAGCAATACCAGATGTCTTGATCTTAGAGCCTAAAGTTTTTGGCGATGAGAGGGGATTCTTTTTTGAAAGTTATAACCAGCAGACCTTTGAAGAGTTGATTGGACGTAAAGTTACATTTGTTCAAGATAATCATTCAAAATCCAAAAAGAACGTACTCAGAGGGCTACATTTTCAGAGAGGAGAAAATGCACAGGGGAAGTTAGTTCGTTGTGCTGTCGGTGAGGTTTTTGATGTTGCGGTCGATATCCGAAAAGAATCGCCTACTTTTGGTCAATGGGTTGGCGTAAATCTATCTGCTGAGAATAAGCGACAGCTTTGGATTCCAGAAGGTTTTGCTCATGGTTTTGTTACTCTTAGTGAGTATGCAGAGTTTCTGTACAAAGCAACTAATTATTACTCACCTTCATCGGAAGGTAGCATTTTATGGAATGATGAGACAATAGGTATTGAATGGCCTTTTTCTCAGCTGCCTGAGCTTTCAGCAAAAGATGCTGCAGCACCTTTACTGCATCAAGCCTTGTTAACAGAGTAAGCATCGTGTCTCATATTATTAAGATTTTTCCATCAAATATTGAATTTTCCGGTAGAGAGGATGAATCAATCCTCGATGCTGCGCTATCGGCTGGCATCCATCTTGAACATAGCTGCAAAGCGGGTGATTGTGGTATCTGTGAGTCCGATTTGTTGGCGGGAGAAGTTGTTGACTCCAAAGGTAATATTTTTGGACAGGGTGATAAAATACTAACCTGCTGCTGTAAACCTAAAACCGCCCTTGAGCTAAATGCGCATTTTTTTCCTGAACTAGCTGGACAGACAAAAAAAATTGTCCCATGCAAGGTAAATAGTGCTGTACTGGTTTCAGGCGATGTTATGACTTTGAAGTTACGCACACCACCAACAGCAAAAATTGGCTTCCTTCCAGGGCAGTATATCAATTTACATTATAAAGGTGTAACTCGCAGTTATTCTATCGCTAATAGTGATGAGTCGAATGGTATTGAGTTGCATGTAAGGAATGTTCCCAATGGTCAGATGAGCTCGCTCATTTTTGGGGAGTTACAAGAAAATACTCTTATGCGCATTGAAGGACCTTGCGGAACATTTTTTATTCGTGAAAGTGACAGACCTATAATCTTCCTTGCAGGCGGTACTGGATTCGCTCCAGTTAAATCAATGGTTGAGCATCTCATTCAGGGAAAATGTCGTCGTGAGATCTACATCTACTGGGGAATGCAAGATAGTAAAGATTTTTACTCTGCATTACCGCAGCAGTGGAGTGAACAGCACGACAACGTTCATTATATCCCTGTTGTTTCTGGTGATGACGCCGAATGGGGGGGAAGAAAGGGATTTGTCCATCATGCCGTGATGGATGATTTTGATTCTCTAGAGTTCTTCGATATATATGCATGTGGTTCACCTGTGATGATCGATGCCAGTAAAAAGGACTTTATGATGAAAAATCTCTCTGTAGAACATTTCTATTCTGATGCATTTACCGCATCTAATAATATTGAGGATAATTTATGAAAGCGGTCATCCTGGCTGGTGGACTTGGTACCAGACTAAGTGAAGAAACAATTGTAAAACCAAAACCGATGGTAGAAATTGGTGGCAAGCCTATTCTTTGGCACATTATGAAAATGTATTCTGTGCATGGTATCAAGGATTTTATTATCTGCTGTGGTTATAAAGGATATGTGATTAAAGAATATTTTGCGAACTACTTCCTTCACATGTCAGATGTAACATTCCATATGGCTGAAAACCGTATGGAAGTTCACCATAAACGTGTTGAACCATGGAATGTCACATTGGTTGATACGGGTGATTCTTCAATGACTGGTGGTCGTCTGAAACGTGTTGCTGAATACGTAAAAGATGACGAGGCTTTCCTGTTTACTTATGGTGATGGCGTTGCCGACCTTGATATCAAAGCGACTATCGATTTCCATAAGGCTCACGGTAAGAAAGCGACTTTAACAGCTACTTTTCCACCAGGACGCTTTGGCGCATTAGATATCCGAGCTGGTCAGGTCCGGTCATTCCAGGAAAAACCGAAAGGCGATGGGGCAATGATCAATGGTGGTTTCTTTGTGTTGAATCCATCGGTTATCGATCTCATCGATAACGATGCAACAACCTGGGAACAAGAGCCATTAATGACATTGGCACAACAGGGGGAGTTAATGGCTTTTGAACACCCAGGTTTCTGGCAGCCGATGGATACCCTACGTGATAAAGTTTACCTCGAAGGGCTGTGGGAAAAAGGTAAAGCTCCGTGGAAAACCTGGGAGTAACTAGATGATTGATAAAAATTTTTGGCAAGGTAAACGTGTATTCGTTACCGGCCATACTGGCTTTAAAGGAAGCTGGCTTTCGCTATGGCTGACTGAAATGGGTGCAATTGTAAAAGGCTATGCACTTGATGCGCCAACTGTTCCAAGTTTATTTGAGATAGTGCGTCTTAATGATCTTATGGAATCTCATATTGGCGACATTCGTGATTTTGAAAAGCTGCGCAATTCTATTGCAGAATTTAAGCCAGAAATTGTTTTCCATATGGCAGCCCAGCCTTTAGTGCGCCTATCTTATGAACAGCCAATCGAAACATACTCAACAAATGTTATGGGTACTGTCCATTTGCTTGAAGCAGTTAAGCAAGTAGGTAACATAAAGGCAGTCGTAAATATCACCAGTGATAAGTGCTACGACAATCGTGAGTGGGTGTGGGGCTATCGTGAGAACGAACCCATGGGAGGGTACGATCCATACTCTAATAGTAAAGGTTGTGCAGAATTAGTCGCGTCTGCATTCCGGAACTCATTCTTCAATCCTGCAAATTATGAGCAACATGGCGTTGGTTTGGCGTCTGTGAGGGCTGGTAATGTCATAGGTGGAGGCGATTGGGCTAAAGACCGTTTAATTCCCGATATTCTGCGCTCATTTGAAAATAACCAGCAGGTTATTATTCGAAACCCATATTCTATCCGTCCCTGGCAGCATGTACTGGAGCCTCTTTCTGGTTACATTGTGGTGGCGCAACGCTTATATACAGAAGGTGCTAAGTTTTCTGAAGGATGGAATTTCGGCCCGCGTGATGAAGATGCGAAGACGGTCGAATTTATTGTTGACAAGATGGTCACGCTTTGGGGTGATGATGCAAGCTGGTTACTGGATGGTGAGAATCATCCTCATGAGGCACATTACCTGAAACTGGATTGCTCTAAAGCAAATATGCAATTAGGATGGCATCCGCGTTGGGGATTGACTGAAACACTTGGTCGCATCGTAAAATGGCATAAAGCATGGATTCGCGGCGAAGATATGTTGATTTGTTCAAAGCGTGAAATCAGCGACTATATGTCTGCAACTACTCGTTAAGAAAATAAGTTTAAGGAATCAAAGTAATGACAGCAAATAACCTGCGTGAGCAAATCTCTCAGCTTGTCGCTCAGTATGCGAATGAGGCATTGAGCCCGAAACCTTTTGTTGCAGGTACAAGCGTTGTGCCTCCTTCCGGGAAGGTTATTGGTGCCAAAGAGTTACAATTGATGGTTGAGGCGTCTCTTGATGGATGGCTAACTACTGGTCGTTTCAATGATGCCTTTGAGAAAAAACTTGGGGAATTTATTGGGGTTCCTCATGTTTTAACGACTACATCTGGCTCTTCGGCAAACTTGCTGGCACTGACTGCGCTGACTTCCCCAAAATTAGGCGAGCGTGCTCTCAAACCTGGTGATGAGGTTATTACTGTCGCTGCTGGCTTCCCGACTACAGTTAACCCGGCGATCCAGAATGGTTTAATACCGGTATTCGTGGATGTTGATATCCCGACATATAATATCGATGCTTCTCTTATTGAAGCTGCAGTTACTGAGAAATCAAAAGCGATAATGATCGCTCATACACTCGGTAATGCATTTAACCTGAGTGAAGTTCGTCGGATTGCCGATAAATATAACTTATGGTTGATTGAAGACTGCTGTGATGCCCTTGGGACGACTTATGAAGGCCAGATGGTAGGTACCTTTGGTGACATCGGAACCGTTAGTTTTTATCCGGCTCACCATATCACAATGGGTGAAGGCGGTGCTGTATTCACCAAGTCAGGTGAACTGAAGAAAATTATTGAGTCGTTCCGTGACTGGGGCCGGGATTGTTATTGTGCGCCAGGATGCGATAACACCTGCGGTAAACGTTTTGGTCAGCAATTGGGGTCACTTCCTCAAGGCTATGATCACAAATATACTTATTCCCACCTCGGATATAATCTCAAAATCACGGACATGCAGGCAGCATGTGGTCTGGCTCAGTTAGAACGCGTGGAAGAGTTTGTAGAGCAGCGTAAAGCTAACTTTTCCTATCTGAAACAGGGCTTGCAATCTTGCACTGAATTCCTCGAATTACCAGAAGCAACAGAGAAATCAGATCCATCCTGGTTTGGCTTCCCTATCACCCTGAAAGAAACTAGCGGTGTTAACCGTGTCGAACTGGTGAAATTCCTTGATGAAGCAAAAATCGGTACACGTTTACTGTTTGCTGGAAATCTGATTCGCCAACCGTATTTTGCTAATGTGAAATATCGTGTAGTGGGTGAGTTGACAAATACCGACCGTATAATGAATCAAACGTTCTGGATTGGTATTTATCCAGGCTTGACTACAGAGCATTTAGATTATGTAGTTAGCAAGTTTGAAGAGTTCTTTGGTTTGAATTTCTAATTCAATTTATTCTACCTGGTGATTGCGATGACCTTTTTGAAAGAATATGTAATTGTCAGTGGGGCTTCCGGCTTTATTGGTAAGCATTTACTCGAAGCTCTAAAAAAATCGGGGATTTCAGTTGTCGCAATCACTCGAGATGTAATAAAAAATAATAGTAATGCATTAGCTAATGTTAGATGGTGCAGTTGGGATAATATCGAATTATTAGTCGAGGAGTTATCAATTGATTCTGCATTAATTGGTATCATTCATTTGGCAACAGAATATGGGCATAAAACATCATCTCTCATAAATATTGAAGATGCAAATGTTATAAAACCATTAAAGCTTCTTGATTTGGCAATAAAATATCGGGCGGATATCTTTTTAAATACAGATAGTTTTTTTGCCAAGAAAGATTTTAATTATCAACATATGCGGCCTTATATAATTACTAAAAGACACTTTGATGAAATTGGGCATTATTATGCTAATATGCATGACATTTCATTTGTAAACATGCGATTAGAGCATGTATATGGGCCTGGGGATGGTGAAAATAAATTTATTCCATACATTATCGACTGCTTAAATAAAAAACAGAGTTGCGTGAAATGTACAACAGGCGAACAGATAAGAGACTTTATTTTTGTAGATGATGTGGTAAATGCTTATTTAACTATATTAGAAAATAGAAAAGAAGTACCTTCATATACTGAGTATCAAGTTGGAACTGGTGCTGGGGTAAGTTTGAAAGATTTTCTGGTTTATTTGCAAAATACTATGATGCCAGGTTCATCGAGTATATTTGAATTTGGTGCGATAGAGCAAAGAGATAATGAAATAATGTTCTCTGTAGCAAATAATAAAAATTTAAAAGCAATGGGCTGGAAACCAAATTTCGATTATAAAAAAGGAATTGAAGAACTACTGAAACGGTTATGAGATTTTCATGATCTTTTAATAAATAAATCGTTAACAAATTAGTCGCGTTATGTTGTAAAAACTAAGTCGTTTAATTGCATAGTGAAAGTTCAATTGTTAAAAATTCCGAGTCATTTAATTGTTGCAGGTTCATCATGGTTATCCAAAATAATAATTGCCGGGGTGCAGTTAGCAAGTATTTCATATCTTATTTCTATACTAGGTGAAGAGAAATATGCAATCTTTAGTTTGTTAACTGGTTTATTAGTATGGTGTAGCGCTGTTGATTTTGGCATAGGTACAGGACTGCAAAATTATATATCAGAATGCAGAGCCAAAAACAAAAGTTATGATGCATATATTAAATCAGCATTACATCTAAGCTTTATAGCTATTATTTTTTTTATTGCTTTATTTTATATTTTTTCTGGGGTAATTTCCGCTAAATATCTTTCTTCTTTTCATGAGATATTACAGGACAAAACCAGAATGCTCTTTTTTACCTCATGTCTGGTTTTCAGTTCTATTGGAATCGGAGCTATTGCTTATAAAATACTTTTTGCCGAATTGGTCGGGTGGAAAGCTAATCTATTAAACGCATTATCTTATATGATAGGTATGCTCGGCTTGCTATATATATACTATAGGGGGATCTCAGTTGACATAAAATTATCACTAATAGTCCTGTATCTTCCAGTGGGTATGATTTCATTGTGCTATATTGTATATAGATACATAAAGCTTTATCATGTTAAAACAACAAAATCTCATTATATAGCAATTTTACGTAGATCTTCAGGGTTTTTTCTTTTTACTTTATTATCGATAGTGGTGCTTCAAACAGATTATATGGTCATTTCTCAAAGGCTAACTCCTGCTGATATTGTTCAATATACAGTAACGATGAAAATTTTTGGTTTAGTCTTTTTTATTTATACTGCTATTTTGCAAGCATTATGGCCTATATGTGCTGAATTGAGAGTCAAACAGCAATGGAAAAAACTTAACAAAATGATAGGTGTCAATATTTTGTTTGGCTCACTATATGTTGTTGGATGTACAATATTTATTTATTTATTTAAAGAACAGATATTTTCAGTAATAGCCAAAGATATTAATTATCAAGTTTCTATTTTATCTTTTATGTTAATTGGCATATATTTCTGTATTCGCGTTTGGTGTGACACTTATGCAATGTTATTGCAAAGTATGAATTATTTAAAAATACTTTGGATATTAGTACCACTACAAGCAATAATTGGTGGAATAGCACAATGGTATTTTTCTAGTACGCTTGGAATCAGTGGAGTGCTGCTTGGCTTGATTATATCTTTTGCTTTAACTGTTTTTTGGGGGCTTCCACTAACTTACTTAATTAAGGCAAATAAGGGATAATCATATGCTTATATCATTTTGTATTCCAACTTATAATAGAAAAGAATATCTTGAAGAGTTGTTGAATAGTATAAATAATCAGGAAAAATTTAATTTAGATATTGAGATATGTATATCAGATAATGCCTCTACTGATGGTACAGAGGAAATGATTGATGTTTGGAGGAACAATTATAATTTCCCAGTAATATATCGGCGTAATAGCGTTAACCTTGGGCCAGATAGGAATTTTCTTGCTTCAGTATCCCTTGCGAATGGGGATTATTGTTGGATATTTGGCAGTGATGATGCTCTTGCGAAAGACTCGTTAGCGATATTACAAACTTATCTCGATTCTCAAGCAGATATATATTTATGTGACAGAAAAGAGACCGGGTGTGATTTAGTTGAGATTAGAAATCCTCATCGTTCTTGGCTCAGAACAGATGATGAACTTTATGTGTTTAATAATAATTTAGATAGGGAAATCTATCTCAGTAGATGCTTATCTATTGGTGGTGTATTTAGCTATCTAAGTTCTTTAATAGTAAAAAAAGAACGATGGGATGCCATTGATTTTGATGCGTCCTATATTGGCACTTCCTATCCTCATGTATTTATCATGATGAGCGTATTTAATACGCCAGGGTGCCTTTTGCATTATATATCAAAACCACTCGTAATATGCCGAGGAGATAATGATAGTTTCGAGAAGAAAGGAAAGGCCAGACGAATTTTAATTGATTTTATTGCATATTTAAAATTAGCTAATGATTTTTACAGTAAAAATATATCTTTAAAACGAGCATTTGAAAATGTTTTGCTAAAAGAGAGACCATGGTTATATACAACTTTGGCTATGGCATGTTATGGCAATAGTGATGAAAAAAGAGATTTATCTGAATTTTATGCAAAGCTAGGTTGTAATAAAAATATGATCAACACTGTACTTCGATTTGGGAAACTAGCATATGCAGTGAAAAATATTACCGTGCTTAAGAATTTTACTAAACGGATAATTAAGTAGTAGTAAGTTATTATATTGAGATTAAATGTAGATTTAACCTTTCTGGATTCAGCTAGATTTACGTTACTGACTTTTCTTTTTAATGAAAAATCATATTTGATATATATAAATAAATTTGGATAGCTTAACTACTTAGATGTTTTTTTTCTGGGAATGTTAGTATAATAATATATTTCTTTATGATTGTTTTTGTAGTGTTTTACTGCCGGTATTACATTAACTCTATTATTAAGAATTACACCTAGTGTAAGCTTCGTAATATTATTTATCCTTATGATTATTGCTTTAAAGATGCGTATGGAAAAACGGAGAGCTATTCAATGATCGTAAACCTATCACGTTTAGGTAAAAGTGGTACGGGAATGTGGCAATACTCGATTAAATTTTTAACGGCACTGCGAGAAATAGCTGATGTTGACGCAATAATCTGTAGCAAGGTACACGCTGATTATTTTGAAAAGCTCGGTTATGCAGTAGTTACTGTTCCGAATATTGTTAGCAACACATCAAAAACATCGCGACTTAGACCATTAGTATGGTATGTATATAGTTACTGGCTTGCGCTGAGGGTTTTAATTAAGTTTGGTAATAAAAAATTGGTGTGTACTACACATCACACTATCCCCTTACTGAGAAACCAAACGATAACCGTACATGATATAAGACCTTTTTATTATCCAGATAGTTTTATTCAGAAAGTGTATTTTCGCTTTTTATTAAAAATGTCCGTTAAGCGATGTAAGCATGTTTTAACGGTATCTTATACCGTTAAAGATAGCATTGCTAAAACTTATAATGTAGATAGTGAGAAAATATCAGTAATTTATAATAGTGTTAATAAATCTGATTTTATACAAAAAAAAGAAAAAGAGAATTACTTTTTAGCTGTTGGTGCAAGTTGGCCACATAAAAATATTCATTCATTCATAAAAAATAAAAAAGTTTGGTCTGACTCTTATAATTTAATTATTGTATGTGGTCGTACTGACTATGCAATGTCTCTCCAACAAATGGTCGTTGATCTGGAACTAAAAGATAAAGTGACTTTTTTACATGAAGTCTCATTTAATGAATTAAAGATTTTATATTCTAAAGCCTACGCGCTTGTTTATCCATCTATTGATGAGGGTTTTGGTATACCTCCTATTGAAGCGATGGCATCAAATACTCCAGTTATAGTGTCCGATATACCAGTATTTCATGAAGTGTTAACCAATGGTGCATTATATGTGAATCCGGATGATGAAAAAAGCTGGCAGAGTGCAATTAAAAATATAGAGCAGTTGCCTGATGCAATTTCCCGATTTAACAACTATGTCGCACGGTATGACTTTGATAATATGAAGCAGATGGTTGGCAATTGGTTGGCGGAATCAAAATAAATGAAAATAACATTAATTATTCCCACATATAATGCAGGGTCGCTTTGGCCTAATGTTCTGGATGCGATTAAGCAGCAAACTATATATCCGGATAAATTGATTGTTATAGACTCAGGTTCTAAAGATGAAACGGTTCCGTTAGCCTCAGACCTGAAAAATATATCAATATTTAATATTGACTCTAAAGATTTTAATCATGGAGGAACCAGAAATTTAGCAGTTGCAAAAACTCTGGACGCTGATGTTATAATTTTTCTAACGCAAGATGCAATTCTCGCGGATTCGGATGCAATTAAAAATTTGGTTTATTATTTTTCAGATCCATTGATAGCAGCGGTTTGTGGTAGACAACTTCCTCATAAAGATGCTAATCCCCTTGCAGTGCATGCCAGAAATTTTAATTATAGTTCAAAATCTATTGTTAAAAGTAAGGCAGATATAGAAAAATTGGGTATTAAAACTGTATTTATGTCCAATTCTTTTGCTGCCTATCGCCGTTCCGTTTTTGAAGAGTTAAGTGGGTTTCCTGAACATACAATTCTTGCCGAGGATATGTTTATGGCGGCTAAGATGATTCAGGCGGGTTATAAGGTCGCCTACTGCGCTGAAGCGGTGGTAAGACACTCCCATAATTATACCCCGCGAGAAGAGTTTCAACGATATTTTGATACTGGTGTATTTCATGCTTGTTCTCCGTGGATTCAGCGTGACTTTGGCGGAGCCGGTGGTGAGGGTTTCCGCTTCGTAAAATCAGAGATTCAATTCCTGCTTAAAAATGCACCGTTCTGGATTCCAAGAGCTTTATTAACAACCTTTGCTAAATTCTTGGGTTACAAATTAGGCAAGCATTGGCAATCTTTACCGTTGTCTACATGTCGCTATTTTAGCATGTACAAGAGTTATTGGAATAATATCCAATATTCTTCGTCAAAAGAGATAAAATAAATGTCTTTTCTTCCCGTAATTATGGCTGGCGGCACAGGTAGCCGTTTATGGCCGCTTTCACGCGAATATCATCCGAAGCAGTTTCTAAGCGTTGAAGGTAAACTATCAATGCTGCAAAATACTATAAAGCGATTAGCTTCACTTTCTACAGAAGAACCCGTTGTCATTTGCAATGACAGACACCGTTTCTTAGTCGCTGAACAACTCCGTGAAATTGACAAGTTAGCAAATAATATTATTCTCGAACCGGTAGGCCGTAATACTGCACCAGCGATCGCTCTTGCCGCGTTTTGTGCGCTCCAGAATGCTGATAATGCTGATCCTCTTTTGTTGGTTCTTGCTGCAGATCATGTGATTCAGGATGAAATAGCTTTTACGAAAGCTGTCAGACATGCTGAAGAATACGCTGCAAATGGTAAGCTTGTAACTTTTGGTATTGTTCCAACGCATGCTGAAACGGGTTATGGATATATTCGTCGTGGTGAGTTGATAGGAAATGACGCTTATGCAGTGGCTGAATTTGTGGAGAAACCGGATATCGATACCGCCGGTGACTATTTCAAATCAGGGAAATATTACTGGAATAGCGGTATGTTTTTATTTCGTGCAAGCTCTTATTTAAACGAATTAAAGTATTTATCACCTGAAATTTATAAAGCTTGTGAAAAGGCGGTAGGACATATAAATCCCGATCTTGATTTTATTCGTATTGATAAAGAAGAGTTTATGTCATGCCCGAGTGATTCTATCGATTATGCAGTTATGGAGCACACACAGCATGCGGTGGTGATACCAATGAGCGCTGGCTGGTCGGATGTGGGTTCCTGGTCCTCACTTTGGGATATATCGAATAAAGATCATCAGAGAAATGTTTTAAAAGGAGATATCTTCGCACATGCTTGTAATGATAATTACATTTATTCCGAAGATATGTTTATAAGTGCGATTGGTGTAAGCAATCTTGTCATTGTTCAAACAACAGACGCTTTACTGGTGGCTAATAAAGATACAGTACAAGATGTTAAAAAAATTGTCGATTATTTAAAACGGAATGATAGGAACGAATATAAACAACATCAAGAAGTTTTCCGCCCCTGGGGAAAATATAATGTGATTGATAGCGGCAAAAATTACCTCGTTCGATGTATCACTGTTAAGCCGGGTGAGAAATTTGTGGCGCAGATGCATCACCACCGGGCTGAGCATTGGATAGTATTATCCGGGACTGCTCGTGTTACAAAGGGAGAGCAGATTTATATGGTTTCTGAAAATGAATCAACATTTATTCCTCCGAATACTATTCACGCGCTGGAAAATCCTGGAATGACCCCCCTGAAGTTAATTGAGATTCAATCAGGTACCTATCTTGGTGAGGATGATATTATTCGTTTAGAACAACGTTCTGGATTTTCGAAGGAGTGGACTAATGAACGTAGTTAATAATAGCCGTGATGTTATTTATTCATCAGGTATTGTGTTTGGAACGAGTGGGGCTCGCGGTCTTGTAAAAGATTTTACACCTCAGGTATGTGCTGCTTTTACGGTTTCATTTGTTGCCGTTATGCAGGAACATTTTTCCTTTGATACCGTAGCATTGGCAATAGATAATCGTCCAAGTAGTTATGGGATGGCTCAGGCGTGTGCTGCTGCATTGGCGGATAAAGGCGTTAACTGTATTTTTTATGGAGTGGTACCAACCCCAGCTTTGGCCTTTCAGTCTATGTCTGACAATATGCCTGCGATAATGGTTACGGGAAGTCATATTCCATTCGAGCGGAACGGCCTCAAGTTTTATCGTCCTGATGGTGAAATCACGAAACATGATGAGGCTGCGATCCTTAGTGTTGAAGATACGTGCAGCCATTTAGAGCTTAAAGAACTCATAGTTTCAGAAATGGCTGCTGTTAATTATATATCTCGTTATACATCTTTATTTTCTACTCCATTCCTGAAAAATAAGCGTATTGGTATTTACGAACATTCAAGCGCTGGGCGTGATCTTTATAAGCCTTTATTTATTGCATTGGGGGCTGAAGTCGTTAGCTTGGGTAGAAGCGATAATTTTGTACCTATAGATACAGAGGCTGTAAGCAAAGAGGATCGGGAAAAAGCTCGCTCATGGGCTAAAGAGTTCGATTTAGATGCCATATTCTCGACAGATGGGGATGGTGATCGCCCTCTTATTGCTGATGAGGCCGGTGAGTGGCTAAGAGGCGATATACTAGGTCTATTATGTTCACTTGCATTGGATGCAGAAGCCGTCGCTATTCCTGTTAGTTGTAACAGCATAATTTCTTCTGGCCGCTTTTTTAAACATGTTAAGCTTACAAAAATTGGCTCGCCTTATGTTATCGAAGCTTTTAATGAATTATCGCGGAGTTATAGTCGTATTGTCGGTTTTGAAGCCAATGGCGGTTTTTTATTAGGAAGCGACATCTGTATTAACGAGCAGAATCTTCATGCCTTACCAACTCGTGATGCTGTATTACCAGCAATAATGCTGCTTTACAAAAGTAGGAATACCAGCATTAGCGCTTTAGTCAATGAACTCCCAACTCGTTACACCCATTCTGACAGATTACAGGGGATTACAACTGATAAAAGTAAATCCTTAATTAGTATGGGCAGAGAAAATCTGAGCAACCTCTTAAGCTATATTGGTTTGGAGAATGAAGGTGCAATTTCTACAGATATGACAGATGGTATGCGAATTACTTTACGTGATGGATGTATTGTGCATTTGCGCGCTTCTGGTAATGCACCTGAGTTACGCTGCTATGCAGAAGCTAATTTATTAAATAGGGCTCAGGATCTTGTAAATACAACGCTTGCTAATATTAAAAAACGATGCTTGCTGTAAAAAAATTGAATGTTATTTACTTAATATGCCTATTTTATTTACATTATGCACGGTCAGAGGGTGAGGATTAAATGGATAATATTGATAATAAGTATAATCCACAGCTATGTAAAATTTTTTTGGCTATATCGGATTTGATTTTTTTTAATTTAGCCTTATGGTTTTCATTAGGATGTGTCTATTTTATTTTTGATCAAGTACAGCGATTTATTCCTCAAGACCAATTAGATACAAGAGTTATTACGCATTTTATTTTGTCAGTAGTATGTGTCGGTTGGTTTTGGATTCGTTTGCGACATTATACATACCGCAAGCCATTTTGGTATGAGTTAAAAGAAATTTTTCGTACGATCGTTATTTTTGCTATATTTGATTTGGCTCTGATAGCGTTTACAAAATGGCAGTTTTCACGCTATGTCTGGGTGTTTTGTTGGACTTTTGCCCTAATCCTGGTGCCTTTTTTTCGCGCACTTACAAAGCATTTATTGAACAAGCTAGGTATCTGGAAGAAAAAAACTATCATCCTGGGGAGCGGACAGAATGCTCGTGGTGCATATTCTGCGCTGCAAAGTGAGGAGATGATGGGGTTTGATGTTATCGCTTTTTTTGATACGGATGCGTCAGATGCTGAAATAAATATGTTGCCGGTGATAAAGGATACTGAGATTATTTGGGATTTAAATCGTACAGGTGATGTCCATTATATCCTTGCTTATGAATACACCGAGTTGGAGAAAACACATTTTTGGCTACGTGAACTTTCAAAACATCATTGTCGTTCTGTTACTGTAGTCCCCTCGTTTAGAGGATTGCCATTATATAATACTGATATGTCTTTTATCTTTAGCCATGAAGTTATGTTATTAAGGATACAAAATAACTTGGCTAAAAGGTCGTCCCGTTTTCTCAAACGGACATTTGATATTGTTTGTTCAATAATGATTCTTATAATTGCATCACCACTTATGATTTATCTGTGGTATAAAGTTACTCGAGATGGTGGTCCGGCTATTTATGGTCACCAGCGAGTAGGTCGGCATGGAAAACTTTTTCCATGCTACAAATTTCGTTCTATGGTTATGAATTCTCAAGAGGTACTAAAAGAACTTTTGGCTAACGATCCTATTGCCAGGGCTGAATGGGAGAAAGATTTTAAACTGAAAAATGATCCTCGAATCACAGCTGTAGGTCGATTTATACGTAAAACTAGCCTTGATGAGTTGCCACAACTTTTTAATGTACTAAAAGGTGATATGAGCCTGGTTGGACCACGACCTATCGTTTCGGATGAACTGGAGCGTTATTGTGATGATGTTGATTATTATTTGATGGCAAAGCCGGGCATGACAGGTCTATGGCAAGTGAGTGGGCGTAATGATGTTGATTATGACACTCGTGTTTATTTTGATTCCTGGTATGTTAAAAACTGGACGCTTTGGAATGATATTGCCATTCTGTTTAAAACAGCGAAAGTTGTTTTGCGGCGAGATGGTGCGTATTAAGCTTACCGAGAAGTACTGAATAATAATTGTATAAAATAGCCTGCGTAAAATCTGAACGCATCAATCGCTACCTTAATATCATACCTTTGAGTTAACATACTATTCACCTTTAACCTGCCATGACCGTTTGTGGCAGGGTTTCCACACCTGACAGGAGTATGTAATGTCCAAGCAACAGATCGGCGTCGTCGGTATGGCAGTGATGGGGCGCAACCTCGCGCTCAACATCGAAAGCCGTGGTTATACCGTCTCCGTTTTCAACCGCTCCCGTGAAAAGACCGAAGAAGTGATTGCCGAGAATCCCGGCAAAAAGCTGGTGCCTTATTACACGGTGAAAGAGTTTGTTGAATCCCTCGAAACGCCTCGTCGTATCCTGTTAATGGTGAAAGCGGGCGCAGGTACTGATGCAGCTATCGATTCGCTGAAACCGTATCTGGAAAAAGGCGATATCATTATTGATGGCGGTAACACCTTCTTCCAGGACACAATCCGTCGCAATCGTGAGCTGTCTGCGGAAGGTTTTAACTTTATCGGTACCGGTGTTTCCGGTGGTGAAGAGGGCGCGCTGAAAGGGCCATCTATCATGCCTGGCGGTCAGAAAGATGCCTATGAACTGGTGGCGCCGATCCTGACGAAGATTGCTGCTGTGGCGGAAGATGGCGAACCGTGCGTGACCTATATCGGCGCCGATGGTGCTGGTCACTACGTCAAGATGGTCCACAATGGTATTGAATATGGCGATATGCAGCTTATCGCTGAAGCTTACTCCCTGCTGAAAGGCGGCCTGAACCTCAGCAATGAAGAGTTGGCGAACACTTTTACCGAGTGGAATAACGGCGAGCTGAGCAGTTATCTGATCGACATCACTAAAGACATCTTCACTAAAAAAGATGAAGACGGAAACTACCTGGTGGATGTCATTCTTGATGAAGCCGCCAACAAAGGGACCGGTAAATGGACCAGCCAGAGCGCGCTGGATCTGGGCGAACCGCTGTCGCTGATTACCGAATCTGTCTTTGCGCGTTACATCTCTTCGTTGAAAGCGCAACGTGTTGCCGCATCTAAAGTGCTCTCCGGGCCGAAAGCGCAACCGGCAGGCGACAAAGCGGAATTTATCGAGAAAGTGCGTCGCGCGCTGTATCTTGGCAAGATCGTCTCCTATGCGCAGGGCTTCTCACAGCTACGCGCCGCGTCTGATGAATATCACTGGGATCTCAACTATGGCGAGATTGCTAAGATTTTCCGGGCGGGCTGTATCATTCGCGCTCAGTTCCTGCAGAAGATCACTGATGCTTACGCAGAAAACGCTGGTATCGCTAACTTGCTGTTAGCGCCTTACTTCAAGAAAATTGCTGATGAGTACCAGCAGGCGCTGCGAGATGTCGTGGCTTACGCGGTGCAGAACGGCATTCCGGTGCCGACATTCTCTGCGGCAGTGGCCTACTATGACAGCTATCGCGCCGCAGTACTGCCAGCTAACTTAATTCAGGCGCAGCGTGACTACTTTGGTGCGCACACCTATAAACGTACTGATAAAGAAGGCATTTTCCATACCGAGTGGTTGGAATAATTTCTGCAAAAATGTTTAAGCCCGGTTTAATACCGGGCTTTTTTTTATCTCTATTCTTATTGATTTATCGCTTTTGCTTAATATTAACTTAATAATCTGTGTTTATCGTAATGAAGATAATCTGAATTGTTTTCGTCTGCGTTGCACTTTATATACTCAGGCGTTAAAACTTTAATATCTTATCAGGATGCGAAATACATCATGATTCATAATTAAGTTAATTCTGAGAGCGAATAATGAAAATCACGATATCCGGGACGGGTTATGTTGGCTTGTCTAATGGTTTGCTTATTGCACAACATCATGATGTGGTGGCGTTAGACATTGTTCCTTCCCGTGTTGAACTGTTAAATGATCGGATATCTCCGATTGTTGATAAAGAAATTCAGCAATTTTTAAAGGAAGATAACATCAGATTCAGGGCAACGCTGGATAAGTTTGATGCGTACCAGAATGCAGATTACGTCATCATTGCTACGCCTACGGATTACGATCCCAAAACTAACTATTTTAATACGTCCAGTGTGGAATCGGTCATTCAGGATGTGATCAGCATCAACCCCGCAGCAGTGATGATTATTAAGTCTACGGTGCCGGTTGGCTTCACGGCGGCAATGCGTCAGAAGTTTGCGACAGAAAATATCATTTTCTCTCCGGAGTTTTTACGTGAAGGTAAAGCCCTTTACGATAACCTTTATCCTTCCCGTATCGTGATTGGGGAACAGTCTGAGCGCGCCAGAGAATTTGCCGCATTACTCCAGGAAGGCGCTATTAAACAGGAGATTCCAACGCTGTTTACGGACTCCACTGAAGCGGAAGCTATTAAACTTTTCGCCAATACTTATCTCGCTATGCGAGTCGCTTATTTTAATGAATTAGACAGCTATGCTGAAACGTTAGGATTAAATACCCGACAAATTATTGAAGGGGTGTGCCTCGACCCGCGTATTGGCAATCATTATAATAATCCCTCTTTTGGTTATGGCGGATATTGTTTGCCAAAAGATACCAAACAGTTGCTGGCCAATTATCAATCGGTGCCTAATAATATTATCTCCGCTATCGTTGAAGCAAACCGTACGCGTAAAGATTTTATTGCCGACGCTATCCTCGCCAGAAAGCCTAAAGTGGTGGGCATTTATCGCCTGATTATGAAGAGTGGCTCCGATAACTTCCGCGCCTCATCGATTCAGGGGATTATGAAGCGCATTAAAGCGAAAGGCGTAGAGGTCATCATCTATGAGCCGGTAATGGAAGAAGATACTTTCTTTAACTCACGTCTTGAACGTGATTTGTACTGCTTTAAACAGCAGGCGGATGTCATTATTTCCAACAGGATGGCGGCAGAGCTTTTGGATGTTGCTGAAAAAGTGTATACCCGCGATCTTTTCGGTAGTGATTAATAAGGCAATCGGGGCTGATGAGTCCCGATGATTTATTGACCATATGGAAATAATGTCTGATTTTTATCATTAATCCTATGGCATATATTTGCTTTATGACTACACTGTCTCCAGCTTCATCCTTTTTTTAGTTAGGGTATCTATGACAGTGGATAGTAATACGTCTTCCGGGCGTGGGAACGATCCGGAACAGATTGATTTGATTGAGTTATTGCTACAGTTATGGCGTGGGAAGATGACCATTATTGTAGCCGTTATTATCGCCATTTTGCTGGCCGTAGGCTACCTGATGATAGCCAAAGAAAAATGGACATCCACGGCGATTATTACCCAACCTGATGCCGCGCAGGTTGCCACCTATACCAACGCGCTCAACGTCTTGTATGGTGGGAATGCCCCCAAAATCTCTGAAGTGCAGGCGAATTTTATAAGCCGCTTTAGCTCTGCGTTTTCCGCATTATCGGAAGTGCTGGATAATCAGAAAGAGCGGGAAAAGCTTACCATTGAACAGTCGGTAAAAGGGCAGGCGCTGCCACTCTCGGTTTCTTATGTGAGTACTACTGCTGAAGGGGCGCAGCGTCGGCTGGCGGAATATATCCAACAGGTGGATGAAGAGGTCGCTAAGGAACTGGAAGTTGACCTGAAAGATAACATCACGCTGCAAACCAAAACGTTGCAGGAGTCCCTTGAGACGCAGGAAGTTGTGGCGCAGGAGCAAAAAGATCTGCGTATTAAGCAAATCGAAGAAGCGTTGCGCTATGCGGATGAGGCAAAAATCACGCAGCCGCAGATTCAGCAAACCCAGGATGTTACCCAGGACACGATGTTCCTGCTGGGGAGCGATGCGCTAAAATCGATGATACAGAACGAAGCGACGCGCCCACTGGTCTTTTCTCCGGCCTATTACCAGACGAAGCAGACACTGCTGGACATTAAAAATCTGAAAGTGACTGCCGATACGGTGCACGTCTATCGTTATGTGATGAAGCCGACGCTGCCGGTCCGTCGCGATAGCCCGAAAACAGCCATTACCCTCGTGCTGGCTGTGTTGCTGGGCGGGATGATCGGTGCCGGGATTGTGCTGGGACGCAATGCGCTACGTAGCTATAAGCCAAAAGCCTTGTAAGCTTCTTTGCCGGATGGTGGTCGGCTACGACAGGTAAAATTTCTCATTAAAAAACCGGGCATTGCCCGGTTTTTTTACGCTTATTGATGACGCTTACGAAGATTGTCGATCACGGTGGTGAGGTTGAGATCCTGATCCTGCAACAGCACCAGCAGGTGGTACATCAAATCAGACGCTTCATTGGTTAATTCAAAACGATCATTGACGGTGGCCGCCAGCGCGGTTTCTACACCTTCTTCGCCAACTTTTTGCGCAATACGTTTGGTACCGCTGGCGTACAGTTTCGCCGTGTAAGAGCTGGCCGGATCGGCGGTTTTGCGCTCTGCCAGTAGCTGCTCCAGTTGATACAGGAATAACCACTGATGGCTGGCGTCGCCAAAGCAACTGCTGGTACCTTTGTGGCAGGTCGGCCCGACAGGGTTTGCCAGCACCAGCAGTGTATCGTTGTCGCAATCCGGCGCAATGCTGACGACATTCAGCACATGGCCTGAGGTTTCGCCTTTGGTCCATAAACGCTGTTTCGTGCGTGAGAAGAACGTAACATGGCTGGATTCAATGGTTTTGTCCAGCGCTTGTTGGTTCATATAGCCCAGCATCAATACTTCGCCGGATACCGCATGTTGCACGATGGCTGGCATCAGGCCATCGGTTTTTTCCCAGTCCAGCTCGCGGCGTTGTTGCTCTGTTAACATATCCTGATCTCCACGCCCTGGCCTGCCAGGTACGCTTTTAATTCGCCAATATTGATGATTTGCTTGTGAAAAACGGAGGCGGCAAGCGCGCCGTCGACATCGGCATCACGGAATGCCTCAAGGAAGTGTTCCATCGTGCCCGCGCCGCCGGAGGCGATCAGCGGCACGCGGCAAACGTCACGGACTTTTTTCAACTGCGTCAGATCGTAACCGTTACGCACGCCGTCCTGGTTCATCATATTCAGGACGATTTCCCCCGCGCCGCGCTGTTGTACCTCTTGCACCCAGTCCAGCGTCTCCCACTGCGTCACGCGGGTACGGTTTTCATTGCCGGTATACTGGTTAACATGGTATTTCCCCGTGGCGTCGTCAAACCAGGTATCAATCCCGACGACAATACACTGTACGCCAAAACGGTCAGCCAGACGGGTAATCAGCGTTGGGTCAGCCAGCGCCGGGGAGTTGATAGAGATCTTATCCGCCCCGAAAGAAAGAATTTTGGCGGCGTCGTCAATTGACCGGATGCCGCCCGCTACACAAAACGGAATGTCGATCACCTCGGCAACGCGCGCCACCCAGCTTTTATCGACTACGCGACCATCGCTGGAGGCGGTAATGTCATAGAACACCAGTTCGTCCGCGCCTTCGTCGGCATAGCGTTTGGCCAGCGGAACGATATCGCCAATGATCTCATGGTTGCGAAACTGTACGCCTTTCACCACCTGACCATCACGAACATCCAGACACGGAATTATACGTTTTGCCAGCATTGGATGGCCTCCTTAACGGTAAATTTCCCTTCCAACAGCGCGCGTCCGACAATCACGCCGCGCACGCCGGTGCCGCGCAGGGCGGCAATATCATCGATATTGCCAATACCGCCGGAGGATTGAAAGGCGATCTGCGGATATCTGGCGCATACCTCTTCATACAGCGACACGTTAGAGCCCGCCAGCGTGCCGTCGCGAGAAATATCGGTACACAGTACATGTTTCAGACCGACGGGGAGATAGGTCTCCACCAGTTGTTCCAGCGAGACGCCGGAATTTTCCTGCCAGCCGCTAACCGCCACCTGCTTGTTGCCGTGTTCGTCTATGCGAACGTCCAGCGCCAGTACCAGCGCCTGCGCGCCAAAACGTTCAAACCAGCCTTTCACCACGTCAGGGGATTTCACCGCCGTTGAACCGATGACCACACGGGCAACGCCAGCTTTCAGTAATGCCGCAACGTCTTCTTCGGTACGCACGCCGCCGCCGACCTGAACAGGCACGTTCACGCCCGCGACCAGGGTTTTAATCAGCGGTATCTGTCGCTTAGCCGGATCTTTAGCGCCGGTCAGATCTACCAGATGCAGCACCCCGGCGCCCTGGGCGGCGTAATCCTGCAAACGGGGTAGGGGATCGTTACCGTAATCCCGCTGCCGGGCGTAGTCGCCCTGGTGTAGACGCACCACGGTGCCGTCAATTAAATCTAATGCCGGAATAATCATTACATCTCCAGGAAGTTTTTCAGCAACTGTGCGCCCGCCGCGCCCGAACGTTCCGGGTGGAACTGTACGCCGAAGAAATTATCTTTCTGTATCGCCGCGGTAAACGGCTCGCCGTAATTGCACTGGGCGATAGTCCACGGGTTGACCGGCATCGCGTAGCTGTGAACAAAGTAAAAATAGGCGCCATCTTCAATGCCCTGAAACAGCCGGTTGCCCGCCTGCGGATACACGCGATTCCAGCCCATGTGCGGCAGCGGCAGACCAAAGTCGGTCATTTTCGGCACGTCTTGCTCGATAATGTTCAGCAGATCCACGCCGCGCGTCTCTTCGCTGCGACGACCCAGCAGTTGCATCCCTAAGCAGATACCCAGTACCGGCTGAGTACACGCTTTAATCAAGTCGATCAGTTCACGTTCGCGCAGTTGATCCATAGCGGCCTGCGCCGTGCCGACGCCGGGCAGAAAGAGTTTGTCAGCGCGTAATACGGTTTCCGCTTCGCGGCTGACCACCGGGGTATAACCGTGGCGCGCCACGGCGGATTTTACCGAGCTTAAATTGGCGCAGCCGGTGTCAAGGATGACGACGTTCATCACAGCACTCCTTTCGAGGACGGTAATGTATCGCCCTCCACGCGAATAGCCTGGCGTAGAGTCCGACCAAAGGCTTTAAACAAACTTTCGACACGGTGGTGATCGTTTTTACCTTTAGTCTTGAGATGCAGAGTGACGCCCATCGTGTAAGAGAGTGAGCGGAAAAAGTGTTCAATCATCTCTGTGCTCAAATCGCCCACACGCTGGTAGGTAAATTCAGCTTTATATTCCAGATGCGGACGACCGGAAATATCCAGCGCGCAGCGCGCCAGACATTCATCCATCGGCAGTACAAAGCCAAAACGGCAGATACCGCGCTTGTCGCCGAGTGCCAGTTTTAATGCCTCACCGAGCGCCAGTCCGGTATCTTCTACCGTGTGGTGATCGTCGATATAGAGATCACCCTTAACGGTAATCTCCATGCGAAAGCCGCCGTGGGTGGCGATTTGATCGAGCATATGGTCAAAGAAGCCGACGCCGGTATTAATCTTGCTGTTGCCTTCGCGATCCAGCCAGACGCTGACATCAATCTGTGTTTCTTTGGTGTTGCGGACCACATGCGCATAACGATCGCGTTTCGTTAGCTGTTCGCCAATCATCGTCCAGTTCAGCGTTTCACGGTGATAGCGTAAACCAGTAATGCCCATATTATCAGCGAGCTGGATATCGGTCGCACGATCGCCAATCACATAGCTGTTAGCGCTATCCATCGCTTGTTCCGCAAGATAACGCTCCACCAGCTTCACTTTGGGCTTGCGGCAGTCGCAATCGTCTGCGGGCAGGTGAGGGCAGATCAGCACTTCATCAAAGCGTACGCCCTGAGAGGTGAAAATCTGCATCATCAGGTTGTGCGGTCCGTCGAAGTCCGCCTGCGGGAAGCTTTGCGTGCCAAGTCCATCCTGGTTAGTGATCATCACCAGCTTAAAACCGGCTTTTTGCAGCTTCAGCAATACGGGAATCACCTCTGGCTCAAAGGCCAGTTTATCAAAGCGGTCTACCTGAAAATCGCTTGGCGGTTCGGAAATCAAGGTTCCGTCCCGGTCGATGAAAAGATACTTCTGACTCATACTGGCTCCGCACGTAAGGCGTCAATGACGCGCTGGTTTTCCTGGCGGGTGCCGACCGTAATCCGCAGGCAGCCGCTTAAAGAAGGTTGTTTATTCTGATCGCGTAAGATAATGCCCTGATCCCATAAGGATTTAAACACGCTGCTGGAGGCGGTAAACCGCGCCAGAATATAGTTGGTTTCAGAGTCAAAGACGTGTTCTACGCAGGCGGTCTGTTGCAGGGCATTCACCAGATACTGACGTTCCTGCACTGTCTGCGCCACGCGATCGCGCATTGCGTTTATTCCCTGCGGACTCAGCGCCTGGGCGGCGATATCCGCCACTGGCGTAGAAAGCGGATAAGGGGCGATCACTTTTAACAGCAGGTTGATCACCTCTTCATTAGCCAGCGTAAAGCCGCAGCGCAGACCCGCCAGCGCAAAAGCTTTCGACAATGTGCGCAGGATAACCAGATGAGGATATTCAACCAGCCAGCCTGTCAGCGTGGCCTGTGGGCAAAACTCAATATAAGCTTCGTCGGCGACGACTATCGCTTTACCGCGTGTCAACTCCAGCAGCGTGCGCAGATCCTGCGGGTTGATAAGTTGCCCGGTGGGGTTATTGGGGCTACAAACGAATACCACTTTTGTGCCGTCAAGGTTGTCGGAAATCCCCTGTAGATCCAGCTGCCAGTTTTCAAGCGCGGGAACCGTCCGGCGCTCTACGCCAATGGTTTCGGCGCTGACGCTGTACATACCGTAAGTGGGCGGACAGTAGAGAATGGCGTCTTTCCCCGGTTCACAGAAGGCGCGGATCACCAGCTCGATCCCTTCATCCGCGCCGCGGCTGACCAGCACCTGCTCCGGCTTTACGCCAGCATATTGCGCGTAGTTTTCAATCACGGCCTTTGGCTGGCATTCCGGGTAGCGGTTAAGCGTTTGTTGGGTGAGCTGAAACTCCACCGCTGTCGGGAATTCATTCGCGTTCAGCCAGACATCGCCGTTACCGCCCAGACGGCGGGCGGACTGATACGGTACCAGGTTGCGGACATTTTCACGGGCTAAGTCAGCGATGCTGAGAGTATTTTCAGTGCTCATGCTTGCTCCTTGAGGGCGTTTACGCGCAGGGTCACGGCATTTTTATGGGCGGTCAGACGTTCTGCCGCCGCCAATGTTTCAATGGTTGATGCCAGAGCGGAAAAGCCCGCTTTCGACAGTTCCTGAACGGTCATCCGTTTCTGGAAATCCGCTAACCCAAGGCTGGAACAGGTAGCAGTATAGCCATAGGTCGGTAAGACATGGTTGGTTCCGGAAGCGTAATCACCGGCGGATTCCGGCGACCAGTCGCCGAGAAATACCGAGCCTGCGCTGGTAATCGCATCCACCAAATCGCGCGCATTGCGCGTCTGGATGATTAAGTGTTCCGGCCCATACTGATTAGAGATGGCGACGCACTGCGCTAAATCTTTGGTCACAATCAGACGACTGGCGCTCAGAGCCTGCCGGGCGGTGTCCGCGCGCGGCAGTTCCGCCAGTTGACGTTCTACCGCCTCCGCCACCTTGCGGGCAATGTCAGCATCAGGCGTCAGCAGGATCACCTGGGAATCCGGGCCGTGCTCAGCCTGGGAGAGCAGGTCAGAAGCGACGAAATCCGGTGTTGCGCCGCTGTCTGCGATCACCAGTACTTCAGACGGCCCGGCTGGCATATCGATAGCCGCGCCGTCGAGACGCTGGCTGACCTGACGTTTGGCTTCGGTTACAAAGGCGTTGCCGGGGCCAAAAATTTTATCCACTTTCGGTACGGACTCGCTGCCGAAGGCCAGAGCGGCAATCGCCTGCGCGCCGCCGACGTTAAAGATTTCCTGCACGCCACACAGTTGTGCCGCATAGAGGATTTCATCAGCGATGGGCGGCGGCGAGCACAGAACCACGTTCTGACATCCCGCAATGCGCGCCGGCGTTGCCAGCATCAGCACCGTTGAGAAGAGCGGAGCCGAGCCGCCGGGAATATAAAGACCGACAGACGCGACGGGACGCGTAACCTGCTGACAACGTACGCCTGGCTGGGTTTCCACATCTACAGGCGGTAGCGTCTGCGCGGAATGGAACGTTTCAATATTTTTGACGGCAGCGGCCATCGCCTGTTTTAATTCGTCGCTCAGACGCGCGCCGGCGGCGGCGATCTCTTCAGGGGTGACGCGTAGCGCTGTCACTTCTGTTTTATCAAATTTAGCGCTGTATTCACGCAGGGCATCGTCACCGCGCGTTTTTACATTATCCAGAATATCGCTGACCGTCCGGGTAATACTGTCAGAGGCGGAAATCGCCGGACGCGTCAGCAGCGCACGCTGCTGTTCAGGGCTACAGCTGTTCCAGTCAATCAGGGTATTGAAGCTCATGGTCTATACTCCATCACAGGGTTCCGCCTTATCCGGCCTACAGAACCCAAAATAACAACGCATTACGTAGGCCTGATAAGCGCAGCGCCATCAGGCGTCAGATCACTCCATCATCTTCTCGATCGGCAGTACCAGAATCGAGCTGGCGCCAAGCGCTTTCAGTTTCTCCATGGTTTCCCAGAACAGCGTTTCGCTGCTGACCATGTGCATCGCCACGCGCTGTTGCTCGCCCGCCAGCGGCAGAATTGTCGGCCTTTCGGCGCCTGGCAGCAGGGCGATAACCTCTTCCAGGCGTTCACTTGGCGCGTGCATCATGATGTATTTCGATTCGCGCGCCTGAATCACACCCTGAATACGGGTCAGCAATTTATCGATCAGCTGTTGCTTGCTCTGTGCCATCTCACCGTCGCGCTGAATCAGACAGGCTTTAGAGCGGTAGATAACTTCGACTTCACGCAGGCCGTTAGCTTCAAGCGTCGCGCCGGTAGAGACCAAATCGCAGATAGCGTCGGCCAGCCCCGCGCGCGGCGCGACTTCGACAGAACCATTTAACAGACACGATTTAAAAGAGACGCCTTTCTGGTCGAGGTAGCGTTTGAGGAGGTGCGGATAAGAGGTAGCGATACGTTTACCGTCCAGCGCGGCCGGGCCGTCCCAGGCTTCGTCAACCGGCGTTGCCAGCGATAAACGGCAGCCGCCGAAGTCAAGACGGCGCAGGGTAAAATAGCGCGGATCTTCACCCTGCGCGCGGCGGTTGAGTAGCTCTTCTTCCAGCACGTTCTCGCCGATAATGCCGAGATCGACCACGCCATCCATCACCAGACCCGGAATGTCATCATCACGCACGCGCAGGATATCAATCGGCATGTTTTCCGCCATCGCAATCAGGCGCTGAGTGTGTAAATTAATTTTTATGCCGCAGCGGGCCAGCAATTCTCGTGAATCATCGCTTAAACGGCCTGATTTCTGAATAGCTATGCGTAAGCGGGTGTTGTCTAACATTCTGCGTTCCTCTTTATCCTGTCTGAACCGGTCTGTATCGCGCGCCAAAAAAAAGCCCCCGGAAGATGATCTTCCGGGGGCTTTCTCATACGTTCATGCACCACTGGAAGATCTGAATGTCTTCCAGCACACATCGCCTGAAAGACTAGTCAGGATGATGGTGATGATGGTGGTGTTTAAATTGAACGCGTGTCATAAAAATTCCGATGAATGCTTATTCATTTGATACCTTTTAACCTAAACCACTTTTACGCCTTAAAGCAAGCGCTTTTTTCATTTCGCATTTATAGTATGAATTGTCAGTCACGGCGGGCTGGCGTAGCCTTATGTATAAGGCGTTAAAGTCAGGAGAAAATGGATGAAAAAGGTCGCAATTGTCGGTTTAGGTTGGTTAGGCATGCCGCTGGCAATGTCGCTGGCAGCGAGAGGCTGGCAGGTTACCGGCAGCAAAACCACCCTTGACGGGGTGGAAGCGGCCCGTATGAGTGGAATTGAAAGCTATCCGCTGCGTCTGGAGCCGGAGCTGGTCTGTGAGGCGGACGATCTTGACGCTCTGCTGGATGTCGATGCGCTGGTGATAACACTGCCCGCGCGCCGTAGCGGTCCGGGAGAGGATTTTTATCTGCAGGCGATGCAGGAGCTGGTCGATAGCGCGCTGGCTTATCGTATCCCGCGTATTATTTTTACCAGTTCGACGTCTGTTTACGGCGATGCGCAAGGCGTGGTGAAAGAGAATACGCCGCGTAATCCGGTCACGGCCAGCGGGCGTACCCTGAAGGAACTGGAAGATTGGCTGCATAATCTGCCGGGCACGTCAGTGGATATTCTGCGGCTGGCGGGGTTGGTCGGACCTGGGCGCCATCCCGGACGTTTCTTTGCCGGAAAAACCGCGCCGGATGGTCAACACGGGGTCAATCTGGTGCATCTTGAAGACGTGGTTGGCGCAATTACCCTTTTGCTACAGACGCCGAAAGGAGGGCACATCTATAATATATGTGCGCCGGCGCATCCAGCCCGCAACGTGTTTTATCCGCAAATGACGCGCTTGCTGGGAATGGCGCCGCCGCATTTTCGTAACGCACCGGACAACGGCAAAGGGAAGATTATCGACGGTAGCCGGATTTGTAATGAGCTGGGATTTGAATATCAATATCCCGATCCGCTGGTGATGCCGATGGAGTGAGTCGCTGTCCAGCAGGTGGTCGCCATATAGCGCAAGGGGACGAGTATGAAACCACTGCTGGACGTTCTGATTATTCTTGATGCGTTAGAAAAAGAAGGCAGCTTCGCGGCGGCGTCGGCAAAATTATTTAAAACGCCGTCCGCCCTCAGTTATACCGTTCATAAGCTGGAAAACGATCTTAATATCCAATTGCTCGACCGTAGCGGGCATCGCGCGCGATTTACGCGAACCGGTAAGATGCTACTGGAAAAAGGCCGTGAAGTGCTGCACACCGTTCGCGAGCTGGAAAAGCAGGCGATTAAACTGCATGAAGGCTGGGAGAACGAACTGGTCATCGGTGTGGATGATACCTTTCCCTTTTCTCTTTTGGCCCCGCTTATCGACGCTTTTTATCAACGCCACAGCGTGACGCGCCTTAAATTTGTCAATGGCGTTCTCGGCGGTTCATGGGAGACGCTGACGCAGGGAAGGGCGGATATTATTGTTGGCGCCATGCGCGCGCCGCCGCCTGACACCGGCTTTGGCTTTGCAAGACTGGGCGATCTTGAACTGGTGTTTGCTGTCGCTCCGCATCATCCGCTGGTTCATGAAGAGGAACCGCTTAGCCGCCAGACGATCAAACGTTTTCGCGCGATTGTGGTTGGCGATAGCGTCCATTCCTCGCGATCAATAGGGTCTGAACTGCTCGACGCTCAGGAAGCGATTACCGTGTTTGATTTTAAAACCAAGCTGGAGCTGCAAATTAGCGGCCTGGGATGCGGCTATTTACCGCGTTATCTGGCGCAGCGATTTTTGGAAAGCGGCGCGCTTATAGAGAAGAAAGTTGTGGCGCAAATCGTCTATGAACCGGTGTGGGTTGGCTGGAATGAACAGACCGCCGGGCTGGCCAGCGGCTGGTGGCGGGATGAAATTTTAGCAAATAATGCTATTGCTGGGGTGTATGCAAAATCGCCGGTTTAAAAATCAATCGCTTATGAAAAATAATTTTTTGAACGCGCTCGCATTCTCTTGTCATTTCACTTCAATTTAGGGCAGAATACGCCGCTTGCAAAAAATGACACTAACCGACGTTTTAATACGCGTCGGTTATTTTTTTGCTTCAAACACATCATTCAATACCAAGAGGCCGGGCTTCGTACCGGATAGATACTTACTTAAAAATCGACAGTTGTTGTCGCTGAGGAATCCAGAAAATGGGGCAATTTTTTGCTTACGCGACGGCATTCGCCGTAAAGGAGAATGACCATGTCGCATAACGTTACTCCAAACACCTCTCGCGTGGAATTACGTAAAACGCTTACGTTAGTTCCGGTTGTAATGATGGGTCTTGCCTATATGCAGCCGATGACGCTGTTCGATACATTTGGTATCGTTTCAGGCCTCACTGACGGTCACGTACCGACGGCGTATGCATTCGCGTTAATCGCGATTCTGTTTACGGCGTTAAGCTACGGGAAACTGGTGCGTCGCTACCCTTCCGCGGGTTCGGCGTACACCTATGCCCAGAAATCCATCAGCCCGACCGTTGGCTTTATGGTGGGTTGGTCTTCTCTGCTCGATTATCTGTTCGCGCCGATGATCAACATTCTGTTGGCGAAAATTTATTTTGAAGCGCTGGTGCCCTCCATTCCGTCATGGGTGTTTGTCGTGGCGCTGGTGGCCTTTATGACGGCCTTTAACCTGCGCAGCCTCAAATCGGTCGCTAACTTCAACACCGTGATTGTAGTGCTACAGGTGGTGCTGATTGCGGTCATTCTGGGCATGGTGGTTTATGGCGTATTTGAAGGCGAAGGCGCCGGTACGCTGGCGAGCACCCGTCCGTTCTGGTCCGGCGATGCGCACGTTATCCCGATGATTACGGGAGCGACGATCCTGTGCTTCTCCTTTACCGGCTTTGACGGCATCAGTAACCTGTCGGAAGAGACCAAAGATGCTGAGCGCGTGATCCCGCGTGCGATTTTCCTGACCGCGCTGATTGGCGGCCTGATCTTCATCTTTGCAACCTATTTCCTGCAATTGTACTTCCCGGATATCTCTCGCTTTAAAGATCCGGATGCGTCTCAGCCGGAAATCATGCTGTACGTGGCGGGTAAAACCTTCCAGGTGGGCGCGCTGATCTTCTCTACTATCACCGTGCTGGCTTCCGGTATGGCTGCGCATGCAGGCGTAGCGCGCCTGATGTACGTAATGGGGCGCGACGGCGTATTCCCGAAAAGCTTCTTCGGTTACGTTCATCCGAAATGGCGTACGCCAGCGATGAACATCATCCTGGTCGGGGCGATCGCGCTGCTGGCGATTAATTTTGACCTGGTGATGGCGACGGCGCTGATTAACTTTGGTGCGCTGGTCGCGTTTACCTTTGTTAACCTGTCGGTGATTTCGCAGTTCTGGATCCGTGAGAAGCGTAATAAAACGTTGAAAGATCACTTCCAGTATCTGTTCCTGCCGATGTGCGGCGCGCTCACGGTTGGTGCGTTGTGGGTTAACCTGGAAGAGAGCTCAATGGTACTGGGCCTGATCTGGGCGGGTATCGGGCTGATTTATCTGGCGTGCGTAACTAAAAGCTTCCGCAACCCGGTTCCACAGTACGAAGACGTCGCGTAATCGCGCGTATTATCGGCAATAGTAAAACCGGAGGCAGTGCCTCCGGTTTTTTGTCTGTCATCCAGCACGTTTGCCGGATGGCGATGTCACTATTTATCCGCTCTGGATTAACAATGCCCGTCAGGCATTGGTCAATTACACAATCTCGGTTGCGTACTGCCACAGTGATTTCAGCAACCCCAGCTTCGTTTTATCTTCCGCATACTGCTGAGAAAGCATCTGCAATTCATTGGCATACTGTTGTAAAAACTCCGGCGTCAGCACCTGACGGCGATGCTCCAGCCAGCGCTGCTGCTCTGCGTCATCCAGCGTACCGGGAAAATTGCGTGCGCGGTAATTAAACAGCAGCTTCTCAATGCGCTTATCGACAAAGGTAATATCCAGCGCGGGCAGGTTACGCGGCTCGGTTTCGAGTACGATTTTCATGGCTGCGCGATCGGCATCGCTGAAAAAACCATCATAGAGCTGGGCATCAACGTTATCCGAGGCGGCAAAAGGTTCGGCTTCGGCAAAAATCGCCACCACTTTGTCGCGGACCTGCGGGTTTTCACGCAACACTTTCAGGTTATCCAGGCAGTGCTGGCGGTTAATTCCCAGCCGGTCGGCATCCTCCGGGCGCAAGGTATTCGCCTGCGCCAGTACCGGACATTTATTGATATGCACCAGCTTTACCGGCACTGCGACGTGATCGCCAAGATCGGCTTTGGCCGTATAAAGCCGCTCGCGAAGGGTGTCGCTGTCCAGCTCAAGAAGAGGAGAAATATCGCCTGCTAAATCGACCATGATCACCGCGTTACGGTTTTCAGGATGCCACGCCAGCGGCGCGACCCAGCTTGTATTACCGCGCCACGCGCCAAACATGCCGGAGACATGCACCAGCGGCTTCATCTGCGGAACGTCAATCAGCGCCGCCAGTTTATGTTTACTGCGGTGGCTATAAAGATAATCAAACAGTCGCGGCTGGCGTGTTTTCACCAGTTGCGCCATCGCAATAGTGGCGTAGACATCCGCCATCGCATCATGCGCGTTGCTGTGTTCGATCCCGTTCGCCTGGGTTAAATGTTCCAGACGAAAGCTGGGCAGGCCGTCGTCGTTTTCCGGCCAGTTAATTCCCTCCGGGCGCAGCGCATAACAGGCGCGCATGACATCCAATAGATCCCAACGTGAATTATCATGCTGCCAGCTCCAGGCATAGGGATCGTAAAAGTTGCGATAAAAAATATTGCGCGTGACTTCATCATCAAAGCGCACATTGTTGTAGCCCACAACGCAGGTTTTAGGAACGGTAAACAGCGCATGAATGCGTCTGGCGAAAGCGGCTTCGTTTTCTCCTTTCTCACGCGCTTCCTGCGGCGTGATGCCGGTAATCAGCACCGCGCCAGGCTGCGGTAGATAATCATCGGCGGGTTTGCAATAAAACACCTCCGGCTCGCCAATAACGTTGAAGTCGTTATCCGTACGGAGCGCGGCGAATTGCGCAGGTCTGTCGAGGGCCGGATGCGTACCGAAGGTTTCGTAATCGTGGAAGAGGAATGTGCTCTGTATGCTGTCGTTTTTAACTGTCACTTGATGTACACGCCTGATGTTATCTGTATATGAAATATTTTATTCTTTTATTTTGTCGTTGATTGATTGTATTTGTACACCAATTGATATTGTTGCTAATGTTCGTACATGCGATGGTGAGTACATAAACATTAAAATCATTGAGTACAAAATACTAAAATGACCATCAGCGACACTAAACTACGCTCCCTCTATGGTAAACCATATTCCGGTCCATCTGAAATTACTGATTCTGATTTAGTACTGTATGGAATTTAGGCCAGGGGCAATCTGGCCGGGATCTCAAAAAATGCATGGACTAAAACGGGTCTATGTACAGAGGGACACAACGCTGTGTCCCTTAATTTCATGCGGGTTGAGGCTGGACTAGGCCCAGGCCAGTGGCAGGATGGATGACAGAACACTCGGGAAATATTTTCTGGCATGACGTTGCATACTATCCGCCACAACGCTGGTACAGGTAAAGGCGCCATGGAGGCCGTGAAAACGGTCGGACCAGTCGGTAAACTGTTCGCTGGACGGGAATATCGCCGGAGACAGCTCCCAGGCTTTCTGCATCAGCGCCTCCGCATAGCCTCTCAGGGCCGGCGGAGAGTCATGCTCAGTGCCGAAAATGGCGCTGGAGGAATAGCGTGCGAATGCGGTACTGAGACAGAACAGGGTTTCCGCCTGCTTCTGTGGGGTGGCGTCAGTCAGGTGATAAGCACTGAGGATGTGCTGGTAGTGTGCCGGGCTGAGTTTGCCTTCAGGAAGCAAGGGGGCAAAAATGCTGGTCAGACGCGACACTGAGGCATCATCAATCAACTTTACGGTGGAATGTTTCTGGTTCGTGGCGGCAATAAACTGCTGGTTCAGTTCCCCGTGCTCTTCAGTGCTGAGGATGATATCAATCAGTTCCCCAAAGCGTCGCTGCACGGCCTGCTGATTAAATGCGGCGAGAAACACCGGAAAGTCATGACGGAATAACTCTACCGGAGAGATTTGCGCAGTGGAAACGTTCTCTCCGGCTCGCAGCAGGTAAAAGTTGTCCCATGTGGTGTCAGGAGTAGGGTTTAGCATTGTTAACAGCGTGTCAGTGGAGAGCATCATCGCCGTGTCTGAATCTTGGGAGGAAAGCAGCAGGAAATTATCTGCAGCGCGGGTTGTCCAGTCCGGGCTGCCGTCATAATTGCCGAAGAGCCCATTATGGATGTGGGGAGACACCGCCGGGTGAGCAAGATACTGTTCATAAAGCGCTGCAGCTTTCTGGCGGGTGCCATCAGTGCAGTCCACGCCTGTCATACAGTGTAAAATCACCTGATTAAAGAGTCCGCTGTGAGTGGTCATGGCGGCGCTGTTCCTGTCAAACGAATCCAGCAACACAGGCAGTATGCGCTGCTGATAATATGTGTCAGGAGCCGGCAGGGGAACGTCATTATAGGTCTGGCACTGGTGGGCAAAAAAACGTTCCTGAACAGGCCCGAGCCACTCGCTGATAAGCGCACTTTGCGTATAGGGGGGGTGGGCCAGTACGCTTACCAGCGAACTTTCAACTGGCCGGATACATGCCTCTGTTAAGCGGCCACCCCGCAATGACTTAACCAGGTCTTCCATTGCCTGGACTTTTTCCTGACTGTATTTATCGGGCAGGCTGTCAATGGTCATCAGAATACTTTTACCATTATTGTGCTCATGATTTAAAAATCCATCCACAGCGTTCTCAGTCCAAAGGAGTGGCATTTGCAGCCAGATATCACCTAGACGAATAAAATTTCCGCCCCCTGACACTGACGGAGGTGATGAATTATCCGGTTCATTTAAAATAACGCCAGAGAGGTTGGCTTTGTGACGTATAAGCGTATTTTTTAATGTTGTATCAATAAAAGAGGGCTGTTGTTGTGTAGTAATTGAATACTGTAAAACCACTTCATTCATGTCTGAATTACTAAATTTCGTATTACTGCAGACTACATCACTCAGTGTCGAATAAGTGAATCGGCATTCGTCAAAATGTAAATGAGATATATCAGAATAAGTAAATTTTGAATTTGAAAAGTTGAACCCCTTAATAATATCGCCGTCTCGCTCCATGAAGCTGGGGGGCAATATTTTGCTGAATGTAATATTACGGAAATCTGCGTTTGAAAAATCGCGATCTGCGGCCGTAAGGGTTTCTCCGGCTTTCTGTCGTAAAACTGCATCCGTGAGTTTCTTAGCCCAGTCGGCAGGTGATGACGGGGAAGACGTAGCCTGAAGTGAGAGGGAGGGGATACTGGTGGTGTTCTACCTTCAGAAACCGTGGGCCTGTTATTGGCTGATACAGAGACTCCACCGGGGAGCGGGGCCGCACCTGTCATTCTGTAATTATAATCACATGTTTGATTTGCAATATGCTTACGCATGAATGCTGCATTCATTTTTGAGACATCTTCTGCTGAAATATTTTTCTTGCCTGCATTATTTGTATCTTTAATATTTTTAATAGTAATCAATGTTTTGTTTAAGGTGTTTTTATCTTTCGGCTGAAAGAAGTCTTTTATTTTTTGTGGTAACGCGAACTCAATCGGTGAGTCCTTTCCTGTTTTAAATTTTTCATTTAAAGATGTATGCGTGTTTTTAACACTGGTTATTTTTGAGGCGAGCCCGTTTTTCGTATGTTCACGAATAGAGGTAATTAATTTTTTAACCTGGTTAGGAATAGTAGAAAAATTAATTGCGCCTGATGATATCTTCATTAGAATTCCTTATCAACATCATTATGGAAAAACGGTCTGGATTTTTAACGCCTTAAAAGTAAGCTTCATATGTCGGTATGGCGATGGAGATCACAATTCACCATGTTATCTGGCAGGTTTCTTTCAGAAAGTGTCCATCCTGTCACCATGTCACCGTATTGTGGGACGCTGACGTATCTGCGGAAAAATCAAGGCATAAGGGAGCGGGTCGGGTAACGAAGCCCGTGTGCACGCAAAAGTAAACCCGCTTCGATGCTCAACCAGCGTTTTTCACCGGCATTCGGGATATCGTCGGCGGACGTTCCGGCGCGTATGAGAAAGAATTGCGTAAAGCGCGTGAAATCGCTTTTCAGGAAATAATCGTTTTCTTTTAAATATTATTACGTGTTATTGGAATTGTATCATTTTTATAATTAACAGTGGGTTGTTTGGTAATTCTGCTGATTATTCGATGACAGTCCATGTGCGTGTTCAGGAAATGTAAAATATTTATAAAATAAAAGGTTTTATCGTGTTGGCATGCTCATTTTAACAACTATTTCAAATTGTGATTGAAGCCGACATTTCATAATACAAATTAAATATAATCTTCAGCTATATCTAATAACAGGAGGTTATATGAGCATTAGTCGTCGTTCTTTTTTGCAGGGGGTAGGCATAGGCTGCTCTGCCTGCGCGCTGGGCGCTTTTCCGCCCGGGGCGCTGGCGCGCAACCCGATTGCCGGCATTAACGGTAAAACCACGCTAACGCCAAGTTTGTGCGAAATGTGTTCCTTTCGTTGCCCTATTCAGGCGCAGGTAGTCAATAACAAGACCGTTTTTATCCAGGGCAATCCTTCTGCGCCGCAGCAGGGGACGCGCATATGCGCCAGGGGCGGGAGCGGCGTCAGCCTGGTCAATGACCCGCAACGGATTGTAAAACCTATGAAACGCACCGGGCCACGCGGCGACGGTGAATGGCAGGTGATTAGCTGGCAACAGGCTTACCAGGAAATCGCGGCGAAAATGAATGCCATCAAAGCGCAGCATGGCCCCGAGAGCGTGGCTTTCTCTTCCAAATCGGGCTCGCTCTCCAGCCATCTTTTCCATCTGGCTACGGCCTTTGGTTCGCCTAATACCTTTACTCACGCCTCAACATGCCCTGCCGGGAAAGCCATTGCGGCAAAAGTGATGATGGGCGGCGATCTGGCGATGGATATCGCTAACACGCGCTATCTGGTTTCGTTTGGCCACAATTTGTATGAAGGGATTGAAGTTGCCGATACCCATGAGTTAATGACCGCGCAGGAGAAGGGGGCCAAAATGGTGAGCTTCGATCCGCGTTTGTCGATATTTTCCAGCAAGGCGGATGAGTGGCACGCTATTCGTCCCGGGGGGGATTTAGCGGTTCTGCTGGCGATGTGCCACGTCATGATTGATGAACAGCTCTACGATGCGTCTTTTGTTGAGCGTTATACCAGCGGATTTGAACAGTTAGCACAGGCGGTAAAAGAGACGACGCCGGAATGGGCCGCCGCGCAGGCCGATGTCCCAGCCGACGTTATTGTCCGGGTGACACGCGAACTGGCTGCCTGCGCGCCTCACGCTATTGTCAGTCCTGGTCATCGCGCGACGTTCTCGCAGGAAGAGATCGATATGCGGCGTATGATTTTTACGCTTAATGTGCTGCTCGGTAATATTGAGCGCGAAGGCGGGCTATATCAGAAAAAAAACGCGTCTGTTTACAATAAACTGGCCGGAGAAAAGGTCGCGCCAACGCTGGCGAAACTCAACATTAAAAATATGCCGAAACCGACGGCGCAACGCATCGATTTGGTCGCACCGCAGTTTAAATATATCGCCGCTGGCGGCGGCGTGGTGCAAAGCATTATTGACTCGGCGTTAACCCAGAAGCCTTACCCGATAAAGGCGTGGATTATGTCGCGGCATAATCCTTTCCAGACCGTCACCTGTCGTTCGGACCTGGTAAAAACCGTTGAGCAACTGGATCTGGTGGTCAGCTGCGATGTCTATTTGAGCGAGAGCGCGGCATATGCCGACTATCTGCTGCCGGAATGCACCTATCTCGAACGGGACGAAGAGGTATCCGATATGTCGGGACTGCACCCGGCTTACGCTCTGCGCCAACAGGTCGTAGAGCCGATTGGCGAGGCGCGTCCGAGTTGGCAAATCTGGAAAGAACTTGGCGAGCAGTTGGGATTAGGGCAGTACTATCCGTGGCAGGATATGCAGACGCGCCAACTCTATCAGTTGAACGGCGACCATGCCTTAGCGAAGGAACTGCGACAGAAAGGGTATCTCGAATGGGGCGTTCCGCTGCTATTACGCGAACCAGAATCCGTTCGTCAGTTTACGGCGCGTTACCCCGGCGCTATCGCGACGGACAGTGACAACACCTATGGCGAACAGCTTCGCTTCAAATCGCCCTCCGGCAAAATCGAACTTTATTCCGCAACCCTGGAGGAATTGCTCCCTGGCTACGGCGTTCCGCGCGTTCGTGACTTTGCGCTGAAAAAAGAGAATGAGCTTTACTTCATTCAGGGCAAGGTGGCCGTGCATACCAATGGCGCGACGCAGTACGTACCTTTACTCAGCGAGCTAATGTGGGATAACGCGGTCTGGGTTCATCCGCAAACGGCGCAAGAAAAAGGCATTAAGACCGGCGATGAGATCTGGCTGGAAAATGCCACGGGTAAAGAGAAAGGTAAGGCGCTGGTGACGCCCGGTATCCGCCCGGACACGCTTTTTGTCTATATGGGATTTGGCGCTAAAGCTGGGGCCAAAACGGCGGCGACGACACACGGTATCCACTGCGGAAATTTACTGCCGCACGTGACGAGTCCGGTATCCGGTACGGTAGTGCATACCGCAGGCGTGACGCTGAGCCGGGCATGAGGGAGGAGGGAACCATGAATCATTTAACGAATCAGTACGTCATGCTGCATGATGAAAAACGTTGTATCGGCTGCCAGGCGTGTACCGTTGCCTGCAAAGTGCTTAATGACGTACCGGAGGGATTTAGCCGCGTACAGGTACAAATTCGCGCCCCTGAACAGGCATCCAACGCACTAACCCATTTTCAATTTGTCCGCGTCTCCTGTCAGCACTGTGAAAATGCGCCATGTGTCAGCGTTTGTCCTACCGGAGCGTCATATCGTGATGAAAACGGGATCGTGCAGGTGGATAAATCGCGCTGTATTGGCTGCGATTATTGTGTTGCCGCGTGTCCTTTCCATGTGCGCTATTTGAATCCGCAAACCGGTGTCGCCGACAAGTGTAACTTCTGCGCCGACACGCGGTTGGCGGCTGGCCAGTCTCCGGCGTGCGTATCCGTTTGCCCAACGGACGCGCTGAAATTCGGCAGACTGGATGAGAGCGAGATCCAGCGCTGGGTCGGTCAGAAAGAGGTCTATCGCCAGCAGGAGGCGCGTAGCGGCGCGGTCAGTCTGTACCGTCGTAAAGAAGTCCATCAGGAGGGTAAAGCATGAATACTATCTGGGGAGCGGAACTACACTATGCGCCAGATTATTGGCCGCTGTGGTTAATTTATGCAGGCGTCGTGGTGCTGCTCATGCTTGTTGGGCTGGTTATCCATGCGTTATTGCGCCGGATGCTGGCGCCAAAAACGGCGGGCAGCGAAGAGCATCGTGACTATCTCTACTCGCTGGCGATTCGCCGTTGGCATTGGGGAAATGCGTTACTGTTTGTTTTATTACTGTTAAGCGGTTTATTTGGTCATTTTTCTCTCGGCCCTGTAGCGCTAATGGTACAAGTGCATACCTGGTGTGGTTTTGCCTTACTGGCTTTCTGGGTCGGGTTTGTGCTGATCAACCTCACCACAGGTAACGGGCGTCACTATCGGGTAAATTTTTCCGGACTGGTAACGCGCTGCATACGCCAGACGCGTTTTTACCTTTTTGGCATTATGAAAGGGGAAGCGCATCCGTTCGCGGCAACAGAGCAGAATAAGTTCAATCCACTGCAACAACTGGCATATCTGGCGATTATGTACGCGCTGGTACCGCTGTTAATCATCACCGGTTTGCTGTGTCTCTATCCGCAGGTTGCGGGTCTGGGCCCTGTGATGCTGGTGCTGCATATGGCGCTTGCTATCATCGGCTTACTGTTTATTTGCGCGCATCTCTATCTGTGTACTCTTGGCGACACGCCGGGACAAATTTTCCGTAGCATGGTTGACGGCTATCATCGTCATCGTACCGCGCCGCGCGGGGATAATTCCGCCGTCTGAGCGTATCCATAAAATAATGTCAGCAAGAAAATGTGCCTTGTGTCACATTTTCTTGCAATTTATCCATGTTTGTTTAACTGAACTTCCGTAAAAAGAACGGCAAATAGAGACCATCCTGAGGACATGCTGTTGAAACGCCGTTTGTTTATTGCCGCTTCTTTATTCGCGATGCACCTTTCTCCTGCGCTTGCGGCCGATGCCGTAAGTTTTGCTCCCCAACCGCCAGCCATTGATGCAGGCGCTTGGGTGTTGATGGATTACACTACGGGACAGGTTCTTACCGCCGGTAATGAACACCAGCAACGTAATCCCGCCAGCCTTACCAAGCTAATGACGGGCTACGTCGTCGATCGCGCCATCGATAGTCATCGTATCAGCCCTGACGATATCGTCACCGTTGGGCGCGATGCCTGGGCGAAGGATAATCCGGTGTTTGTCGGCTCCTCGTTGATGTTTTTAAAAGAAGGGGATCGCGTGTCGGTACGCGATTTAAGCCGTGGCTTAATTGTGGATTCCGGTAACGATGCCTGTGTGGCGCTGGCGGATTATATCGCGGGCGGGCAGCCGCAGTTTGTGGCGATGATGAACAGCTATGTGAAAAAACTCAATTTGCAGGATACCCATTTTGAAACCGTCCACGGTCTGGATGCGCCGGGACAACATAGCTCCGCGTATGATCTGGCCGTACTCTCCCGGGCGATTATTCACGGCGAACCTGAATTTTATCACATGTACAGCGAGAAAAGCCTGACCTGGAACGGCATCACGCAGCAGAACCGCAACGGCTTGTTGTGGGATAAGACCATGCATATCGATGGGCTTAAAACCGGACACACATCGGGGGCGGGATTTAATCTTATCGCATCGGCGGTGGACGGGCAGCGTCGACTTATCGCCGTCGTGATGGGGGCGAAAAGTTCGAAAGGCCGTGAGGAACAGGCGCGAAAACTGTTGCAGTGGGACCAGCAAAACTTTGCGACGGTGCAGATTTTGCACAGCGGTAAAAAAGTGGGCAGCGAGCGAATCTGGTATGGAGATAAAGAAAAGATTGCGCTGGGTACGGAACAGGATTTCTGGATGGCGCTGCCTAAAGCGGAAATTCCGCATATCAAAGCAAAATATGTGCTGGATAGAAAAGAGCTGGAGGCGCCAATCGCCGCTCATCAACGGGTAGGTGAAATAGAGCTATACGATCGGGATAAACTGATCGCTCAGTGGCCGCTGGTCACTCTGGAGTCGGTGGGTAAAGGCGGTATGTTCTCTCGTCTGAGCGACTATTTTCAGCATAAAGCGTAAGCCGTTGTCACACACCGTTCACCGTCATCTGAGGTGTCAAAAGGGCGGGATTGCGAGGTTGCTCACAAAATGATCACGCTGTCCTTGTGACCGTAAAAGGCTGTAATTATACTGTACATTCATACAGTATAGTAAAGTGACGGAGGCAGCATGGATTACGAAATCAGGCAGGAACAAAAACGCAAGATAGCCGGTTTCCACATGGTCGGTCCATGGGAACACACCGTGAAGCAGGGTTTTGAACAACTGATGACGTGGGTGGATCGACAGCGGATCGTGCCAGTTGAATGGATTGCCGTCTATTACGACAATCCAGATGTCGTACCTGCAGAAAAACTCCGCTGCGATACCGTGGTGTCCGTGGCAGAGAATTTCATCCTGCCGGACAATAGCGAAGGCGTAATCGTGACCGCCATTGAAGGCGGCGAATATGCCACTGCTGTCGCGCGAGTGGAAGACCGTGACTTTGCGAAGCCGTGGGAACGGTTTTTTGATGTCCTGGAGCAGGATAGCGCTTATCAGATAGCCTCTGCGCCCTGTTTTGAAACCTATCTGAATAACGGCATGGAAGATGGATACTGGGATATTGAAATGTATATTCCGGTACAGCGGAAGTGAACGACTGGTTTCCTGGCTGAAAAGAGCGGACGGATAATGTGTTCCGTCCGCCAGTGCGCTATTTTTGCTATAAAGCAGGTACAATGCATTTTTTGCCATTCCCGTAAGGAGCGCAAGCGTGCGTGCCGATAAGTCATTAAGCCCTTTTGAAATACGGTTGTACCGTCATTATCGCATCGTGCATGGCATACGTATCGCCCTGGCGTTCATTCTTACCTTTCTGCTGGTTCGTCTGTTTTCTATTCCCGAGGGCACATGGCCGCTAATCACGTTAGTGGTGATTATGGGGCCCATCTCATTCTGGGGAAATGTAGTGCCTCGTGCTTTTGAGCGCATAGGCGGTACGATTCTGGGCGCGGCGTTAGGGCTGGTGGCGCTACGCCTGGAGCTCTTTTCCTTACCGCTGATGCTGGTGTGGTGTGCGATAGCGATGTTTTTGTGCGGCTGGCTGGCCTTAGGGAAAAAACCGTATCAGGCGCTACTGATAGGCATAACGCTCGCCGTTGTTGTCGGCGCTCCCGCTGGTGATATGGATACGGCATTATGGCGTGGCGGGGATGTGATTTTGGGGTCGCTACTGGCAATGTTGTTTACCGGCATCTGGCCCCAGCGCGCCTTTTTGCACTGGCGCATCCAACTGGCTCATTGCGTCACGGCGTATAATCGGGTGTATCAGGCAGCGCTGTCGCCGAATTTGCTGGAGCGCCCCCGGTTGGATAAACATTTGCAACGGTTGCTGAACGATGTCGTCAAAATGCGCGGGCTGATAACGCCTGCCAGTAAAGAAACCCGGATACAAAAATCTATTTTCGAGGCCATTCAGACCATCAACCGCAACCTGGTTTGTATGCTTGAATTACAAATCAATGCCCACTGGGCGACGCGCGCCAGCCATTTTGTGATGCTTAACGCGCACACATTGCGTGAAACCCAGCAGATGACGCAGCAAACCTTGCTAACGATCGCCCACGCGTTGTTTGAAGGCAACCCGCAGCCGGTACTGGCAAACACCGGTAAACTGAATGATATTGCTGCCGAGTTGCGGCAGCTAATGAACGAGCAGCAGGGCGACGCGGTGGCTGAAACCCCCATCCACGGCTATGTTTGGCTAAGTATGGAAACTGCCCGACAGTTGGAACTGCTTTCACATTTGATCTGCCGGGCTTTGCGCAAATAAAAAGCAGATGGGGCGAATGAATTTGTTGCTGCTTCGATTCAGCAAAGATTAAGAGTATGATACTAATATAAGGATAAAATGAGTGCTACTGGCAACGATTTTATCCCCGAACCTTCAGGTTTCCCCAGACGGCGACGTAACGGTGTTTCCTCTGGCGGCTTGAAGTATGACGGGGATAAACGTAATGTTTATCCACTAGCAGTTGCTTAACGAATCCGAATCTCACATTATCAGGGGTGTAAAAATGGAAACAACCAAGCCTTCTTTCCAGGACGTGCTGGAGTTTGTTCGTCTGTTCCGTCGTAAAAATAAACTGCAGCGTGAAATTCAGGACATTGAGAAGAAGATCCGTGACAACCAGAAGCGTGTGCTGCTGCTGGACAACCTGAGCGACTACATCAAGCCAGGTATGAGCGTTGAGGCGATTCAGGGTATCATCGCCAGTATGAAAAGCGACTATGAAGATCGCGTTGATGACTACATCATTAAAAATGCCGAAATCTCCAAAGAGCGTCGCGACATTTCCAAAAAGCTGAAAGCGATGGGCGAAATGAAACACGCCGATGTAAAAGCCGAATAATGCGCTACGGCAGTGGGAGCGTATATCAGGCTCTCACTGCAGTTTGACCCCGCCTGTGACCATCTTGAGTAAATGTTGTTTTGGCCAGTGTCGGGTAAGTTTTTTCTCTGCCAGCTTACCTTTCAGGCGCGCAATATCATGACGTTTCCGGTCCAGCATCAGACCCACCACGCTACCGCTATGTGCCACGTTCAATCCGTATAAATCACACTCTTCGACCAGCGACAACAGGGCGGTAAATCCTGGCTTAGGTAACAGCGTCTGGCTGGCGATAGCGCTAAGCGTAGCCGCCTCACCCAGTCGGAGCGGATTTTGCGTTATACAGGCTTCCTGCACCAGATTCCAGGCCTGCTGCAAGGTTGCTGAACTTGCTATTAATTTCTGCTGGCGAGGGAGACGGTGGTAATCTTGCGTGCGCAGTGTGACCGGACTTTCCAGTACCAGCAAATCGATTGGCGGCGGTGGCTCGCAGGCGATTTGCGTGACCGCATTATTATGATCAAACAGCGTTAACTGATGAAAAACGATGCTATCAGTGGGTTCGATTGAGACGCAAAGCTGTGCAAGGGTGGTTTCATCCAGCGAATGGCCAAGATGATGCGCCGTTGCCACCGCCGTAGCGGCAATATCTGCGGTGCTGCTGGCCATGCCTTTGGCAACAGGAATTGACGAACGCACATCGACGCGAATCTCGTTACTCCAGTGCGCAGGATACTGCCAGTGCGCCAGAACGCGCTCCACCATCGCCCGCGACAATGGGCGTTCGTTTACCAACGGCGGCGCAGCCGTGACTGCTACGGTGCTGTACCAGTCAACGGGGCAGGAGACCAGTTTCTCACTGCCCAGAATCCATCCCTGGATAAGTTCCCCGCATGAGGCGGGGCATTGCGCAACAGCCACGTTATCACCTTTCAGGTACGAATAGTGTGCGCGCATAGTGTCATGGTAAAAGCATTATTACCATGACTTGCCGCAATGCGTCGTTTAACCCTCTCAGGCTGGTACACAAAGCCCTTCCGTGGCCGGTAGCGCAATGCGCATAACGTCTTGTGCGATCATTAACTCTTCGTTGGTGTTGATGACGGCGACTTTCACCAGGGCGTTCTCCGTCTGGATAAATGTCGCATTACGCTGATTTTTCTCTTCATCAACGGCTAAGCCCAAAAATTGCAAATTATGGCACACCGCCGATCTGGCGCGCGCTGAGTTCTCGCCAATGCCCCCAGTGAATACCAGCGCATCCAGTCCTCCCATTTGCATAATATAGCTGCCAATGGTGGCGCGAATGCGTTCGGCAAACAGAGTGAGAGCGAGTTTAGCCTGCCGGTTACCGGTATTGGCTGCCTGTTCGACATCGCGGTAATCAGACGACACGCCAGAAACGCCCAGCAAGCCTGACTCATTATTTAATAACTGATTCAACTGTTGCGGCGTTTTGCTTTCGCGCTGGGCTATCCACGGCAGAATAGAGGGATCAATATCTCCGCTACGGGTGCCCATCATCACGCCTGACTGCGGCGTAAAGCCCATCGACGTATTGACCGAACGCCCGTTCTTGATGGCGCAGATGCTGCTACCGTTTCCAAGATGACAACAAATCACCCGTAATGCGCTGAGTGGTACGCCCAGCTTTTCCGCCAGAACGCCGCTGACATACTTATGGCTGGTGCCATGAAAGCCATAACGGCGAATCCCCAGTTCCGCGTAATAATGCCAGGGAAGCGGGTAAATATAGGCGGGTTCATCCAGCGTCTGGTGAAATGCCGTATCAAACACGGCTATGGAAGGGGCATCAGGCAACAGTTGACGAAAAACGTGAATACCCAACGCGTTTACCGGGTTGTGAAGCGGGGCCAGTTCAGCAAGACGTTCGATTTGCGCTAACGTTTCATCCGTGACCAGCGTCGAGTCTTTAAAAAACTCACCGCCGTGCGCCACACGATGGCCCACCCCGTCAATGTCCCGCAGACTGTTAATGATTTGATAACCCAGCAGCTTTTCCAGAAGCAGCGTTACCGCATCGCGATGATCGGCAACGGGGACGGTTTCCTGCCATTTTTGGCTGTGCGTCTTAATTGTCACCTGCGCATCCGCCATTCCAATACGCTCAATCAGCCCCTGACAGAGCATGTCGCCCTGCGGCATCTCCAGCAGCTGGAATTTTAACGATGAGCTGCCGGCGTTAATGGCCATTATTTTGTAAGACATAAAGGTTCCTTCGAATTCAGAAAATCCAGCACGGCGTCGAGACCCGAGTTATTCAGCGCGCTGGTAATAAAAATCTGCCGGGCGCCAGCCTGCGTAAGCCATTCCGCAACCAGCGAATTACGCTGCGGGTCGGCGAGATCGGCCTTGGTGACCAGGCCAATCGTCGGGCGGTTCATCGGGGCGGTAAACCCCGGAGAAAAGGGCGACCACTGGGCGTCGGCGTTCAGCACCAGGGCGATAACGTCGGCCTCGCAGGCGCTGGTCAGCAGGGCGCTATACAGGCAGCGGTTCTCCAGGTACTCGCCCGGCGTGTCGATGGCCATCGGCGACCATTCAATCGCCTGGGTTTTCTTATAATGGAGCGCTTCGCCGCGCAGGCTTTGGGTCAGCGAGGTTTTGCCGCACTGGCTGGGGCCGATAAACATCAGACGCTTCATTGAATTACGTCCGGGTGATCGAACAGGTGGTGAACTGCATCATTTCGCCCAGGGTGCGCGTCACCTGCTTGAGGGCATATTGCACAGCAGAAACATCGCCAGTCAGCACCACCGCGCCGGTAAAGCGGTCAAGAAACCCAATCTCCACCGCGCCGGATTTGGTAGCAATATCGCAGGCAATAATAGATGCTTCGCTCGGCGTGATGGTAAGGATGCCAATGGCGGACACCGCATCCTGCAGGCCCAGCTTCTTAAAGAGATCTTTCCCTGGATTAGCAATCAGGTGCGCGAGAGTGACCTGTTTCCCCGGCACGTATTCCTGAATCATGCGATCCGTTGTCGGTTGTCTTTCCATTATCCCTCCACCATCTGTCGCCACATGGCTTCATGCGGGCGTGGGATCACCGAACGGTAAACCAACAACCCTTTCTCGCCCGCGCTTTCGCTGGCAACCGTCACGGCGTTATTGACGTCAGAAACGTCGCCCGCCACCACCATGTAGCATTTACCGCCGATGCCGAAGGCCATATGCACCCGCACCAGGGTGACGTTTGAGCCTTTTACCGCCCGGTCTGCGGCGCTAATGCAGGCCGCTACGCTCCAGGTTTCGACGATACCTACCGCCTGGCGCTTATCGACGCTGTTCAGGCCGCTGATGGCCGGAAGTACGCTGGGATGAATATTGGCCAGCACCAGGCTGTCGACGAGCATCTCGCCGGCCTGCGACGTACCGGTTTCAATGGCCTGCTGGATAGCGCCGATATCGCCGCCCAGCATCAGTAAAAACTTACCTGGGCAGATGGTCTTACTGACCAGCAGATTAACGTTGGCGCTTTTCAGCATGGCATCACCAAGCTCCATGCCTTTGGCGATGCTGGTGAGTTCTAAAATTCCTATAGCCTGAGACATGGTTAACCTCTTACAACCGTGATGGCCTGTTCGCTGATGGCCGATACAACGCCGTCGATGCTGGCGTGAATCGGCGCGCCTAATGCACCTGCCGGGACATCGGCAACGCATTGCCCGCGCGTCACGCGCTCGCCGACGGCAACAGTCGGTACTGCGCTGGCACCAATATGCTGGCGCAGCTGCAAAGTGACTTTTTCTACTGACGGCTCTTCTTCAACCAGCGGCGCTTCCTGGTACCAGGGGCTTAGTCCCAGTTTGGCGATCAGCCGCTTCACCGGCACCAGGCGATATTTCGCCATCTCGTCGGCCGGATTCAGCGGCCCTTCGTAGCGCTGGTTTTGCGCCCGTAGCTCGCGTTTTAACATGCGGTTGATGCGCATCGGCGAGATCCCCACCGGGCAGGCCACGCTTTCGCAAACGTTGCATTCCGAGCAGGTAAGGGCGCTCAGCAGCAACTGCGGCGTGGCAGCCTGGTGAAAGTTCACCGCCCGCACCAGCAGGTGCGGGGAGAGTTCGTGGCCGATCAGATGCCGTGGGCAGAGATCGGTACACAGTCGGCACTGTTCGCAGACGGTGCGCGCGACGGAAAGCACCGTGCGCTCGTCCTGCATTCTGCGCTGGATAAGCAGATGGCTTTTGGGGAGCACCAGCAGGCCGCCGGTAGTTTTCGTCACCGGGTTATCAAGAGAGGTAATCAGGCCACCCATCATCGGGCCGCCGTTAATAAAACCAGGATCGTCGACCGTTGCGCCGCCCGCCAGCGCCAGCACTTCATGCAGTGACATGCCGATAGGAACGGTAACGGTCAACGGTCTGGCGACCGCGCCGTTCACGGTCAACGTGCGACGAGTGACCGGAAACTGCTGCTCGACCGCCCGGGCAATATTCAGCACCGTTTGCACGTTATTGACGACCACGCCGACGCTGGCCGGTAGCGCAGCCGGGGCGACCCGACGACCGGTTGCCATCCAGATAGTCAGCACCTCATCGCCCGCCGGATAAACATCCGGCAGAATATGCAGGCGGATACCGGCGGGCAGTAGCGGGGTAAGGGCGTCGATGGCCCGGCGGTATTTTTCTTTCAGGGCAATCACCCCTTCGCGCGCGCCGGTCGCCGTCATGGCGTACTGTACGCCGCGCACAAGGCGCGCAGCTTGCTGCCACATCAGTTGCTGGTCAACTTTGAGCATCGGTTCACACTCGGCGGCGTTCACCAGAAAAATCTCTACCTGCGCCTGTAGTTTGACGTGAGCGGGAAAACCTGCGCCGCCCGCACCGACAACGCCCGCTACGCGGACGCGCTCACGAATTTCATCGGCGCTAAGGGACATTTCAACGCTGTTGATGGCGGTGCTCATAGCAGTTCCTCCAGCAGTTCACGAATTTCTTCGGCGCTGGCCGGGCGCGGGTTGGTGCGCAGCGTAACGTCCGCCAGCGCGGCCTGCACCATCGCCGGAATGCGTGCGGAAAAGTTGGATCTTCCTTCTTTAAGCGCAACGGCCAGTGAGGGAAGGGCGCAGCGTTGCTTAAGCAGTTCGATTTGCTGAATCAGCGCATTGATCGCCGCGATATCATTGGCTTCTGCCGGGCAAAAACCGCAGGCTTTGGCCAGCCGCGCGTAGCGTTTGGCGGCGCGCGGAACGCCGGCGTTAAAACGGATAACCGTGGTTAACAGCAGGGCGTTGGCCAGGCCATGCGGCAGATGAAACTGCCCGCCAAGCTGGTGGGCTATCGCGTGGTTAAGCCCCAGCCCCGCCTGGCTGAAGGCCATCCCGGCGAGCGTTGAGGCATTGTGCATTTTCCCGCGCGTCGCCACGCAGTCGCCTTTTTCCACCGCCGTGGGCAGATACTGGAACACCAGTTTGGCGGCTTTTTCCGCTGGCGCGTCGGTAAAGTCGCTGGCGCGCGGTGACACCCAGGCCTCCAGGGCGTGGGTCAGCACGTCCATGCCGGTGTTGGCGGTAATCTGCGGCGGTACGCTGACCACCAGCTCCGGGGCGAGGATCGCCATATCCGGATACAGCGCATTGTTGAACAGCGGATACTTGATGCCTTTATCCGGGTCGCTAATTACGCAGGCGCTGGTCACTTCCGAGCCGGTGCCGCTGGTGGTCGGGATCGCCACGCAGGTTTCGATGTTGATCCCGCTCTGCTGGCTAAACCAGACAATCGCTTTCGCCGCGTCCATTGCCGAGCCGCCGCCAAAACCGATTACCACCTGCGGTTGCAGAGCCTGCATTTGCGCAATGCCCTGCACCACGGTATGGATGGTGGGGTCCGGCGTTATCTCGCTAAAGACGCTGATGCGGTTATCTGCGGGCAGCGCGTTACGCAGGGTATCCAGCAGCGGAGAGCGCGCCAGAAAGCCATCGCAGATTATCCAGATGTGCTTATTGGTAAAGCGCTTGAGCACCGCCAGACTGCCCTGACCGCTGTACAACCGCGTTTGTAGTGAGAAGGTATTCATCGCGACCTCGGTTAGCGAATAGAAAAGCCGTTGGTCAGTACGCAGCGCCGGGAGCGGGCAAAAGTACGCGCTGACGTGGTCCCTTCACCGGTTGGTGTGGCGATAGTGAAGGTGGTAAAGCCTTCGCCGCCGACGCCGATCCCGGCATAAGAAGGGCCGTTTTTGACGAATATCGAGGTTTGCAGGGTGCGGGCCGCGAGGTTCAGGCGCGACACGTTCTGCGAGTGCATGATCGCGGTGTGATGCAACCCCTCTTCAACCTTCAGGGCCAGTGCCAGCGCGCTATCGAAATCGCTGACTTTTACCACCGGCAGCATCGGCATCAACTGTTCGCTGGTGACCCACGGATCGTCAGCGTTAACCAGCGCAATCAGCAGACGCGGCGCTTTTGCCGGGACAGCGATCCCGGCGGCTTCCAGCATGGCCGATGGGCTCTTGCCGACCAGTTTTTTATTCGCCTGGCCTTCAGGCAGGCAGACGGCGCGGAGTTTGTCGGTATCGGCAGGGCTTAGCAGCAGCGCGCCGAAGGTTTGCATTTGCTGTACCAGACGCTTGGCGACGCTCTCCACTACGATCAGGCTCTTCTCGGCAATGCAGGGCAGGTTGTAATCGAATGACGCGCCGTTAATGATATCTTCCGCCGCTTTCACCAGGTCCGCTGTTTCATCGACGATGCAGGGCGGGTTACCCGCGCCCGCGCCAATCACCTTCTTACCGCTCTTCATGCCCATTGCCACAATGCCCGGACCACCGGTAATCGCCAGTACTGCGATGCGCGGGTGGGCCATCATCTGCTGGGTCGCTTCGAAGGTGGGTTCAGCTACAGTCACCACCAGATTGCGGATGCCGCAGCAGCGGAAGGCAATCTCTTCAATCAGGCTAATCAGCTTCAGAGAGACCTTTTTCGCGCCCGGATGCGGGCTAAAGTAAATACTATTGCCCGCCGCCAACATGCTGATGCTGTTATTGATGATGGTTTCCGTCGGGTTGGTGCTTGGGGCGACCGAACCGATAACGCCAAACGGTGAGTATTCAAACAGCACCATGCCGCCGTCGCCGGTCAGCGCGGTGGTGGTGAGATCTTCTACGCCCGGCGTGTTGTCCAGCGCAGCCTTGTTTTTGAGGAATTTATCTTCTTTGTTGCCCATCCCCGTTTCATTGGCGCTCTCTTCCGCCAGGGTCGCCAGCAGCGGCGTCAGCTCCTGACGCATCGCGCTGATGATAGCGCTGCGGGTTTTCAGCGGACACTGCTGATAACGTAAGAACGCCTGATGCGCGGCGTCGATAGCCTCGCTCACGGACTGGAAAATCCCTTTGCCCTGAGGCTGGGCCGGCGTTTGCGTCGGCGTGGTTAATTGCTCGCTAAGAATGGTGCGAATCAGGGTTTCGAGTTCAGAAGTATTCATTGATGAGTTCCCACGTTAATAGCCGCGATGGCGGTCTGTGCTATGTCCATGTCCTGCTCAACGCTGCCGCCGCTGATGCCAAGACCCCCAATTAATATGCCGTCGCGCCACAGGGCGTAACCGCCGCCAAAGGTGACCACTTTTCCCTGTAAATGACTTTCCAGACCGTAAAGCGCGGCGCCCGGCTGAACGATATTGCTCAGCTCATGGGTCGCCGTTTTCATCGCCACTGCGGTCCAGGCCTTTTTCGGCGCCAGTTCGCTGCTGACCAGCAGGGTGTCCGGCATCCGCCAGGTCACAGTTTCCGTGCCGTGCGCGTCAACGATGCTGACGACTACCGGAACCTGCAGTTGCTGCGCGCGTTCAACGGCGGCGCGGGTGAGCTGGTGCAGATCGTGGAATGAGAGGGCCACGGGCGTCGTCTCCTTGCTGTGGGGCGGCTGGCAGGCAGCCAGATAGCGCTTGCTAACTTCACGGATGATGTTGGCCTGGTGCGCATCGCTATCTTCCGCGCGGGCCAGGGCGTACAGGCAGTCCGATAAGCGGTTGATGTAGCGCATCAGCACCTGGCGTACGTTGACTTCAGTTGTCAGTTCAACCAGACGGCGTTCGGCGCGGCGCGCCAGCGTGCGGGCAAAATGTAATCGGCTCGCGGCTTCGCAGCGTCCGGGTAAAATAAAGCTGTGCAGCGGTTCGACGCGGGCCATTGCCCGATCGATAGCGGCTTCCAGGGCCGAAATCTCTTCGCTGCTGATGTAGCGCTGTTTGGGCGACGGCTGCTCGCTGTCGCTGGCCAGCTCTGCGCTAAACCAAAAAAGTTGCTGCTGGATGGCCTCGAGTAAGGTGCGGTGGTTTTCATCCGCAGCGGCGCAGGCGCACAGGCTCAGCGCGGCATTCAGCTCATCCAGCGTGCCGTAGGCTTCAACCCGCGGGTGCGTTTTGCTCACCCGCTGGCCGGTAAACAGAGATGTGGTGCCTGCGTCACCTGTTCGGGTATAAATCGCCATAACCGCCCCTTAACGCGAAAGCGTATCTACAATGCCGACAACGGCGAGGTCAATGGCCTCATTTGGCCCGGAAAAAACGTGCCTGGCGCTGGAGCCGCCGCTGAGCAAAACCAGTTCGCCTACGCCCGCGCCGACGGAGTCCACGGCCACTTCATCGCCGGAGGTGGGCGAGGCGGGGAGTTCGCCATCGGCGCTGACCCGACGCACCAGCAGCAGCTTTTTCCCAATCAAAGAAGGTGATTTTTGCGTGGAGACAACCGCGCCCGTGACTCGTGCCAGATGCATGATTTACTCCTGCTTAATTAATTGAATATTCCGCGCATTGGCCGCGTCACGCGCCATGGCCGTCACGATGCATTTGCGGTGGATAACCAGACGCCCCTGGCTTAGCAGCGCGACATCGCGATAGCTCAGCACCGAACCCGCGTACAGAACCAGCGGCAGTCCGCGCTCATCGGTGAATACCACCGGCAGACGAGCCAGTTTTTTGACCGGGATAACCGGCAGCAGCTGGCTGTGCAGGCTGAGCTGCACGCGGATGCCAAACGCCAGCGCGTCGTGAATTTTCCGGGCTGCGGCATCGTCGGTTTCCGCATCCGCAAGCTGACCCAGCAGCGGCAGGTCGACGAGCAGGATGCGCAGCGACGCGTGCTGACAGAACAGCGCTGGGCAGTCGGCATCGCGAAGCTGCGCAACGCTCAGCGTCGCCGTGCTCTGGGCACGGCGCTGCAGCCGGGAGACAATCTCCTCGACAATGCGCTGCAGAATTTCGCCGTTCATCGCGGGCCTACCAGCCGGGCAAAGGCCTGCGGGTTATCGGCACCTGCGGCGTTGGCTTCATCGGTATCAATGTGCATTTCGAGGCGCATGTCCGGTGAAACGCGAATCGCCACATTGTTGAAAATCAGCCCGCGCTCGTCGCCTTCAATCGCTACCGAAACCCTATCGCCGTGGGAGACCTTCAGGATCAGCGCATCAAGCGGCGACATATGAATATGCCGCTGCGCGACGATAACCCCGGAAGATAATTCCAGTTCGCCAAAGGGGCTGACCAGGCGGATGCCCGGCGTCCCCTTCAGGTTGCCGGACATTCTCAGCGGCGCCGTAATCCCCAGTGTTCTGGCATCGGTACGCGATATTTCTACCTGGCTTACCGAGCGCAGCGGGCCGAGCAGGCGCACATTTTTGAGCTGCCCTTTCGGTCCCACCAGGGTGACGGTTTGCTCCGCAGCATATTGTCCCGGCTGCAGTAGCGCTTTTTTTTCGCTGATGGGATGTCCAGGAAATAGCTGCTCATAATCCTGCGCGGACAGGTGGATATGACGGTTTGAGACGCCCAGAGGAATAGGCCGCTGGCGCATCTCGTCGAGAACTTTACGGACCGTTGATTGCAGAAGCTCTTTATCCATTACGCTTCACCTCGCTTGCCAGAATGAATGCAAAGCGTACGAGGTTCGCCCTTCTGGCGCGGACATTTTGGATCCAGACACAGATTGCAGCTGACCAGTTCTGATTCCTGCGGGGCCTCTTCGGCTGGCGCTTCAGAAACGACATCAGCTATCTCTGACGCTTCAGGCTCAGGTTCTATGACGGAGGGGGAGGGAGCCTCTGCGAGCAGGATCCCTTCTCCGGGCCTGGCGATAACCTTGTGGGCCACCAGGCCATTCCGCTGTTCGGCGAAATGCGCACCGGTGGTGATGGCCGCCTGCACGGAGGCCACATCACCGGTAATTTTAATCACCATCCAGCCTGAACCATTGGTCTTTTCGAGGGCGAGCAGCGTGATAGAAGCGGATTTCGCCATGATATCGGCGCAGCTGATAGCCAGTGCCAGACCACAAACTTCAAGTAATCCCAGTGATTGCTTCACGCGGTGCTCCTTATTCGCCATCGATTAGGCTGATTTCGGTAAAATGGCCTCAACATCACTGTGCGGACGCGGGATAACGTGGCAGGATTTCACTTCACCCACGACGCTTGCCGCCGCGCTGCCTGCATCTACGGCTGCTTTAACCGCGCCGACATCGCCGCGAACCATGACGGTAACCAGGCCAGAACCAATTTTTTCGTAGCCCACCAGCTGTACGTTGGCGGATTTAACCATTGCATCGGCGGCTTCAATGGCGCCGACCAGCCCTTTTGTTTCAACCAGTCCCAGTGCGTTATTCATACTGCCGTTCTCCTGTGATTAAGCATGGAGATCCCGAAAAGGGATCCCTTTGACCAGCCGTGCCGCGTTATTACCGGTATTGCGATGGGCCAGACTGTCCTGATGATGCATCAGCGTAAAAAGCGGCGCCGATGCGGGTAAATTCTTGTAATGTACGACCAGCGAGTGTCGATCGCAGGCAATGCCAACCAGCAGCGGCGAGCTACGCGCCGCCTGCCAGGCGCTGTCAACGACATCTCCAGCTGGGTGATGCTGAAGCAGGAAAGGGATGCCTTCCTCTTCGATACCCAGCAGCACTTCGTGCCAGAGGCTGGCGCAGTCGTTGATAACGGTAATGACGATAGCCGGGGCGCTGTGATTACTGTCCATGCGCAAACTCCTTGTGCCAGGAGAGAATCAGGCCGGTGGCTACCGCGTTTCTTGGGCCTTCGCTACCGCGAATATTTCCCCGCCCGGCGACCAGGCGGTAGTGCGCCAGCGCATCGGTGACCAACTGCGGAACTTCGAAATCCAGCGACGAGCCGCCGACCAGCACCACGAACGGAATATCGCGAATGTTGCCGGTTGGACTGACCTGGCGCAGCGCGCGCAGGGCGTTGGTGACAAAGACGCGCTCTTTGGCGCTGCGGCGAATGGCGCGCACTTTTTCCAGCGCTAAGTCGCCGGGAAGCGGCACCAGTTCGTCCGGTTTCACCACGCAGACGCGGGCGAACACCGCAGGAGGCAGCGGCGTCGGGAAGAACTGGACGCTGCCGTCCTCGTGGCGTAAGTGGAACAGGCTTTCGACCTTAGCCAGCGGGTATTTTTTGATCTCTTCCGCCAGATAGCGGTCTTCCAGCCCCAGTTCGCGGGCAATAATCATCGTCACCATGTCGCCTGCTCCGGCGAGATGGGTGGCGATGATTTCGCCTTTAGGGTTGATGATGGAGGCATCGGTGGAGCCCGCGCCGAGGTCGAGGATCGCCAGCGGTCGGGTGGTACCCGGCGTGGTCAGCGCGCCCAGAATGGCGGCTTCAGCCTCAGCGCCGCCGATCTGCACGTCGATATTAAGCTTCTGCTCAATTTCACGGGCAATCATCGCCATTTGCAGACGGTCTGATTTCACCATCGAGGCGATGCCGACGGCCTGCTCCAGCGAGAACTCCCCGGCCAGACCGCCGGTGACGCTCACCGGAACCGAGGTGTCAACGGCCAGAAGATCCTGAATGAAAATCTCGCTGCTGGGCTTATTGGTTAGCTCGGCCATGGTCTGGCGCACGTGCTCCAGCATGCCGCCGATATTGGTCCCGGCCTCGCCGGTGACGTTGTCGAGCTTGCCGCAGCCGTCCACCGCTTTCATGATAGCTTCGGCACCGGCGGCAACATCCACGCGCACGGTACGACCCTGAGCCTGCAGCTCCAGGTTACCGGCGGGTATTGCGCGCGCTTTGACGTCGCCGGATGGCGTTTTAACGACCACGGCGGAACGGTTGCCAATCAGCGCGCGCGCCATCGGGACGATGTTTTTCGTCTCATTGGCGTTGAGGTTGAATACGGTGGCGATGCCGTAAGGGTTGGAGAGGGTTTCGATAACCTTCCCCGGCACGGCGACTTCAATCGCCGCCAGCATCCCCAGCGGAATGCGGTCGATGTACAGAACCTCGTCAACGATCGGCAGCGATTTTTCCAGCCGGTTGCTGACCAGTACGCCATCGTCGCGCTGCAAAATGACGCCGGTAATCTGGTATCCGGCGCGCATTGAGGCGTTGATAACATTGGCGATGTCGGCAAAATCGAATGCTGATGACACCACCAGAATATAGGACGAGTCCGCCGGGCGGGTTAACAGCTCCTCCGGCGTAATCGTGATACCCACACCAAGGCCTACTCCGCCCGGCGTTTTGGGGTTATGGCCGATCATTGTCGATTCGGTGATGATGGTTTCGGTAATGGTTTCCATCGCCACATCGCCAATCACCGGCGTGGCTTCGTTAATGCGGATGAGCGAAATATCGCTGACATTGATCCCCGCGCGCTTTGCGACGAGGGCGAGCGCTTCCTGAATGCCGAACACGTTACGCAACGTGCCTTTGATCCCGGTCGTTTCCGCCAGTGCGCTGTGCGTAATCGTCAGCGCGCCAGCCTCATCCTGCCGCGCCAGGGCGACTTCCGTCGATGAGTTACCAATGTCAACGCCAGCTATATATCGCATTGTCTACCCCTAAAGTTAATCGTCGCCTTTGAGTTTTTTACGCTCGACATACAGCGTTGCCGCTTCGCGAACGAAAGCTGCGCAGATCTTCGCCTGATAGCGGTTTTCGAGATCGTCGGCGATAGCCATCAGCTCTTCTTTCGTCGAGCGATAGGGGCGAAGGGCGTTGTAGATTTCAAGAATGCGATCGTCCGGTACCGCGGTCAGTTCGGCGGCGCGTTCAAAGTTCATCGCCAGCCGGTCGCGACCCGCATCTTTGGCGATAGAGGCCTGTAAGCGCAGGGTTTCCGGGGTAATACGCATATCCTGAGCGGTGACTTTATTGCTCAGCACGTTTTCCAGCGTAAAGTCGTCCAGCGTTTTATTGGTGGCGGTTTTCACCCATTCCGGGTGTTTGTTCGCCAGCGGGTAGTCGCTGACCTTTGCGCTGCGGGACGTGCCGCCTGCCGCAGGAGCCGCTGCTGGCGCATCGCCCTGCAGGCTGTTCATGCGGCTCAATACGTCCCGAACCATCGATTCAATTGCGTCGGTATTCATGGAGTTATCCTTTATCAAAGCGCCACGCGCAGTTCCTGCGGGTTTTTGCCCGTCACGACGTACTTGGTCTCTTTAATGTGCAAAATGGCCGACTTTGCCTGGTACTTCGGGCGTGCCATCTGGTCATTCAGCGTAGGGACCGGCTGCGGTGATTCGCGTTTCGCATAACGGGCGGCGTTTTTACCAATCTGACGGTAGGTTTCCAGCGTCAGCAGCGGTGCTTGCGGGAACAACTCCAGGTTGGAGAGCGGCGGTAGTCCCTGCTGGTGGATAACCGTAGTGCCTTTCGACTGGATGCCGATGGAAATGCCGGAGCCGCTCAGGCGGTTACCTTCAACGGCGACGAACGCCACGTCGGAAGATTTAAAGCAGCGAATCACGCGCGCTCTGATACCTTCTTCTTCAATACCGGCAATGACTTCGCGCAGGATGCTCTTATGCGGTAAGCCGACGATATTAACAGTCTGTGCCAGGCCAAATGCCGGGCCGACGGCGATAATGACTTCGTCCTGCTGAGTACCCTGGCGCGCTTCGCCCACTTCGGTCAGAAAGCCGTCGCCCGCAGGCGCAGCGGTCTGTGGTGCTGTGGATGCCGCAGGCGCATTAAACGAGACGGGTTTATCGCTGCCCTTCATATCGCGGAGCACGTCTTCAATTATCTGGCGCAGCAATTTTTCATTAATTTCCATTTCTCACCCCTTAATCAATCTCGTTGGGATCAAGAGCGCCAGGGATGTTTTTAATCTCTTCCCAGCGTTCTCCCTGCAGGCGATAACCTGTTGCCGGACCGGCATAGTCATTGACGTCATTAACCGCAGAGAGCACTTGTCCGTCGCCGACGATAATGGCGGAGGTGTGCAAATAGTCGCCGGTTAGCTTGGCTTTCTGGATGTTGAGCATGTCCTGGGCCACGTCGGTAAACCCGCCCTGCGCCAGCGCTTTCACAACTTCCAGACCGTTGCGGTTTTTATTGATGATTTCCTGGGCGAACTTGATGTCTTCGACGATGTTACGCTCCGGCATATCTTTCGAACCGTGGGCATAGGTCGCGGCTTCAACTTCTTCATCGGTAATCGGCGGCAGTCCCATTCCGGCAAACACGGCCTGCAGCGCGCGGGCGGCTTTGTTACGGATGGCGATAACGTCCTCTTCGCGAACCGGGCGCAGACCACCGTCCACTTTCAGGTCACGCTGGATAACGTTGTAGTCGTCAAAGTCTTCCGCATCTTCGTTGGAACCGGCGAACATGTTGTCGTAGTTCGGCACCGCGGAATAACCAGAGGAGATAAAGTCGGTACCCGGCAGGAACTGCATCAGCAGGCGCGCGGTACGACGCATATCGGAGTGGGTGAAGGTCTGGTCGTTACTGGAGGCGCATTCCAGATCCAGCGAAGAGCAGATCAGGTTTTCCGCCAGCACGGCACGAATGCCTGACGGCACGGCAGACGGTACGCCGATGCAGCTTACGGAGCCGTTTTGCAGCCCCTGAACGCCCGCGGCTTTGGTGATATAGATGCAGCGCGCTTCCAGATACAGCATGGATTTGCCTTCGGCGTAGCCCATCTGCACTTCGGAGCCGGAGCCGGAGGTGAAGCGCATTTTCAGGCCGCGAGAGGCGTAGGAAGAGGCTAAGAAGCCCTTCGACCATGGGGTATCGTCACCGTCGGTGAAGACCGGCTCGGTGCCGTAAACGGAGATGGTTTCGGCGTAGCAGGTGTGGCCCAGCATGCCGAGCTTCAGCTCGGTGGCTTCTTCCAGCGAGCATTGAGTCAGTACCCCCGGACGACCTACCTGAGAACCAACCAGCAGCGCGATGGCGTTGAACGGCGCATAGCGCGCTACCGCAACCGTCGTCTCTTGTTCGTCAAACCCGCGCCATGCGCCTTCGGCGGCATCGGCGGCAATTTGCACCGGGTTGTCTTTAACGTTGGTGACGTGCGCCTGTTGAGATGGAGTACGGCGGGCGCGCATTTTCTGCATCGCCATCATCATCTCAACCACGTTCATATGCGAAACCACTTCGACAATTTTCGCTGGGGTCATCGCGGTGGTTAGCGGAACGATTTCGCTGCGCTTGACGTTCGGATCGCACAGCATGTTAGCCAGCTTGACCGAATCCATCGCCATCACTTCTTCGGCGCGGTTCAGGTTGATGCCGTAGCGGGCGATAAAGTGGTCGATCAGGTCGAATTCGCTAACCGGTTTTCCGTCCAGCTCGGTTACCGCGCCGTTAACGATTTTTATCGACGGTTTTGGGTCGTTCGGGCTTTCCATCGCGATAAAGCCTTCTTCGATCCACTCCTTAACAAAGCCGTCCTGATTCACAGGGCGTTTCGCCAGTGCTTCAAATCTTTTCGATCTCATGAATCAGCCTCGTGGGTATCAGATGTAGGACGGGCGATCGTTTTTCGGTTCAGAACCGAGGGTCGCAAGGACGGTTTTGCCGATTTCGCGGGCGGAGGTCACCGCCTGACGGACCGCGCCGGAGTCGCCGGAAATCACCAGAATAGCTTCGTTACTAAAGCTGGTGCCGTGCGCCGGAGAGCTGTACGCCACGACTTCAACGTTGGCTGACTTCAGCGCGGTATCGGCCATCAGTACGCCGACGGAAGCCGGAGCGCCGACGATAATGCCGCAGGCGCGGCCAATCGGCGCGCCGAACGCTTTTTCCAGCGCATAGCTGGCGCGAGCGGTGTACTGCAGCTCGATATGTCCGGCTTCGTTGCCGTAAACATCACCGAAGGTGCGGTCCAGCTCTTTCAGCGCGACTTCGATACCGCGCTTGACGTCGGACACGTCGTTACCGCCTAAAATAATCAGCGAACCGTGGCCCGCTCCGCCTTTGGTATCGCGCGGCAGCTCAATGCTGACCACTTCGGTATTGGTGGCTTTCACCGCTTCGTCCGCCGCCATAATGTGCGGGCCAGCGCCGGTGCGGGCGCCGAGAATGCCGATGGAACGATAGCGCTTCTCAAGCTTCATCGCGTCCAGCAGGGCGGTATCGACGTTGGCGATAACCAGGCCCAGGGTATCGCCAATGGCGGTCCCGACAAATTCCGTTAAACTGCAGCTTTTTTCTGCCATAGCCGTCTCTCGTATAGGTTGGGGTTGACCAGGGATGGCCTGTTGTTCCGGCGTTGCCACACGGGCAATCACCTGCGCCATGATCTGTTCCACCAGCTCATTGCTGCTCATTGGCTAATTCCCTTCGGTAAGATTTTTTCTACATCGGTGTGAGGGCGTGGGATGACGTGTACGGCTTTCACTTCACCCACGTTGCGTGCGGCTGCGGCACCTGCATCGGTGGCCGCTTTGACCGCGCCAACATCGCCGCGCACGATGACGGTTACCAGCCCAGAGCCAATCTTTTCATAGCCCACTAACATCACATTGGCTGACTTAACCATTGCATCAGCGGCCTCTATGGCTGCGGTTAAGCCTTTGGTTTCTACCATTCCTAGTGCTTCTTGTTGCATAAAGACCTCGCATGGAGTGTTCCGATAGTTGGGACTATAAGAAGATGCGAGGAAAAAGAATGGCTGACTTGCTGTTGAGCATCAGAAAATAATGGGAAAGCAATATGACTAAATTGTCTTTTGCTTTTATAACTTATTGATAAATTACATTTAATTTATTATTCTCTATATGATTATTTTGTTTTTATTATTTCATTTTTACATTTTTGTTAGTGACGAGAGTATTTTTATTTGATATGGCGAAAGACGCAAAATGTGATGCTTATTCGAAATTGATAAGTTGGCTTGTGCAATATTTTATTATTTTCACAGGCGTATTTTATAGCTCGAATCTCCCGTATGATGGGCTGCTAAAAATATCGGAAAAGCAAAATTTTGCTATCGCAACACGATTTTTCCGGGAGACAGGTTCGCAGGTTGCCAACAATTTACAGGCGGCACTTTTTATAGTGAGGTTAGCTGTACTCTACCGCCAGCCGAAACTTGCGCTGGCCAGGACACGAACTTTGCTCAGAAGGTGTCACATGAATGATTCTCTAAAGGCGCAATGTGGTGCGGAATTTTTAGGCACCGGACTCTTTTTGTTTTTTGGTATCGGTTGTTTGAGCGCGCTCAAAGTCGCAGGCGCCAGCCTCGGATTATGGGAGATTTGCATTATTTGGGGGCTTGGAATTTCACTGGCCGTTTACCTTACTGCCGGAATCTCCGGCGGACATCTTAACCCTGCGGTGACGATTGCGCTGTGGCTGTTTGCCTGCTTCCCCAAACAGAAAGTATTGCCTTATATTATTGCCCAGTTTGCCGGCGCTTTTGGCGGCGCTCTGCTGGCGTATGTGCTTTATAGTAGCCTTTTTACTGAATTTGAGACTGCGCATCATATGGTGCGCGGTAGCGTCGAAAGTTTGCAATTAGCCAGCATTTTCAGTACCTATCCGGCCGCAGCGCTAAATGTATGGCAGGCTGCGTTGGTGGAAGTGGTCATTACGTCGATTCTGATGGGCATGATCATGGCATTGACGGATGATGGCAATGGCATTCCTAAAGGGCCGCTTGCGCCTTTGCTTATTGGGATACTGGTTGCCGTTATCGGCGCGTCTACTGGACCCCTTACCGGTTTTGCAATGAACCCGGCGCGTGATTTCGGTCCCAAACTGTTCACATGGTTAGCGGGGTGGGGGAACATGGCGATGAGCGGTGGGCGAGAGATCCCTTATTTTATCGTGCCGATTGTCGCGCCTGTTATCGGCGCCTGTGCCGGAGCAGCCATATATCGCTATTTTATTGGTAAGAATTTACCTTGTAACCGCTGTGAACTGTAAGGAAATGCGAACCAGATTCACAGCAATGATGTATCGTAAAAACAGGTGAGATAATTTCGTGATCTGCTTTCACGAACTGATCAAAACGTCTCCCAGCAATGGGAGACTTTTGATATTGTCATTGTACTTTTTATCAGGGCCAGGATAATGGTAATAAAAAGTGAATGTAAATAATGTGTTTTGTTTATAACAATAAATTAACTGAGGGGTTTTATCATGATTTCTGCGAGCGCTCTGAACTCAGAACTCATTAATAAAATCGCACAGGATTTTGCACAAGCCACCGGTCTGGCGGTTGTGGTTGTCAATATTCATGGTGATGAAATATCTGAGCTATTCAATTTCACGCCGTTTTGTCAGTTGATGCGGCAGCATCCCCAGCATAGTACACGTTGTCGTATGAGCGATCGCTGCGGGGGACTGGAGGCATCGAAGTCCGATCAACCCTGTATTTATCGTTGTCATGCCGGTCTAACGGATTTTTCTATTCCGCTGGTAATCGCAGGGCATTTAGTTGGCTTTGTTTTATGCGGGCAGGTTCGTTTAAGTAATGACGTGGAGCTGGTAAACATTCTTAATGTTGACGATCGCTGGCAGGCTGACCCTGAGCTCTTGAATGAATTTCGGAATGTGCCAGAGATGGACTATTCACGCGTTATCGCTTCCGCCGATCTTCTTAAACTGATTGTTGAGAATTGCCTGAAAAAACAGCTCAATTTCGTGGTTATCAAAGACAATCCGCAGCAATCGGAGGCAAATAAAACCACTCGTGGTCCCACTCCGCATGACAGTAAAATGAAAAAAGCGCTTCGCTATATTGATGCGCATTTGTCCGACGATCTTCGTCTTGAGGATGTCGCCTCACATGTCTATCTCAGCCCCTATTACTTCAGTAAGCTATTCAAGAAATATCAGGGAATCGGATTTAATGCGTGGGTAAACCGCCAGAGAATGGTTAGCGCCAGAGAATTGCTTTGCCATAGTGACTGGAGTATTGCCAGTATTGCGCGTAATTTAGGCTTTTCGCAAACCAGCTATTTTTGCAAAGTCTTCCGCCAGACCTATCAGGTTACGCCGCAGGCTTATCGCCAGCAGATAAATGAGAATTCTCATCCTCCATCGTTATGAATAGCAATATTTTGCTATTGCCGATTTTTGATAGTCTTTTGTATCTTAATCATTTCAGAAAGAAAATTTATCTGGTGTAACAATAAATTGTCATAGCGCAACAAAATAATAAAATTTAGGGCATAAACTGCACCAGTTTTTATTTTTGTGATGAAGTACAGTGTCAGGAAAGATAAGTTTTATTACGCTTTGTCGATACGTTTTATCGTCAATATACCGATAAGGATGAGTAGATTAACGTCAGATGAGCAACCGCTCAGGCTATTGCTCACAGAAATGTAAAACGTAGCACATTATTAATTGCCGTTATGGGTGTGCCGTACAGCCATAACGTAAACCAACAGGTTTGCCACATTTGTGGTAGGGAAGGGGGTGAAAATCCCCCGCAGCCCCCGCTGCTGTGATGCTGACGACCCCGTAAAGACCACTGATCGCAAGATTGGGAAGGACGGGCGAGGAGGACGCTAAGCCAGAAGACCTGCCTGTCGGTGATAACCAACAACTTCGGTGGGAAGTGGGTTGCGAAGACGCGTACAGTCGAAAGACTGAACATGCGCGTACCTGTATACCCCTACCACCCTGAACAGGATCAGGGTAATGGCGGCAAGGCATCACGCATTTATTCTTGCAGGCACAGGAAGCGGTTGCGGCAAAACCACGGTGACGCTTGGTTTGTTGAGGCTGCTGCAAAAACGCGCGCTGCGCGTACAGCCGTTTAAAGTTGGGCCAGATTACCTTGATACCGGCTGGCATACCGCTATCTGTGGCGTGGCGTCCCGTAATCTTGACAGTTTCATGCTTCCTCCTCCTGTTCTCAACGCCTTATTTTGCGAACAAATGCGGCAGGCGGATATCGCTGTCATTGAAGGCGTCATGGGGCTGTATGACGGCTATGGCGTCGACCCCAATTATTGCAGCACAGCCGCGATGGCCAAACAGCTTGGTTGCCCGGTCATCCTACTGGTGGACGGCAAGGCTGTTTCAACGTCGCTTGCGGCTACCGTTATGGGATTTCAGCACTTCGACCCGACCCTCAACCTCGCGGGCGTGATTGTGAATCGCGTCACTAGCGACGCCCACTATCAGCTCCTCAAAAATGCCATTGAACATTATTGCTCACTGCCGGTACTGGGGTATGTCCCTCCTTGCGACGGCGTCGCATTACCTGAACGCCACCTGGGGTTGATTACCGCCAGAGAATCCCTCGTCAATCAGCAAGCATGGCATGATTTTGCCGCCACGCTGGAACAAACAGTGGATGTGGATGCGCTGCTCTCGCTGAGCGTGTTATCAGCGCTTCCGACGGGAATGTGGCCTGAGCGCCCCGATAACACAGCAGGGGCAGGGCTGACGCTTGCTCTGGCGGATGATGAGGCCTTTAACTTTTATTATCCCGATAACATCGATTTGCTGGAGCGTGCCGGCGTTAACATTGTGCGTTTTAGCCCACTGCATGACCGCGCATTGCCTGATTGTCAGATGATCTGGCTGGGCGGTGGATATCCTGAATTATACGCCGCGGATCTGGCGGCAAATACGGTGATGTTAAAACATTTGCGGGCGGCGCATCAGCGCGGCGTGGCGATTTACGCGGAGTGTGGTGGTCTGATGTATCTGGGGAGCACTCTGGAGGATAGCGGTGGGGAAATTCATCAGATGGCGAATATTATCCCCGGTCACAGCAAAATGGGTAAGCGACTTACCCGCTTTGGTTACTGTGAGGCGCAGGCTATGCAGCCAACGCTATTGGCGGCGCCTGGCGAGATAGTGCGCGGCCATGAATTTCACTACTCAGATTTTATTCCCGAAACACCCGCCGTTATGGCCTGTCGTAAGGTTCGCGATGGCCGCGTGTTACAGGAATGGACTGGCGGCTGGCAGACAGGCAACACGTTTGCCAGCTATCTGCACGTCCATTTCGCCCAGCGTCCGGAAATGTTGCAGCACTGGCTGGCGGCGGCGAGGCGCGTATTATGATGATTCTTGCCTGGTGTATCGCCTGGGTGCTGGATTTTATCATCGGCGACCCTCAACACTGGCCCCATCCGGTACGCTGGATAGGTCGTTTAATCACGTTTGTGCAGCGTATTGTTCGTCGCTATTGTCCCGGCGATAAAGCGCTGCGGATTGGCGGCGGCGTAATGTGGGTTGTGGTTGTCGGGGCGACCTGGGGCGTGGCATGGGGCGTACTGGCGCTGGCGCAGCGGATTCACCCTTGGTTTGGCTGGAGCGTCGAAGTCTGGATGATCTTTACCACGCTGGCCGGACGCTCTCTGGCCCGCGCCGCGCAGGAGGTTGAACGACCGTTGCGGGAGAACGACCTTGCGGAAAGCCGAATAAAACTCTCCTGGATCGTCGGGCGCGATACGTCGCAACTTCAGCCAGCGCAGATCAATCGCGCCGTGGTGGAAACGGTTGCAGAAAACACCGTTGACGGCATTATCGCGCCGCTCTTTTTCCTCTTTCTCGGCGGCGCGCCGCTGGCGATGGCCTACAAAGCCGTCAATACCCTGGATTCAATGGTGGGCTACAAACATGAAAAATACCGGGCGATTGGTATGGTCAGCGCCCGTATGGACGACGTAGCGAACTATCTTCCTGCCCGACTGAGCTGGCTGTTGCTGGGCATTGCGGCAGGACTGTGTCGCCTGAGTGGTTGGCGGGCGCTGCGTATTGGCTGGCGTGACCGTTATAACCACAGTAGCCCAAATTGCGCCTGGTCGGAAGCGTGTGTGGCCGGCGCCTTAGGAATCCAGCTCGGTGGCCCAAATAACTACTTTGGCGAGCGTGTGGACAAGCCCTGGATAGGCGACGCGCAGCGCGATATTTCCGTGGACGATATTTCCCGAACGATTCGATTGATGTGGGTCGCTTCAACCCTGGCGCTGGCGCTGTTTATTGCGGCGCGGTGCGGGTTATCTGGCGTGGCCTGAGGACGACAGTATGCATTATATCCAGCAGCCCCAAACCATTGAGGCCAACAGTTTCACCATTATTAGCGACATTATTCGCGAAACGCGTCCTGATTACCGTTTCGCCAGTCCGCTCCATGAGGCCATTATCAAGCGGGTTATTCATACCACCGCCGATTTCGACTGGCTGGACATTTTGTGGTTCTCTGCCGATGCGCTGGAACAGCTTTGTGATGCGCTACGTCAACCTGGCATTATTTATACCGATACCACGATGGCGCTGTCCGGCATTAATAAAAGATTACTGGCGACGTTTGGCGGCGAGTGTCGCTGTTATATCAGCGATCCGCGCGTGGTGCGCGCTGCAAAAACGCAGGGGATTACCCGCTCAATGGCCGCCGTCGATATCGCTATCGCCGAGGAGGAGAAAAACAAGCTCTTTGTTTTCGGTAATGCGCCGACGGCCCTGTTCCGTTTGCTTGAACATAACGTGACGGTGAGCGGCGTGGTGGGCGTACCGGTAGGCTTTGTCGGCGCGGCGGAGTCCAAAGAGGCGCTCACCCATAGCCATTTCCCCGCGGTTGCCGCGTTAGGGCGTAAAGGCGGCAGTAACGTGGCTGCCGCTATCGTCAATGCGCTGCTCTATCACCTCCGGGAGGCCTGATGAGCGAGCTTTCTTTTGACGCGCCGGTCTGGCGCCACGGTAAAGCGTTACGTAAAGGATATACCACCGGTTCCTGCGCGACGGCGGCGGCAAAAGTCGCCGCGCTGATGGTATTGCGTCAACATCTGATTCATCAGGTCTCCATCGTCACGCCGTCGGGCGTCACGCTATGCCTGAACGTGGAGTCGCCGCACATTGAAGGCCAGCAGGCGATAGCCGCAATTCGTAAAGATGGCGGCGATGATGTGGATGCCACGCACGGAATGCTGATTTTTGCCCGCGTTACGCTCAACGACAGCGGTGAGATTACGCTCACTGGCGGCGAAGGTATTGGTACGGTAACGCGTAAAGGGGTTGGACTACCGCTCGGGAGCGCTGCCATCAATCGTACGCCGCGTCATACCATTGAATCTGCGGTGCGCGAAGCGATAGGCCCAGCGCGTGGGGCCGATGTGGAGATTTTTGCCCCGGAAGGCGAAGCGCGGGCGCAAAAAACGTATAACTCGCGGCTTGGCATTCTTGGCGGCATTTCCATTATTGGCACTACCGGCATTGTGACACCGATGTCGGAAGAAAGCTGGAAACGCTCGCTATCGCTGGAACTGGAGATCAAACGGGCGTCAGGATTAACGCGGGTGATACTCGTGCCGGGCAACCACGGCGAACGGTTTGTTCGCGAACAAATGGGCGTCGACACACAGGCGGTCGTCACCATGAGCAATTTTGTCGGCTACATGATTGAAGAGGCGGTACGGCTGGGATTTTGCCAGATAGTGCTGGTGGGGCATCCTGGAAAACTGATCAAAATCGCCGCCGGGATCTTTCATACCCATAGCCATATTGCCGATGCGCGCATGGAAACGCTGGTCGCGCATTTAGCTTTACTGGGCGCGCCGCTGGAGTTACTCACCCTGGTCGGCGATTGCGATACCACTGAAGCGGCAATGGAGCACATTGAAGCATATGGCTTCGGGCATATCTATAACCATCTTGCCAGGCGTATTTGTTTGCGAGTCATGCAGATGCTGCGTTTTACCAAAACGCCGCCTGTCTGCGACGCCATCCTGTTTTCTTTTGATAACCATATTCTCGGCAGTAATCGTCCCGTCGACGAGATTGCTAAGGAGCTGCAATGCTAACGGTCGTGGGAATGGGGCCCGCTGGACGGCATTTGATGACGCCTGCGGCGCTGGAAGCGATAGACCACGCCGATGCGCTGGCAGGCGGTAAACGGCATTTGGCGCAGTTTCCGGCGTTTGGCGGCGAACGATTTACGCTGGGCGCGGATATTGGCGCGTTGTTGTCATGGATTGCCGCCCGTCGGGATAAAGGGATCGTGGTGCTGGCCTCCGGCGATCCGCTGTTTTATGGCATCGGTACACGCCTGGTGGCGCATTTTGGTATCGAACAGGTTCGTATTATCCCTGGCATCAGCGCCGTACAGTATCTGTGCGCACAGGCTGGAATTGATATGAATGACATGTGGTTGACCAGTAGCCACGGTCGTTGCGTCAGCTTCGAGCAGTTAGCGAACCATCGCAAAGTGGCGATGGTCACGGATGCACGCTGCGGGCCGCGAGAAATCGCGCGGGAACTGGTCGCGCGCGGTAAAGGGCATCGCTTAATGGTGATTGGTGAAAATCTGGCGATGGAAAATGAGCGGATCCACTGGCTACCCGTCAGTGCGGTCAACGCCGACTATGAAATGAATGCAGTGGTGATCCTGGATGAAAGATGAGCTTTTTCTGCGCGGCGAGAACGTGCCAATGACCAAAGAGGCGGTACGGGCGCTGGCACTGTCGAAACTTGAGCTCCACCGCGCCAGTCACCTGATTGACGTCGGGGCGGGAACGGGAAGCGTCTCAATTGAAGCGGCGCTGCAATTTCCTTCGTTGCAGGTGACGGCTATCGAGCGTAATCCTGCCGCGCTACGGCTGCTTGATGAGAATCGTCAGCGCTTTGCCTGCGGCAATATCGATATTCTCCCCGGCGAAGCGCCAATGACCATAACCGGGAAAGCCGATGCGGTGTTTATGGGCGGCAGCGGCGGACATCTGACGGCGCTGATTGACTGGGCGATGGGCCATCTGCATCCCGGTGGCCGTCTGGTGATGACCTTTATCTTGCAGGAAAACCTTCATAGCGCGCTGGCGCATCTTGCGCACATCGGCGCATGTCGAATGGACTGTGTACAGCTTCAGCTTTCATCGTTAACGCCGCTGGGGGCGGGGCACTATTTCAAACCGAACAATCCTGTTTTTGTTATCGCCTGTCAGAAGGAAGAAAACCATGTCAGAGACATTTGATCCACGCTGTGTATGGTTCGTCGGCGCCGGGCCGGGCGATCGCGAGCTGATCACGCTTAAAGGCTACCGCCTGCTGCAACAGGCGCAGGTAGTTATCTATGCCGGTTCGCTGATCAATACCGAACTGCTGGATTACTGCCCCGCGCAGGCAGAACGCTACGACAGCGCCGAACTGCATCTTGAGCAGATTATCGAGCTGATGGCGGCGGGCGTGAAAGCGGGAAAAACGGTGGTGCGTTTGCAAACGGGCGATGTCTCGCTGTACGGCTCCGTACGTGAGCAAGGCGAGGAGTTAACTCGCCGTGGTATCGACTGGCAGGTAGTGCCTGGCGTCAGCGCGTTTCTCGGCGCTGCGGCGGAGCTGGGTGTGGAATATACCGTACCGGAGGTATCGCAGAGTCTCATTATTACCCGTCTGGAAGGGCGTACGCCAGTACCGGCGCGCGAACAACTGGAGGCGTTCGCCAGTCACCAGACGTCGATGGCGATTTATCTCTCCGTTCAGCGTATTCACCGAGTGGCGGAACGTCTCATTGCCGGCGGTTATCCGGCAACTACGCCTGTCGCGGTCATTTATAAGGCTACCTGGCCGGAAAGCCAGACCGTTCGCGGCACGTTAGCGGATATTAGCGACAAAGTACGTGATGCTGGCATCCGTAAGACGGCGCTAATCCTGGTCGGGAATTTTCTGGGTAAGGAGTATCACTACTCAAGACTTTATGCAGCGGACTTTAGCCATGAATACCGTAAAGCCTGAATCCATTGCGTTGTTTTGCCTGACGCCCGGCGGCGTGGCGCTGGCAAAGAGACTCGCCGCGATGCTGCCGTTAACCTGCTTTACCAGTGAAAAACTGCGGGAAGAGGGATTTATTCCCTTCGATGGCGGATTCGCTAATACCGCCCGGCAGGCTTTTACCACTTATACCGCGCTTATTTTTATCGGCGCGACCGGCATTGCCGTTCGTGTCCTGGCGCCGTTAGTGAACGACAAGTTCAGCGATCCGGCGGTGGTCGTCATTGATGAACGTGGTCAGCATGTCATTAGCCTGCTTTCCGGTCATGCGGGCGGGGCCAATGCCTTGACGCGCTACCTGGCAGGAATGTTAGGCGCCGATCCGGTGATTACCACGGCAACGGATGTCAATGAGATGTCCGCGTTGGACACCTTAGCTTTCCAGCTTAACGCCCGCATGTCCGATCTTCGAACGGCGGTAAAAACCGTTAACCAGATGTTGGTCAGTCATCAACGTGTGGGGTTATGGTGGGATGCCGAACTAACGGAAGAGATCGGCCAGTGCGATATTCGCGGTTTTATCCCTGTTGATGATTTGCAGCGATTGCCTGAACTGGATGCGCTTATCTGCGTCTCTTTGCGTAATGACCTTCCTGAGCTTCCCGTACTGCACTGGAAACTGGTGCCCCAGCGTGTGGTGGCGGGAATTGGCTGTCGCCGCGATACGCCATTTCCCCTGTTAGCGACATTACTGGCGCGTCAGCTTGAAGCGCAGAAACTCGATCCGCTGGCGTTAAAAGCGATTGGCAGCGTCACGCTCAAAAAAGGGGAGCCGGGGCTTATTCAGCTCGCCTCCTGCTGCCGCGTGCCTTTTAAAACCTTTACCGCCGAAGCGTTGCGTGAATTCGAACACCATTTTCCCGGTTCTGGCTTCGTCAGAAAAACGGTGGGCGTTGGCAGCGTATCCGGCCCGGCAGCGTGGTTATTAAGCCAGGGACAATTGTTAGGCGAGACCCTGCGAGAACAGGGCGTCACTATTACTTTAGGAGTTGCACACTGATGTTGAGCGTAATTGGTATTGGCCCCGGTTCGCAGGCAATGATGACGATGGAGGCGATTGAGGCGCTTCAGGCGGCGGAAATCGTCGTGGGTTACAAAACCTATACCCATCTGGTTAAAGCATTCACTGGCGACAAACAGGTGATCAAGACCGGCATGTGTAAGGAAATTGAACGCTGCCAGGCGGCTATTGAACTGGCGCAGGCCGGGCATAACGTCGCGCTCATCAGCAGCGGCGACGCCGGTATTTACGGCATGGCGGGTCTGGTGCTGGAACTGGTCGGCAAGCAAAAACTGGACGTCGAGGTGCGGCTCATTCCTGGCATGACCGCCAGCATCGCCGCCGCCTCTTTATTGGGCGCGCCGCTGATGCATGACTTCTGCCATATCAGCCTCAGCGACCTGCTGACCCCGTGGCCGGTTATTGAAAAACGCATCGTTGCCGCCGGAGAGGCAGACTTTGTTATCTGTTTTTACAACCCGCGCAGCCGCGGGCGCGAAGGGCATCTGGCGCGCGCGTTTGACCTGCTTGCCGCCAGTAAAAGCGCGCAGACGCCGGTTGGCGTGGTGAAATCCGCCGGACGTAAAAAAGAGGAAAAATGGCTGACTACGCTCGGCGATATGGATTTTGAACCGGTAGATATGACCAGTCTGGTCATCGTCGGTAATAAAACGACCTATGTTCAGGATGGGCTGATGATAACGCCGCGAGGTTACACGCTGTGAGTGAGGGGGAGGTGCTGGTGGTGGGCGGCACCAGCGATGCGCGCGCGTTATGCCGACAACTGGATGCGGCGAACGTCGCGTACACCTTATCCGTGGCGACGCCAGCCGGAAAAGCGCTGGCTGGCGACATTAAAGGGCAGGTGCGCTGTGGTCGTCTGGAGTACGGGCAGATGGTCGCCTGGCTAAAAGAAAACCGTACTCGCTGGGTAATAGATGCATCGCATCCTTATGCAGAAATGGTCAGCCATAACCTCCTTCGCGCCTGTGAAACGGCGGGCGTGTTGTTAAGTCGTTATCAGCGTCCGGAGCAGCTTAGCAATCTGACGCATCCGCTTCTCTATACGGCGCGCAGTATTGCCGATGCCTGCGAGATAGCGAGGCGTTTTGGTCCGCGCGTGTTACTGACGACCGGCAGTAAAGATCTGGCCGTCTGGCGTGCCGGGCTGGCGGAAAAAACGTTGCTGGCGCGCGTACTGCCCGTGGCGGAGGTGATTCAACGCTGCAGCGAACTGGGGTTCGGCGTTGGAGAAATTTTCGCACTGTGTGGGCCGTTCAGCGCTGATTTTAACGCCGCGTTTTACCACCAGTGCCGGGCCGACGTAGTCATTACCAAAGCGTCCGGCGCGGAGGGGGGATATCAGGAAAAAGTTCAGCCCTGTCTGGATGCGGGCATTCCCTGCATCGTTATTGCGCGCCCGACGCCGCTTGTGACGGGTGATGAGTTACTGGAAAGCCAGGCCGCCTTTGCGCAGCGTTTATCGCGCTGGCTGGCCGCAGCTAAGGAGTAAAAATGAAAAAAGCGCTTCTGGTAGTCAGTTTTGGCACCAGCTATCACGACACCTGTGAAAAAAACATTGTGGCGTGCGAACGTGATCTGGCGGCGTCCTGTCCCGATCGCGACCTGTTTCGCGCCTTCACTTCCGGAATGATCATTCGCAAGCTTCGCCAGCGTGACGGTATCGACATCGATACGCCATTACAGGCTTTGCAAAAGCTTGCCGCACAGGGATATCAGGACGTGGCGATTCAGTCGTTGCACATTATTAACGGCGACGAATATGAAAAAATTGTCCGTGAAGTACAACTCTTGCGTCCGTTATTTACTCGCCTGACGCTGGGCGTGCCGCTGCTGAGCAGCCATAACGATTATGTGCAGCTAATGCAGGCGTTGCGACAACAGATGCCATCGCTCAGACAAACGGAGAAAGTCGTTTTTATGGGCCACGGCGCCAGCCATCACGCATTCGCAGCTTATGCCTGTCTCGATCATATGATGACCGCGCAGCGCTTTCCGGCGCGCGTCGGCGCCGTAGAAAGCTACCCGGAGGTCGACATCCTGATCGACAGCCTGCGTGACGAAGGCGTCACCGGCGTACATTTGATGCCATTAATGCTGGTGGCGGGCGATCACGCCATTAATGATATGGCTTCAGACGACGGCGACTCATGGAAAATGCGCTTTAACGCGGCGGGCATTCCGGCGACGCCGTGGCTGAGCGGGCTGGGAGAAAACCCGGCTATCCGGGCGATGTTTGTCGCGCATTTGCACCAGGCGCTGAACATGGCGGTAGAGGAGGCGGCATGAACGGTAAATTATACGCATTAAGCACCGGGCCAGGCGCGCCCGACCTGATAACCGTCCGCGCAGCGCGGATTCTTGGCTCGCTGGACATTCTGTATGCGCCCGCCGGTCGTAAGGGGGGCGATAGTCTGGCGCTGTCGATTGTGCGCGACTATCTCGGCGAGCAGACGGAAGTACGTTGTTGCCATTTCCCTATGAGCGCTGACGGCGCCGAGAAAGAAGCGGTCTGGAACGAGGTTGCCGCCGCGCTTACCGCAGAGGTGAAAGCGGGTAAACAGGTCGGTTTTATTACCCTGGGCGATGCGATGCTATTCAGTACCTGGATTTTTTTACTCCAGCGTATCGGCTGCCCGGAGTGGCTGGAGATTGTCCCCGGCGTCACGTCCTTCGCCGCGATAGCCGCCCGCGCGAAAATGCCGCTCGCCATAGAACAGCAATCGCTGGCGGTTATTTCTTGTACCGCGCCGGAAGCGGAAATAGCCCAAGCGCTACAACAGCATGATAGCCTGGTGCTGATGAAAGTGTATGGCCGGTTCGTTCGTATTAAAGCGTTGCTGGCGCAGGCTGGCCTGCTGGAATGCGCCTTAATGATGTCCGAGGCCACGCTGCCCGGCGAGCAGTGCTGGCGCCATCTCCACGAGGTCAACGATGATCGACCGTTGCCCTATTTTTCGACCATTCTGGTCAATAAACAGTGGGAGTATGCAGAATGAAACTTGAACAGCAGCTTCGACAGTTGTCTTTCAGTGGACTGGCTGCAGCGCTATTGCTGATGGTTGTCCCGCAACAGGCGTTTGCGATGCATATCATGGAGGGCTTTTTACCGCCAGTGTGGGCGCTGGCCTGGTGGTTACTGTTTTTACCCTGCTTGTGGTATGGACTGGTGCGCTTACGGCGTATTGTGCAGGAGGATAATCATCAGAAGGTACTGCTGGCGCTGTGCGGCGCGTTTATTTTTGTCCTGTCCGCGCTCAAAATTCCGTCGGTAACGGGGAGTTGTTCACATCCGACCGGCGTTGGTCTGGCGGTTATCTTGTTCGGGCCCGGGGTGGTGGCGATTCTCGGCGCGGTTGTGCTGTTGTTTCAGGCGCTATTGCTGGCGCATGGCGGCCTGACGACGCTTGGCGCAAATGGAATGTCGATGGCGGTGATTGGCCCGGTTGTCGGTTATCTGGTGTGGAAAATGGCCTGCCGTGCCGGACTGCGCCGCGATGTCGCCGTTTTTCTGTGCGCGATGCTGGCGGATTTGGCGACCTATTTTGTGACTTCAGTCCAGCTTGGCGTTGCGTTTCCCGATCCCCATGCCGGAGCGACAGGGTCTGTTGTGAAGTTTATGGGGATTTTCTGCCTCACACAGATTCCTGTCGCTATTGCTGAAGGTTTATTAACCGTCATGATTTATGACCAGTTAACCAAACGGCAAGTGATTACCGTACAAGGACATTAAAATGAAAAAAACGTTGATGTTGTTAGCGATGGTGGTGGCGTTGGTGATTCTGCCGTTTTTTATTAACCATGGCGGTGAATATGGCGGTTCAGACGGCGAAGCGGAAAGCCAGATTCAGGCTATTGCGCCGCAGTATAAACCCTGGTTTCAGCCGTTATATGAACCTGCCAGCGGTGAAATTGAAAGCCTGCTGTTTACCCTTCAGGGCTCTCTTGGCGCGGCGGTGATTTTTTATATCCTGGGGTATTGCAAAGGTAAACAACGCCGTGATGACCGGGCTTGATCGACTCAGCTATCAAAGCCGCTGGGCACACGTTGCGCCGCAGCGCAAGTTTTTGCTGTGGCTGGCGATGATGATACTGGCGTTTGTTCTGCCGCCTGTAGGGCAGGGCATTGAGCTGCTGATCATTGCCGGATTGAGCTGTTGGCTATTGCGCATATCCCTCTGGCGCTGGTGTCGATGGATGGCGATACCTTTTGGATTTTTGTTGGTCGGCGTGATAACGATTATCTTCAGCATCAGCCGCGAGCCGCAAATGCTGCTGGCTGGCATATCTGTTGGGCCGTACTGGATCGGGATTACCCGTGCGGGCGTGGTTACGGCGAATGAAACGTTCTGGCGTAGCCTGACGGCGCTGTCCGCGACGTTGTGGCTGGTGATGAACCTACCGTTTCCGCAGTTAATTAGCTTGCTTAAGCGCGCGCATATTCCACGCCTGCTTACCGAGCAAATCCTGTTAACGTGGCGCTTTCTCTTTATTCTTCTGGATGAGGCGGTGGCAATCCGTCGTGCGCAAACGCTGCGTTTTGGTTATTGCAGCCTGCCGAACGGCTATCGATCTCTGGCGATGCTGGCTGGACTCCTGTTTACGCGGGTGTTAATGCGTTATCAGCAAATGACCACCACGCTGGATATCAAACTGTATCAGGGTGATTTTTACCTGTAAGGACTATTATGCTTGCCACTTCAGACCTGTGGTTTCGTTATCAGAATGAGCCGGTACTTAAAGGGTTAAATCTGGATTTTTCGCTTTCGCCTGTTACCGGTTTGGTGGGCGCGAACGGCTGTGGGAAGTCTACGCTTTTTATGAACCTGAGCGGCTTGTTGCGTCCGCAAAAAGGGGCCGTGTTGTGGCAGGGAAAACCGCTGGATTACAGCAAGCGCGGACTACTGGCGCTGCGCCAGCAAGTTGCGACGGTTTTTCAGGACCCTGAACAGCAGATTTTTTATACTGATATCGATAGCGATATTGCATTTAGTTTACGTAATTTGGGGGTGCCGGAGGCGGAAATCACGCGCCGCGTCGACGAGGCGCTAACGCTGGTTGACGCCCAACATTTTCGCCATCAGCCCATTCAGTGTTTGAGTCATGGGCAAAAAAAACGTGTGGCTATCGCCGGAGCGCTGGTGCTACAGGCGCGCTATCTATTGCTGGATGAACCCACTGCTGGTCTCGATCCCGCAGGGCGCACTCAGATGATTGCTATCATCAGGCGGATTGTGGCGCAGGGCAATCATGTCATTATCTCCAGCCATGATATCGATCTTATTTATGAAATTAGCGATGCCGTATACGTATTACGCCAGGGCCAGATCCTGACGCATGGCGCGCCTGGCGAGGTTTTCGCGTGTACGGAAGCGATGGAACAAGCGGGGCTAACCCAGCCCTGGCTGGTCAAACTTCATACTCAACTGGGACTGCCGCTGTGTAAAACAGAAACGGAGTTTTTTCATCGAATGCAAAAGTGCGCATTCAGGGAGGCGTCATGACACAGGCAGTTATGTTGCAGGGGACGGCATCCGACGTCGGCAAAAGTGTGCTGGTGGCCGGTTTATGCCGCATTTTTTATCAAGATGGTCTGCGTACCGCGCCGTTTAAATCGCAAAATATGGCGCTTAATTCTGGTATTACGCCGGATGGTAAAGAGATGGGGCGGGCGCAGATTTTTCAGGCGGAAGCCGCGGGGATCACGCCAGATGTGCGTATGAATCCGGTGCTGCTCAAACCGACCAGCGATCGTCAGGCGCAGGTCGTGCTGATGGGGAAAGTGGCGACCAATATGGATGCGGTGAGTTACCATGACTATAAACCGCGTTTGCGTGAGCAAATCCTTGCGGTCTATAACAGCCTGGCGCAGGAATATGACGTTATTGTGCTGGAAGGCGCCGGAAGCCCGGCGGAAATCAATCTGCGCGATCGTGATATCGTCAATATGGGAATGGCGGAAATGGCCCAGTGTCCGGTTATTCTGGTGGCGGATATCGACCGGGGCGGCGTATTCGCCGCTATTTATGGCACGCTGGCGCTGCTGCATAAACAGGAGCGTGACAGAGTAAAGGGCGTCATTATCAACAAATTCCGCGGCGACGTGGCGCTACTCTATTCCGGTATCGAACAAATCGAATCGCTTACCGGCGTCCCGGTCCTGGGAGTGATGCCGTGGCTGGATGTGGATCTGGAAGATGAAGATGGCGTCGCGCTGCAAAACGATAAATATCGCGGTAACGCCCCCCGTGATATCACTATTGCCATTGTGCAACTGCCACATATTTCTAACTTTACGGATTTTAACGCTCTGGCGGCGCAGCCGGATGTGCGCATACGCTATATTCGCCGCCCGGAAGCGTTGACTGACGCTGATCTGGTGATCCTGCCGGGCAGTAAGAATACGCTGAGCGACCTCGCCTGGCTGCGCGAAAGCGGGATGGCGGATGCGGTATTGCAGACACATCGGCAGGGCGTGCCGGTGATGGGAATTTGCGGTGGCTACCAGATGCTGGGCGACACTATTGTGGATGAGGTGGAGTCGGGGCTGGGTACGCAGCCGGGCCTGGGGCTGCTTAATACGATCACTCGCTTTGCACAGGATAAAATCACGACGCAGGTTAACGCGACAATGTCAGGCGAGCTGCCCAGCTGGCTGGCTGCCGCGGCGGGGCTACCGGTACGCGGTTATGAAATCCACATGGGGGAAACGGTGCTGCAGGAAGGATGCTGTACGGCCATGACGTTACAGAAAAATGGATGCTCTGTGGCGGATGGCGCGGTCACCGCCGACGGACTGGCGTTTGGCACTTACCTTCACGGCCTGTTTGACAGCGATGCGTTTACCCGTGCGGTGGTCAATGGGTTACGGGCACGAAAAGGGCTTGCGCCGTGGGAAACGACTTTTTGTTATGCGGAGCATAAAGCGCGGCAATTTGATCTGCTGGCGGAAGCGATGCGGCAACATATTGATATTGATAAAATTTATACCATCATGCAACAGCATCAGGAGCCGGTATGATGATTCTGGTGACGGGCGGGGCGCGTAGTGGTAAAAGCCGTCATGCTGAAGCCTTAATTGGCGATGCGCCGCAGGTACTGTATATCGCCACCTCGCAGATTCTTGATGACGAGATGGCGGCGAGAATTCAGCATCATAAAGATGGCAGGCCGGCACACTGGCGGACCGCAGAATGCTGGCGGCATCTTGATACGTTGATTACCGCGGATCTTGCCCCTGACGACGCGATTTTACTGGAATGTATTACCACCATGGTGACGAATCTGCTGTTTGCGCTGGGAGGCGCAAACGATCCCGAACAGTGGGATTATGCGGCGATGGAGCGCGCCATTGACGATGAAATTCAGATTTTAATTGCAGCCTGCCAGCGCTGCCCGGCGAAAGTGGTACTGGTGACAAATGAGGTGGGAATGGGGATCGTCCCGGAAAACCGTCTGGCGCGCCATTTTCGTGATATTGCCGGTCGGGTCAACCAACGACTGTCGGCAGCGGCGAATGAGGTCTGGCTGGTGGTCTCAGGTATTGGAGTCAAAATTAAATGAGTAAGCTGTTTTGGGCCATGCTCGCTTTTATTAGCCGCTTGCCCGTGCCGTCACGCTGGTCGCAGGGACTGGATTTCGAGCAGTATTCGCGTGGGATCGTGATGTTTCCCTTTATCGGGTTGATTCTGGGAGGGGTAAGCGGCCTGATTTTCATCCTCCTGCAACCCTGGTGCGGTATTCCGCTAGCGGCGTTGTTCTGTATTCTGGCGCTGGCGCTGCTGACCGGTGGTTTTCACCTGGATGGGTTGGCCGATACCTGCGATGGTATTTTTTCCGCGCGCCGCCGTGAGCGAATGCTGGAGATTATGCGTGATAGTCGTCTGGGAACCCATGGCGGGCTGGCGCTTATTTTTGTGCTACTGGCAAAAATTCTGGTGGTCAGCGAACTGGCGTTACGTGGAACGCCAATGTTGGCGGCGCTGGCAGCGGCCTGTGCGGCCGGACGCGGCAGCGCCGTTTTATTGATGTACCGTCATCGCTACGCCCGTGAAGAGGGGCTTGGCAATGTATTTATCGGTAAAGTCAGCGGACGGCAAACCTGCATTACTCTGGGATTGGCGATAATCATCGCCACGGTATTACTGCCTGGTATGCAAGGACTGGCCGCAATGGTGGTCACATGTGCGGCGATTTTCATCCTTGGCCAGTTGCTTAAACGTACGCTTGGCGGTCAAACCGGCGATACGCTGGGCGCGGCGATCGAACTTGGCGAATTGATCTTTCTGCTGGCTCTATTATGAGCCGATTATTACGGACGAGACATCTTATGCAGACACTACACGCTTTACTCCGTGACATTCCTGCGCCGGACGCCGAGGCGATGGCGCGTGCGCAGCAACATATTGACGGCCTGCTCAAACCGCCGGGCAGCCTGGGCAGACTGGAAACCTTAGCCGTTCAGCTCGCGGGAATGCCGGGTCTTAACGGTACGCCGCAGGTAGGTGAAAAGGCGGTGCTGGTGATGTGCGCCGACCATGGCGTCTGGGATGAAGGCGTAGCGGTTTCGCCCAAAATCGTGACGGCGATTCAGGCGGCGAATATGACGCGGGGAACAACCGGCGTATGCGTGCTTGCCGCTCAGGCCGGTGCGAAGGTGCATGTCATTGATGTTGGTATTGATGCTGAACCTATTCCTGGCGTAGTTAATATGCGCGTCGCGCGCGGCTGCGGAAATATTGCCGTTGGCCCGGCGATGAGTCGCTCGCAGGCTGAGGCGCTTTTGCTGGAGGTTTCCCGCTACACCTGCGACCTGGCGCAACGCGGCGTGACCTTATTTGGCGTAGGGGAGCTGGGAATGGCGAACACTACACCAGCCGCCGCGATGGTCAGCGTTTTTACAGGAAGTGATGCAAAAGAGGTAGTGGGGATTGGCGCGAATCTTCCGCCTTCCCGCATCGATAATAAAGTGGACGTTGTGCGGCGGGCGATTGCGATTAATCAGCCCAATCCGCGCGATGGCATTGATGTGTTGTCGAAGGTGGGTGGTTTCGATCTGGTCGGGATGACCGGCGTGATGCTTGGCGCGGCAAGGTGTGGCTTACCCGTATTGCTGGATGGCTTTCTTTCCTACTCGGCAGCGCTGGCGGCCTGTCAGATTGCGCCTGCGGTGAGACCTTATCTGATCCCGTCGCACTTTTCGGCGGAAAAGGGTGCCCGCATCGCGCTCGTGCATTTGTCTATGGAACCCTATTTGCATATGGCGATGCGGTTAGGTGAAGGAAGCGGCGCGGCGCTGGCGATGCCGATCGTGGAAGCCGCGTGCGCCATGTTCCACAATATGGGGGAGTTAGCGGCCAGTAATATTGTCCTGCCGGAGGGGAACGCAAACGCAATATAACCCGGGAGCACAACACCAGCCATGTGAGAAAAAAGCTATACTTAACGCACACCTGCCGCGACAAAGGAAGGGATATAATGCGTCGTATCACACCTTTTTTTCCGTTTTTCGTCTTGTTGGTAAGCCATTTCTCGCTGGCTATAAGCTATCCGTTGCCGCCCGAAGGCAGTCGTCTGGTAGGACAGCCTGTCACAATCGCCGTACCACAGAACAATACTCAGCCCTTAGAGTCATTTGCCGCCCGCTACGGTCAGGGGCTGAGTAATATGCTTGAAGCGAATCCCGGCGTGGATGTGTTTTTACCTCAGTCTGGTTCCACACTGGTAGTGCCGCAGCAGTTGATTCTGCCTGACACCGTTCGTGAAGGTATTGTGGTAAACGTCGCCGAGATGCGCCTTTATTATTATCCCGCAGGCACGAATACGGTTGAGGTGCTACCCATTGGTATTGGTCAGGCTGGCCGTGAAACGCCGCGCAACTGGGTAACTGCGGTTGAACGCAAACAAGATGGCCCGGTTTGGGTGCCAACGGCTAATACGCGCCGGGAATATGCTAAAGAGGGAAAAACGCTGCCCGCGATGGTGCCTGCGGGGCCGGATAACCCTATGGGGCTATACGCAATATATATCGGCAGGTTATATGCCATCCATGGCACTAATGCTAACTTTGGCATCGGCCTTCGCGTCAGTCAGGGCTGTATCCGTTTACGCAATGACGATATTAAATATTTATTCGACCATGTTCCTGTAGGAACCCGCGTTCAGATTATCGACAGGCCCGTTAAATTTTCGGTAGAGCCGGATGGCAGTCGTTGGCTGGAGGTACACGAACCGCTTTCTCGTAACCGTGCTGAATTTGAGTCAGACAAAAAAGTTCCATTGCCCGTTACGCCAGTGCTGCGCACGTTTATCAAAGGGGATGACGTTGATACTTCGCGGGTTAATGAGGTGCTGGAGCGCCGTTCCGGAATGCCGGTCAACATTAGCGCGGGCAGGTCTGGCCTTTAAATATCCTGCCACATTGCTGGTTTTCATGGGCTGGAGCATCTGTATTAGTAGTGAGTGTCATGGCAGGGGCTCCATTTCTCAGCGAACCGCGAGCCCTCCGATTAAGCTCAAAGTCATAAATCTTTTCTCCGGCATCGCCGGAGGTTTTTCATATGCGTCTGCAAGGCTCTCTTATCCACCGCGCCGAGTATTCTTTTCGGTCGAAATGATATTTGAGATACCAGAGGCATGAACCGCCCGGACTGACAAGCAGATACAGACCGTGAGAAGCGGTCAGTTTAAAGGGAGTTGGTGAAGGTTTAGTAGCGCGGATTTTACTGTCAGTAAGGGGCATGTGGTGATCACTCCTTTATCTAACTGAAATGACCCCAAATCAGACCACCAATTTGTCCCGATGCGGAGAGATAAATCAATATGCACTGAGACAGTTTTCTACGCTAACTCTCTGAATCAAAATACTATTGAGACATGCTGAGATGCCTGAAAACAGGAATTTGGCTCCTCTGACTGGGTGCGTTTTTTATCTCATTGAATAATAAAATATTTATTTTCTAAATTCAAAATAAGGCCCTTATAAAAGCCCCGATCGTAATGATGCACTAAGAATGTGATTTTTATCACATTTTAAAAGTGGGATTATTTCCCCCCATCTTGCCATTTCCACTAGATATTATTAACGGATACTTGAATTAATTCGATTATTCAATAATGATTGAAATATTGAATCATAGAGGGCCGCCCCACATTATGAACAAACAAACTGCCACAACCATCTTTGAATCCCTCTCCTCCGGCGTGCGTCTGGATGTATATCGCCTACTGATCAAAATGGGTACCGAGGGCATGGTTGCCGGGGAGATCGCTTCAACGCTGGATATCCCGCCGACTAACTTATCGTTTCATTTAAAGGCGCTGACGCAAGCCGGGATGCTGACGGTAGAACAGGAAGGTCGTTACCAGCGTTATCGTGCCAACATCCCACTGATGCTGGATTTAATCGGCTGGCTGACCGAGGAGTGCTGCTCAGGCCACCCGGAACAATGCGCGGATTTTCGTTCGGCTTCTTCCTGCTCAGAAGCCGTTTTACCCCCACTCAACACCACGAAAAAGAGTAAATCATGAACGTACTTTTTCTCTGTACCGGCAACTCCTGCCGTTCCGTGCTGGCCGAAGCCACGTTTAACCATCTGGCTCCAGCCGGATGGCACGCCATGAGCGCAGGCAGTCACCCGGCGGGTTACGTACATCCCCGAGCACTGGCGTTGTTGGCGCGGGAAGGTATTTCAACAGAAGGTTATTTCAGCAAATTGTGGGATGGCCTGCCGCAGACGCCGGATATTGTCGTGACAGTCTGTTCAAACGCTGCCGGAGAAACCTGTCCGGCCTGGCTCGGTAACGTGATGCGTACCCATTGGGGCGTTGACGATCCGGCTCGTGCTACCGGTAGCGATGCCGAAATCGATGCGGCTTTTGTCACTGCTTACCAGACATTACGTGCGCGTATTGAAGCTTTTCTGGCGCTGCCGCTGAATGAATTGCTGCACGATCGCGCTCGTCTGAAAGTTGAACTGGATCGTATTGGCGAAATTTTTTAACGACCTGTATTTCAATAATTGATGGAGAGTCAAATGAAGACGATTCAGATTTTCGATCCCGCATTATGCTGTTCTTCCGGCGTCTGTGGCCCGGAAACCGATCCGGCGCTGGTCGCATTCGCCGCTGATTTTGAGTGGGCCAGAACGCAGGGCGTCAATATTGAGCGTTTCAATCTGGCGCAGCAACCATTGCTCTTCGCACAGAACGAAATCGTTAAAGGCTTTCTGGCCCGTTCCGGCAAAGAGGCGCTACCGCTGATTCTGGTGGATGGTGAAGTCGCACTGGCTGGTCGCTACCCTCGCAGAGAGGAACTGGCGCGTTGGATGGGGCTTACCGTCTATTCGAGTTTTACGCCAGCGGCTTCCTCCTGTTGCGGCGGCGATAAGTGCTGCTGACGGACTGATTTCCCGCTTTATTTAATTTAAAGGAGTCTTTTTTATGCTGATGCTTCGGCAGGTGCCCCCCTTTTTGTTTTTTACCGGTAAAGGCGGTGTGGGTAAAACATCGCTGGCCTGTGCTACCGCGATTCATCTGACCGCCTCTGGCAAACGTGTACTGTTGGTCAGCACCGATCCGGCTTCCAATGTGGCGCAGGTATTTGAACAGACTATCGGTCATCAGATAACCCCGATTGCAGCGGTCAACGGACTGGCTGCGCTGGAAGTCGATCCGTCCGCTGCCGCAGCGGCATACCGTGAGCGCATTGTTGGACCGGTGCGTGGAATTCTGCCGGACGACATCGTAGCGGGTATTGAGGAGCAGCTTTCCGGTGCCTGTACCACCGAAATAGCCGCCTTTGACGAATTCACCGCGCTGCTGACTAATCAGCAACTGCGCGATGAGTACGATCATATTGTGTTCGACACCGCGCCAACCGGGCATACGCTACGAATGCTGCAACTGCCCGGCGCGTGGAGCGGTTATCTCGACAACAGCCAGCACGGTGCGTCCTGTCTCGGACCGCTGGCCGGGCTGGAAAAACAGCGCAGCCAGTATCGTGCCGCCGTAGACGCACTGGCGAATGCGGAACTGACGCGAATGGTGCTGGTCGCCAGAGCGCAAACCGCAACATTGAAGGAAGTATCGCGCACTTATGACGAACTAGCCGCCATCGGCCTGACGCAGCAGTATCTGGTCATTAACGGCCTGTTGCCTGATCAGGAAGCCGCACACGATAAGCTGGCGCAGGCACTGTATCAACGTGAACAACAGGCGCTGCAACATTTACCTGATAACCTGCGAGCATTGCCTTGCGATCGCCTGCCGCTAAAACCGTTCAATATGGTGGGTCTGGTGGCATTACGTGGCCTGCTGGACGACAGCGCAACAGGCGCGCCGGTGGAAAGCGGAGATATACCGCCCGTTGACCTCCCTTCGCTGTCATCGCTAATCGATGGGTTCGCATCTCAGGGACATGGCCTGATCATGCTGATGGGCAAAGGTGGCGTGGGGAAAACCACGCTGGCGGCGGCTATTGCCGTTGAACTGGCCCGTCGCGGTTATCCGGTTCACCTGTCCACATCCGATCCGGCGGCGCACCTGACCGACACGCTGGATGGCTCATTCGACGGTCTGACCGTCAGTCGTATCGATCCACTGGCCGAAACCGAGCGTTACCGGCAGCAGGTGATGGCTGAGCAGGGTAAAAACCTCGACGAACAGGGTCGTGCCGTTCTTGAAGAAGATCTGCGTTCTCCCTGCACGGAAGAAATTGCCGTGTTTCAGGCTTTTTCACGCATTATTCAGGAAGCGGGTAAGCAGTTTGTCGTTATGGATACAGCGCCAACCGGCCATACATTGCTACTACTTGACGCCACCGGCGCTTACCACCGTGAGATTGCCCGACTAGCTGGGGAACACGGTCAGCCCGTACTGACGCCCATGATGCGCCTGCAGGACAGCGATCAGACAAAAGTTCTCATCGCCACGCTGGCGGAAACCACCCCGGTGCTGGAAGCCGCTCATTTGCAGGACGACCTGCGTCGCGCGGGGATTGAACCGTGGGGCTGGGTCATTAATAACAGCCTGATCAATACGCCGACTACATCGCCGCTGCTGCGCCAGCGTGCCGAACGCGAACGGTCGCAGATTGATGCCGTCTGTACCCACCATGCCCGACGCTGTGCGCTGGTGCCGCTACAGGCGGAAGAGCCTGTCGGCGTTGAGCGTTTACTACAACTGAGCACAACCGGAAAATAACCCCAAAGGAGTCTGACATGTCAGCACAAACCCAGGCCGCTCCGGCCATGAACCTGTTTGAACGTTACCTGAGCGTCTGGGTTGCGCTCTGCATCGCCATCGGTATTCTGCTCGGGCAGGTAATGCCGGGCGTCTTTCGCGTTATCGGCGGTCTGGAGATTGCCCGCGTCAATTTGCCGGTCGGTTTGCTTATTTGGGTAATGATTATTCCTATGCTGCTGCGCATTGATTTCGGGGCATTGGGGCAGGTCAAAGCGCACTGGCGCGGGATCGGCGTAACGTTGTTTATCAACTGGCTGGTTAAACCATTCTCAATGGCGCTGCTCGGCTGGCTGTTCATCCGTTATTTATTCGCGCCGTGGCTGCCAACCGATCAGCTTGACAGCTACATCGCCGGGCTTATTCTGCTGGCCGCCGCGCCCTGTACGGCAATGGTGTTTGTCTGGAGCCGACTCACCAACGGCGACCCTTATTTCACGCTGTCGCAGGTGGCGCTGAACGATGCCATCATGATTTTCGCCTTTGCGCCGATTGTTGGGCTGCTACTCGGCTTGTCCTCAATCATCGTGCCGTGGGCCACCCTGTTAACCTCCGTGGTACTGTACATCGTTGTGCCGGTTATTCTGGCCCAGCTCTGGCGTAAGGCCCTGCTACGCAAGGGGCAAGCGGCATTCGATAATGCGCTGACGAAAATCGGCCCGTGGTCAATGGCGGCATTACTGGCAACGCTGGTGTTACTGTTTGCGTTTCAGGGCGAAGCCATTCTGCAACAGCCGCTGGTCATTGCCCTGCTGGCGGTGCCAATTCTGATTCAGGTGCTGTTTAACTCGGCACTGGCCTATGGGTTGAATCGACTGGTGGGCGAAAAGCACAATATTGCCTGTCCATCCAGCCTGATCGGCGCATCGAACTTCTTTGAACTGGCTGTCGCAGCGGCAATCAGCCTGTTTGGTTTTCATTCCGGTGCGGCGCTGGCGACCGTGGTTGGGGTGCTCATTGAGGTGCCGGTGATGCTGCTGGTTGTGCGAGTGGTGAATCGTTCGAAAGGGTGGTATGAGAGAGCTTAGCGGAGATATTATCCCTCTCTAATTATCCGTTCGCGGCAAACATTCAGACAGTTTCTCAAGGGGCAGGGCCGGGTAATGCTGTGTTTCAGGCGGCGTGAACTCACCATCCAGATTTTGCGCAGGGTTCGACCTGATTAACTGTTTTTTCACCGCATAGGGGCCAAAAGCCAGCTTCTTCTCTTTCTCGTCAATGCGGTACTTCATGTACCAGAGTTTCGAGCCGTTGGGTTTGATCAGCAGGTAGAGTCCTGAACTGTCGGTAATCTTGAAGGATTTCTCGGTGGGTTTGATCTTGCGGATAGCGGTATCGGTTAATGCCATCGGCGGGGGCTCCATTTCTCAACGAACCGTGAGGCCCCCGATTAAGTCCCCAAAAACTATAGGCGTCAAAAAACCCGGCAAACCTTATCAGGTTAACCGGGTAAAGATAAGTTCTTGTTTTTTAAACGTCTCCGGACTCACCAGGATGTCCCGAAACTAAAATCTGGCTCCTCTGACTGGACTCGAACCAGTGACATACGGATTAACAGTCCGCCGTTCTACCGACTGAACTACAGAGGAATCGTGTGGGGGCGTATATTAGCGGCGGAAAAATTTTTGTCAAACCCCATTTAACCTCTTACAGATTCGATTGCGGGTTATCTCATCACTTTGTTGCATTTGCAGACATTTTTTCTGCAAAAAGCTTTGCAGCCTTACGATTTCTCGCTCATTATTGAAATGTGGTTTCAACTCTCTTCTTTAAGGTCCATTTTGAACGTCTCCACTGCCTTACGCCAGGCTGTCGTCCGTACGCCCTGGTATGCCAAACGCAAGAGCTACAAAGTGTTGTTCTGGCGTGAAATCACCCCACTTGCTATCCCTATTTTTCTGGAAAATACCTGTGTTTTGCTAATGGGCGTGCTCAGTACTTTTCTCGTCAGTTGGCTGGGCAAGGAAGCAATGGCGGGCGTGGGGCTTGCCGACAGTTTTAATATGGTAATTATGGCTTTTTTTGCGGCTATCGATCTTGGTACTACGGTGGTGGTCGCCTTTAGCCTCGGCAAGCGCGACAGGCGACGCGCAAGGGCGGCGGCGCGCCAGTCGCTGGTGATTATGACGCTATTTGCCGTTGTGCTGGCAGTGGTCATTCATTATTTCGGCAGTGAAATTATTAATATTGTCGCAGGCGAGGCGACGCCAGAAGTAAAGGGGCTGGCGTTAACGTACCTTGAACTGACAGTGCTGAGTTATCCGGCTGCGGCAATTGCGCTAATCGGTAGCGGCGCGCTGCGTGGGGCAGGGAATACGAAAATCCCGTTGATGATTAACGGCGGGATGAACATTCTCAATATTATCATCAGCAGCATCCTGATTTACGGGGCTTTCTCCTGGCAAGGGCTGGGTTTTGCCGGTGCGGGGCTGGGATTAACCATTTCGCGCTACATCGGCGCAGTAGCGATTATTTGGGTGCTGATGATTGGTTTTAATCCGGCGCTGCGCATTCCGCTGAAAAGCTATCTGAAGCCGCTGAATTTCGGCATTATCTGGGAAGTGATGGGTATCGGTATTCCGGCGAGCATTGAATCAGTGCTGTTCAACGGTGGCAAGCTACTGACGCAAATGTTTGTCGCCGGAATGGGCACTAACGTTATTGCGGGTAACTTTATTGCCTTTTCCGTGGCGGCGCTTATCAACCTGCCGGGTAACGCCCTTGGTTCGGCGTCGACTATTATCACCGGTAAGCGTCTTGGTACCGGACAAATTGGTCAGGCAGAGCGTCAATTGCGCCATGTATTCTGGATGTCGACTATCGTACTTACGGCAATCGCCTGGGGGACAGCGCCGTTCGCGGGTCTGTTTGCCTCATTTTATACCCAGGAGCAGGACGTAAAAGAGGTAGTGAAAGTTCTGCTCTGGCTTAATGCTGTCTTTATGCCAATTTGGGCGGCCGCGTGGGTGTTGCCGTCGGGTTTTAAAGGCGCGCGCGATGTGCGATTTGCGATGTGGGTATCGATGCTGGGGATGTGGGGCTGTCGCGTTGTGGCAGGGTATACGCTTGGTATTGTGCTGGGTATGGGGGTTGTAGGGGTTTGGCTGGGGATGTTTCTTGACTGGGCCGTGCGTGGCGCACTGTTTTACTGGCGTCTGATAAGCGGGCGCTGGCTGTGGAGATACCCGCGCGTAAAGAGGGAGTAAGCGCTTTTTGCTGTGAAAATCATCAGGAAACGGTGAATTTTAACCGAAGTGTGGAATAAAGCAGCAAACGAACTTTTTTTGTGAAAACAGGCTTTGACAAGCCAGGGGCACCTCGTTAATATTCGCCCCGTTCACACGATTCCTCTGTAGTTCAGTCGGTAGAACGGCGGACTGTTAATCCGTATGTCACTGGTTCGAGTCCAGTCAGAGGAGCCAGATTTTAGTTTCGGGATATCCTGGTGAGTCCGGAGACGTTTAAAAAACAATAAATTATCTTTACCCGGTTGACCTGAGAAGGTTTACCGGGTTTTTTGATATCTGTTATTTTGGCGTCCGAGTGCCTCCAGGTTCGTTAAACAAATAGCCTTTCACGATGGCACTCACTGATACTGCTATCCGTAGGCTCAAACCCACCGATAAAAATTTCTGCATCAGAAAATAACAGATTGCATCCAGCGTCCTAAAACCATGCAGGGAGTGCGAAAACTGCTGCCTGATACATGGTGCCTGACAGCCCCTTACTTATAATTATCTTGATCCTGTTTACGCTAGCTTAAAAAACCAATATTAAAACCAGTGAAATTTCCAACGGCGTCTTTGATAGTAAACTGACGATTATCGCTGCCGATGGCTCCGCCTTGGGGAATGCCATTTTAATCATATGGGCGTTAATGCCTCCTCCGATACCGCGCCAAAATGGGAAATCTTCAGCGACGCTTTCACCGCCGCCGCTGACGAAGAGGCGGATGTGGCAGGTGATCTGGCGGTTACCTGTGCCGCCGCCCTTACGCTAACCCCTTTAGTTTCCTCCTTTGCTGTCATACTATCGAATGACGTGCCTCACCTGTGAACGCTAAGGAGAATAATATGGAAAATAAAGGCACAAACCTGACGCCCGAGCAGGCGCTGGATCGCCTGGAGGAGCTGTACGAGCAGTCGGTTAACGCGCTCCGTGAAGCCATCGCTGACTATGTTGATAACGGTACGCTGCCCGATCCCCACGCCAGGCTTAACGGACTGTTTGTTTATCCTTCGCTGTCTGTAAGCTGGGATGGCGCGACACCGAACCCGCCTAAAACACGCGCTTTTGGACGCTTTACTCATCCCGGCTGTTATACCACTACCGTTACGCGGCCTGCGCTATTTCGCGCTTATCTTCTGGAACAGCTTAACCTCGTTTACCATGATTATGGCGCGCATATTGCGGTAGAGGCCTCGCACCATGAGATCCCGTATCCTTATGTGATCGATGGCTCGGCTCTGACGCTGGATCGTTCTATGAGCGCCGGGCTAACGCGCCATTTTCCTACCACAGAACTGGCGCAGATTGGCGATGAGACGGCAGACGGTCTGTTCCACCCCGGCGAATTCTATCCGCTATCGCACTTCGACGCGCGTCGTGTTGACTTCTCGTTGGCCCGGTTACGGCACTATACCGGTACGCCGGTTGAACATTTTCAGCCCTTCGTTTTGTTTACCAACTACACCCGCTATGTCGATGAGTTTGTGCGCTGGGGATGCAGCCAAATTCTTGATCCTGACAGTCCCTATATCGCGCTTTCCTGTGCCGGCGGAATTTGGATCACGGCAGAAACGGAAGCGCCGGAAGAGGCTATTTCCGATCTGGCCTGGAAGAAGCATCAGATGCCCGCCTGGCACCTGGTAACGGCAGATGGGCAGGGGATTACGCTGGTAAATATCGGTGTCGGCCCTTCAAATGCTAAAACGATTTGCGACCATTTGGCCGTGTTGCGGCCTGACGTCTGGCTTATGATTGGGCACTGTGGAGGGTTACGAGAAAGTCAGGCGATTGGTGATTATGTGCTGGCCCATGCCTACTTACGCGATGATCATGTGCTGGATGCCGTTCTGCCGCCTGATATTCCTATTCCAAGCATTGCGGAAGTACAGCGTGCGCTGTACGACGCTACCAAAGCGGTTAGCGGAATGCCCGGTGAAGAGGTGAAACAGCGACTGCGCACGGGAACGGTCGTCACCACGGATGATCGTAACTGGGAGCTTCGTTATTCCGCATCGGCGCTGCGATTCAACCTTAGCCGCGCGGTCGCGATTGATATGGAGAGCGCGACGATTGCAGCCCAGGGCTATCGCTTCCGCGTGCCTTACGGCACGCTGCTTTGTGTTTCTGACAAACCTTTACACGGTGAAATTAAACTGCCCGGGCAGGCAAACCGGTTTTATGAGGGGGCTATTTCAGAACATTTGCAAATTGGTATTCGTGCTATTGATTTACTACGCGCAGAAGGTGATCGTTTGCACTCACGTAAATTACGCACGTTTAATGAGCCACCGTTTCGCTAACGAAATGAGCTGTCGCCTGCTGTTGGACAGGAGTGGAAGAGGCGTATTTATGTGATATGAAAAGCGGCTGAATGAAGCCTTAGCGGGAGGCGATTCTGCATCCCGCTAAGGCCTTATTGTGCCGCGAGCTTCATCACCATCGCCGGATACCTGTCGCCGATAACCGCGTCTATGCCAGGAAACGCGCCGGAAGGCGAAAACATTGCGCCACACTTCACGCTCCTTGAGCGCCTGACCCACAAGCCCGGATTAACAAGCAGATACCGACCATGAGAAGCGGTCAGCTTAAAGGGGTGTCAGAAGGCTTGATACTGAGGATTTTCGCGTTGGACAGGGATATAGGGTGGTCACGTCATTATCGAACTCATAGCGCCACGAGTGGCGCGGAAAGACTTCATCATCATAGTGGCGCACGTCGGTAAAGCGCACCAGCCGGTGCTCGCAGTTCCATTCAAATCGGTGCTCCCGGCACTGCGCCTTGCCCCAGCGGTCAGCGATGGGATTGCCGAACTCGTCGTACTCATAGTGGTGGTCTGTCCTGTAGCAGCAGGCGGTCGCCTTTGACTTTCGCCTGATGCTCGCCACCTTCGGGCGGCATGTTCATGCCCAGCTGGTTGTCGTCGTCGTCAAAGCTGAACTCCTCGTGCAGGGCGTTCCAGCGCGGGTCTTCCGGCAGGCGGTGTTGGGTCAACATTAATATCTTGCGGTAATCTCTGTGGGTTTGGATTCGAATTTACGTTAGTGCGTGTGACCGGTAAATCCCGCGACGATCTGCAGGCAGCGATGGTGCTGATGCGCGGCGGCAATCTGGGCCAGCCGTTCCAGTTCAAAAACTTCCGCGATTGATTTTTCCCGCCCGCCGCCTTCCCGCATGTGAGAAAGGTGGCCGGGCGGGTAAATCGATTAAGGCGTGGCTTTTTTAGGCTCTGCGGCCTTGTTATACAACGCCTGAATCAGCGCCTGCTGTTCCGCTCCCGGTATGATACCCAATCTGTGAAAAATATTCCCAATCTGATAAAGCTGCTGATTACCGGTGTCGTCCTGGCGGGTAATCGACGCCTGCGTGGTTAATTTTTTCAGCGTAAAGGTAATATGTTCCTGACACTCGGGCGTGTTTTCAGAACAAATCTGGCGTAACAGCATCAGGTTTTTATTATCGACCCTATCTGCGTTAATCATCAATTCCCTTGCCTGACTCCACTGTTTTGCATTCATGTAGTGGTCGATCATCGCCTCCTCTTCGAGAGAGGGAACGTGCTGGTGTAACACCCGTTTGGCATTCACCGTGTCGTTGCCATAGCTGTAAAGCTCCGCAAGTCTTTGAAAGGAACGCGACATATCTTCATCAGGCCAGGCTTTTGCTTGGCTGAGGTAAATCGCCTCGGCGCTGACGGCTAATTTTTGCGCTGCCTCAGGATGACCAATTTCTTTGAGTACTTCACCCATTTCATTTGTTGCATCTTCCCATTCGGCGAACGTCAGGGTTTGCGCCTCGGCGGAGAGGGTTGCGATATGCTTTTCCGCCACAGCATTCTGCTTATGCTGAAAGAGATTCTTCAGCGCTTTGATTTTGTACTCGTAGCAATACCTGTCGTCGTAGCAGGTATATTCCGGCGCGCTCATCAGCAAATCGATACGCTTATTCATCAGCGCAACATCATCAAGCTTGCTTAATAAATCAATCAGCTCCATTTCAATGCGCGGCGAAGGGGCAAAATTGAATATTTTATCGACCTGCGTCACATAGGTTGAAAGCGTCTCCTGATAATTCTGTGTCAGCTCGTTTTTCTTATAAAAAGAGAGCAATCCCGGTAATGAATACTGGAAATAGCTTCCTTTATTGCCGGTTGCTTTGCGCAATCTCGCAGACAACGCCATCGCCTTCTCTTTATTACCCGTGGCGTAATAGATCTCCATCAGGTCGAGATACTCCTGATAACGGTAGGCTTCAGCACTCGGTTGTTGAGCAATAGCCGTATCAAACATTTTCAGCGCGCTATCTGCGTAAACCAACGCCTTTGCGGTGTCGCCCTTGGCATGGTACTGCTTCGCAATAATAAGCAGCATTTTTAGCTGAGTATAAGGAACAACAATTTTATCAGCGTAATTTTCATTATAAATAGCGGCGGTTTTATCAGGATCTGAGTGCCAGGATTTTAAAACCGTGGCTAAATAAAAATTCCTCGCGTCGGCATTTTTGCTAAGAAGGGCTAAGGCTTTTTCAGGCTGTTTGCGATTAACCCAGCCATCAACGTAGCTCTCGTAGGCGGTAATGCTCGACGGTTTATCGAGACCAATTTTGGACAGGAAAACCATCGCGGCATCCGGGCTATTATTTTCAGCGATCCACGAGGCCTCATGGTTTAGCGAAAACTTCGCATCATTCGATTGTGTGTCCAGCTTTTTCAGTAATGCATCCGCACGGCTCATCGGGCCGTACATAAACAGTTCCCTGTGTAATTCAAACCAGGCTGCCTGCGATTTAAAAGTGGTGTTTTCATTTAAAGGGACGGCATTTTGCAGTTTCTGTTCGACAACTGACCAGACATCAGGCGATTGCTGACTTTGTGCAACGCTCTGATAAGAGTAAAAAACCGTGGCGGCTGTGAGTAATGTGGCGAATTTAAATTTCATAGCAACGTGTATCCTTTCAGTTCCGTTTGAATAGCCTCTTTACAGCAAAGTCATATTTACTTAGTTTGAGGCGTTAATTCCTTTAAGGCTGCCAGTGCAGGTTTGACGCCGCCTTTTACCGCCGCTGTAAGATGAAGTTTGGCTTTGTTGAGGTCTTTCTCAACGCCATCACCATTCCTGTACATGAGTCCAAGGTTATAGTGCGCCTGAGCATTTCCCTGGTCAGCGGATTTTTTAATCCACTTATAGGCTTCCGGCAGGTTTTTCGGCATTCCTTCGCCGATAAGATTTAAATATCCCACTTCTAACTGCGCATCACTTTCGCCAAGCTCTGCCGCTTTGAATAAATAGGAGAGATATTTTTTGCTGTCTTGCGCTACGCCATCACCGTCGTTGTACGCATAGGCCAAAAAGAGAAGCGCGCCGGGATGATTTTGCTCTGCGGACTGAGTTAACCATTTCATCGCCGCATCGTAGTTTGTGCATTCAAACTCATACTTACCTAAATGATATTGCGCAGTGCTGTCACCCTGCTTTGCCTTATTGGTGACGTCAGTCGGCGCATATAGCTCTGAAAGCTCTTCATCGTTGTGGTAACAACGGATGTATTTTATGCCGTCTTCATCATAGGCTTCTTCTGTACCTTCCTTGTCGCCATCGACATAGGGCAGCGCACTTAAGACCTTACCCGTACGATCGTTAAACTCTCTTTTCAGGCCGTTTCTTTCATCATTAGCAAACATAACCTCTTCAACAAGTTTACCGGTACGTTCGCTCCAGCGGCGATCGGCTCCCTGCTTTTTATCGTCTTTATATTCGGTGGTATAGGTGAGTTTGCCCTGTTCATTCCAGTGCTTAGCGTCCCCATTTAGCATACCGTTTTTATAGGGATAGACTGATTCGCGGTGACCATTTTCGTACCACTTTTCGAAATCCCCGTCTAACACATCATGTTTATACATTTTGGATGAGGCAGGCTTTCCGTTGCTGAACCATTCTTTGACCGCACCATGTTTACGGCCTTCACTATCAAAAGAGGATTCTTCTTTGGGATGTCCATTTTCATACCAGCTCTGAGCAGAAAGCTGTTTGCCATTTTTATAGGTCGCTTTAGAAAGGAGTTTGCCCTCTTCACTGTATTGTTCGAACGTTCCGTCGTTTTCACCTTGGTTATTTCTGTGGTAAACACCACGAATTTTACCGGTAGAATAATATTCCGTACTGGTGCCGACAATGGTGCCTTTACTGTATGAATATTTCCCCTTTATTTTCCCATCAGGGAAATATTCAAATGCCGGGCCTTCCAGTTTCTGATTTAAATAGCTGTGTTTTTGTTTTAAAACGCCGTTATCATAAAAATGTGGGCATTCGCCATCTTTAATTTTACCTTGGGCAAAGTAACGTTTACTTTCAACGGCTCCGTTTTCATGGTATACGATGTATTCCCCTTCGGGTTGACCATCTTTAAACGTCAGCGTTTCCGCTATTTTGTCTTTTTCATCAAAGTAAGTTTCAGCTTTTCCGTCACGCTTATTTTGCGCATTATAATGATAAATACTTTTGAGATTGCCGCTTTCATAGAAAGATTTAAATACAGAAACACGTTGTCGGTTAGCGAAGTTTTCTTCGTTGGTATAGCCTTCAAAGGCTATCTGTTTACTCTGCATCACCTCCCCTGTTTCTTCTGAGGATTCCAGATACCAGCCGGTGACTTTCCATAATTTTTTCTCTTTGTCATAGGGGAGGGGCATATGGACTACTGTTGTTGCCTGACGTTTAACCGTCGGTTGCAGTTCATCATCCAGCCACAAGTCAGACGATCTTTTCATGTATTCGGCACCGCACAGCGCTTCGGTACATAGCTCGATTCCAGTCAGCATGGGCGTGCCGCCAGCATCGCACTGATCGACCGTCAGGTAAAAATAACGGTCATCGAGAATAGCCGGTCTTAAACTGCGTATTTTATTAATATATTCTTCTGTCGTCAGTCCCATTGATTCTGCGCGCGCAGAAAGGGTATTAGTATTACAGGGTGTTTTATCTTTAAAATAATAACGGTCGGCGAGTAAAAGTTTCAGGTCACTGCTAATGGCGGTTTTATTAAAATCGATATTTTCAATTTGGGCGATGAAATTAACGGGTTTGGATTCTGTACTGGGGGATTGTTTTGCACATATATTCGCGCAATATAATGAAACTATAATTGTTATGAATATTTTCTTCAAGATGTTCTCCTTGTATGAATAATAACTCCCTGAAACTTATTTCATGCTATAGAAACAAAGAGTTAATGTAAAGGATGCGAGGAGCATATTCTGGCAGGAGAGAGTTTTCTTCAGTTACCAGTAAGAATAATTTAAGTATTACGAGCGCGTTGTTTTTAATTTGATAATAACGCGCTGATGATTATTAACGATTATATACCCAATAAACCTCAAGATGCGGGAGTGAGCACCTGAAAGTGATCTTTAATTCGGGATGTCAGTGAGTCCGCTATATCCGGCAGCGTCTGGTTAAAAAAGACAGATATTGCGTCCCTGAACTCTCGCGTACTGCTGAAGTAGCGATTATTCCGGGCATGTTCGTTCATTAATTTCCACATTCGTTCTATCGGATTCAGGTTTGGACTGTAAGGGGGAAGGTAATGCAGCCTGATATTTACCACCTCCGCCCAGTCTTTCACTAACTGTGAACGGTGGTAACCTGCTCCATCCGCTGCTCGCTCTTAGCCAGCTGTCAAATTTGCCCATACACCTGCGCCACATACCGCCCACGCCCGTCCCCATGCCCCAGAACCATTGCACGCTCTGCACCGCTTCCTGTGAACGTAAGCCCATCAGCCTCGCCAGTTCCAGCGCCGCCGCCAGTCCCGGATCTTTCATGCGGGCCGTCTCCAGCACATGATGATAATGTTCCGGCGTGATCGCCTGTCGCGTCCCGCTGCGCGATGCACCAGCCAGACCCAGCGATTTATTAGTCAGCCACTCATGCTCTGCCACCTGTTTACGCCCGGCCTGTTGCAGAACAGCGCGCAGCGAGGCCATTTCATTTTGCAGCGTGCGTTTGCCGATCCCCTGCGCCAACCTTTCATGAATATAGCTTTCAATGTGGCGCACCTTAATCTGCGCAACCCGCTGGATATGGACGTTCAAAGCCCGTAAGTGGTGATCGAAACGCTGCACGATATGAATGCGATCGTGCACCGTTTTATGGCTACCGCCACAGTGCTTTGCCAGTGCCTTCATTTCACCACCTAACTTGCCCATACACTTCTCCTATGATTTTGAGAACACGAACAGTCTCCGGCGTATGCTCTTTGGCTGCGCCAGAACGATACCTTTACGCCGGAGTGGCAGTTTGTTGAGGTATAGGGAGTTTCAGACTGTACGCGGTACAGGCTGCCTGCGTGAGCAGAAATTCTCCGGGGCATCAGCCCCCCCCTCGGTATCGATCTTTTTCTCTTCTTTCTTGCTGACAGCGGCCCCAAAAAGGCGTGTCAGATTCGGGAATGAACGCCGGAACCCCGAAAACAGGGGCATGGCGCGGTGTAGTGGTTGTGCGTCACTTTGTCGCTTTGCGCGACGAAAGTGACGCACCGGTTGAGTGCCGGGCGCGAAAGATCGCGGATTCTGGCGCAGATTGACGGTCACGCGGCAGCAAAGCCGGACGTCTTTGCAGGCCGCAGCCCGTAAAGTAAAAGGCGCTGATGTGGTAACAGGTGCCGGGTGGAATCGCTTCCGTCACGGTGCAGCATTGACCAGAGATCTGGCGCAGGTACCATCGAGATACTCTTTCAGTTCTTTGGTACCGAACGTGTCGATAGCCCGCTGAGCTGCGCCAAGATTAGACGCCAGCTTGTCACCGCCAATGTCTTTATCGGCTTTAACTGCCGCAGCCCAGTCTTCTGTTTGCTTCTGCCATGACTCCGCTTGCTGTTGTTGCACTCCCGCCAGCACTTTCGGATAGACGTCCACCAGCTTCTGCGCCTGCTCTTGCGTCAGGTTCAGTTCACGCGCCACTGGTTCGAACTGCGCCAGCGCGCTGGTATCGAGTTCCTGACCTTCAGGGGCGGTGAACGCGTATTTCTCCGGCGCGCCGGGCGGCGTTTCTTCTTTCGGTGGAGTGGGCTTATTGGGAGCGGCGGGTGGATTTTCTGACGGTTTTCCTGTACCCGGATCGGTCTGCGTGCCGCCAGCGGTATCGGTTAATGCCATAGGAGGGGGCTCCATTTACTCAACGAACCGTGAGGCCCCGATTAAGCCCCAAAAACTATGGATGTCAAAAAACCCGGCAAACCTTATCAGATCAACCGGGTAAAGATAATTTCTTGTTTTTTAAACGTCTCCGGACTCGCCAGGATGTCCCGAAACTAAAATCTGGCTCCTCTGACTGGACTCGAACCAGTGACATACGGATTAACAGTCCGCCGTTCTACCGACTGAACTACAGAGGAATCGTGTGAACGGGGCGCATAGTAACGATGTGCGATCGGCTTGTCAAAGGGGGAAATAAGGTTGCGCGTTTGTTTGCTGACAAAAACAACAAAGCGTTGAAGTTTTGATCTAATTCCTACTTTGCTCCGGCATGGCGCAACTTTGTCTGTAATTGCACAAGTCAAATGCTGTGACCTTACCGCAATGGCTATGTACCAGCGTCTGATGAAACGTGAAAAACTGGCAGGCACTTGGCAAATAATTCTGAGACATAACGCCGTAGAGATTAAGGGCAGGGAGTAGAATGAACTTTAGACGTGAAATATTTTGTGAAAATGGTTGATACAGGCAGTCTGACGCCGGTAGCGGAAATGGCAGATAAATTTCTGGTGCAGGCGAAAAGATTTCCGTCAATATCATAGGCAGAATTATGGTGCATCAGCTTTTGGCGACGACACGGAACGAGCGGGTTTTATCGCGCTTTTCCTGAAGGATTTTTTCATCAGCCTGTTTTTTGCGTTCGGGTCAATCCCCTGATCCAGCAGCCTTTTGACCTCGTCACGGCGTTGTCTGGCATCAGCAAGAGAAACCGCAGGGTAAACCCCAATAGAAAACACCTTCTGTTTGAATCGCCACAGGTTTAACAGACACCTCAGAGTCATTTAAGATGACTTAAAGAGAGGTGCCCAACCTTAAGCCGCAAACACTGAACAAATGCGAAAATAAATTGCGAGAGATCCTCACTCGCATACGTAGTGGCGATTTTAAAATATCTGACTCTACGTTTAGCTGCCCAGGGTGTCCTGCGTTTTTTATCTGCGGTGGCGTCCCCGCAGGTCCCCTCAAGAAAAAATTCTAAAAAAATTTACCGACGGCGTTCTGATCACCCGATTAAAGGAATGTAGCCAGAAAACTCCTTCAGGCAAAAACTTTAAAAGGTAGTGATATGAATTCTGTTCAAAATGATTTTGATGATGTTGGCGATGCCGTTCGTGAGAACCGTCCGTTAAGGGCTGCACGTGAATATCGCATCAGCGTAGCCATTGAAAGCGTGGATTTTCAGCCAGCTTTCGTTTCTGATCCGGTACCTACCGGTCGGCAGATTTTATCTGCGGCAGGTCCACCCGCAAACCTGAAAATCACGTAATACACTGGGATGGGGAATAAGAGTATTTACGAAAGAATGCATCGCAATATTATTGTACATCCTGTCAGATTGAACGATTCTAACCTCAGCCTGATAAACGGTACTACGTTTGCATTTATTTGTATGGATGCCGGTGAAGAAAAAAAAGCGATAATTCAAAAGCTGGAGTCGCTTAGTGTTTCCTTCATTGATGTCGGGATGGGCCTTGAATTAGTGAATGGTAGTCTTGGTGGCATTCTTAGAGTAACTACCAGTACTACGGACAAACGCGAACATGTACATTCAGGACGTATCTCTTTAGCAGGCGGAGGGGAGAAAGATATTTATGCCTCAAATATACAGGTTGCTGATTTAAATGCGCTTAATGCAGCTCTGGCTGTCATAAAATGGAAGAAATTGAAAGGATTTTACCGCGATTTGGAAAACGAACATCATTGCACCTATACCACTGATGGTAATATGTTGCTGAATGAGGATATGAAATGCTGAAAATAAAGAAACTAGAACATCGCTTTATTCGTAGCATTCCTCGTGAACTCGATGTTGGCGTGATATATATCAATGGAGTACTCAACAGCAGTACATTGCTGCTGTTGTGGTTGTGGGGAACAGGTTGTTACGCCATTTTCACCAACTGACTGGAAGATGATTTACGATGGTGAGTCTGTATCGTTGACGCCATCCATTGGTAACTGGCATTCCGCCTGTCGCTCGCACTATATTATTAAACAGGGTATTATCGTTGAGGCTGGTAGCTGGAATGATGCCCAGATTACGGCAGAAAGAAAAAGAGATAAATTAGCTAAAGCGCATTACTATAACCCATCAGCTAAACCTCTTAACCTAGAGGAGGAGATGAAAGATACCTCAAGGCAGTTATCCAGAGATCTCGGAGTTATGGGGAATTTATTAGGATGGTTGCGTAATCTGATACGCAAAAACTAATTTGTAACGATAGTCGTACCAATGAGCTGGTTAAAGGGGGGATCTGCGATTTCCCCTAAGCTTATTATGTTTTGTTAATTTCCCTCCATTAAAACCCACTTGATGCTTAACTCCAATCGCAGTATCCTTACTCCGCACCTGCAAAATCAGGTGCCGGGATTGGAACCCTGATTAACTTCACTGACGACACAAGGCGCGTCTGCGCTTTTTTTTGTGTCGTTCGCTTAGCTACATCTCAATGGTGGGCCGGGCGGGGGCGTCGTAAGACGCGCCGGTGGCAGTGAGGCCGGTAGTTCCAACCCCGTCCGGTTCCACCACCATGAGATTGGAACCTCGGGTGGTGGGAATAATTTGATTCTCACTGGAGGTTGCCACTATGGCTACGATCCCCAATCAAACATATCCGCTACTTGCCATTCCCTTTAATGCCGCCACGGACTTCACCGTCCTTGCCAGCCACTGCGAAAATTTCGCCGAAACCCTGATTGAAAGCAACGATCCCGCGTTGAAAATGGCGCTCTGCGGCAGAATCAACACCTGTCTGACGCTGTTACAACCCACACTGTTAGAACCAGTGCCTCTCCATCTGGTTGAAAGCCTGACCGTTGACACTCTCCCCGCGACCACTCCCCGTTTCGAGCCTGAATGTACGGAGCTTTGTTGTTACTGCCTTGCTATCACGCAAACCCTGTCGGGGCTGGGATTTGCCTCTGAAACGGAGAAGTACCTTAGCTGGCTGCTGTACGACCTGATTAACTACTTCGTTGCGGAAATGAAAGCCCCGCGCTGGTTGCGCACCGCCGATGGCGTGAAGTTTATCGACGGTGTGGAGGTCAAAGCATGATGCAGTCTGACTGGCATCCTGCCGATATTATCGCCGGGCTGAGAAAACGGGGGACCTCGCTGGCGGCGGTGTCCCGTAACGCCGGGCTGGCGTCCTCCACGCTGGCTAATGCGCTTACCCGCCACTGGCCCAAAGGCGAAAGATTGATTGCTGAAGCGTTAGATGTTGCGCCTGAGGACATCTGGCCATCGCGCTACCGTAAATCAGAATATCGATAAGGTAAACAGATCCTCCCGATCTTCTGCCTGCCCTTGCGGGTGGGAGATCGAGAGAACGCCAGTGACGCGCGGCAACTCAGCATCTAATCAAATCAACGGAAAATGTTTTTCAGGCAAAAACAGTTTCCTCTTTCTGCGCCAGTAGCATTCGTATAATTTCCCCCATGCAACGAATGGCCCTCCGGGCTGCCCTTACGCTTCATGACCTGCAAGAAGCGGTCTGATTTCAGGCTGGTCGTCCCGTTACCGACAATACCTTTGAAAATGTCGGACTGCTTTGCAGTTAAGGTCACTCTTCACACTGCGTTAATACCTGAACTGGTTTTTCGGTACAGGTCGTAAAACGGTGAATGTCTTGCATGTTATTCACTGAAATACCCGAATGCGTCTTCATCTTTGAAGTAATGACGCATGAATCCTTCATCCCATCACTTCATAATCCGCTTTATAGCTTTACATCTATATAGCATTTAACCTATATTAATTGGGAGGTCCCGTGTGGACAATTAAAACAACGGATACGTTTGATCGCTGGTTTGCCTCGCTCAACGATACCGACAGGGTCAGCGTGCTTGCAGCACTGCTGGTCCTGCGAGAAAAGGGGCCGGGTTTGTCCAGACCTTATGCCGATACGGTCAGAGGTTCCCGTTACAGCAACATGAAAGAACTACGTATTCAGAGTCGGGGCGAGCCGATACGGGCGTTTTTCGCTTTTGACCCGACCCGTACCGGCATTGTGCTTTGTGCCGGAAATAAGGTCGGCAATGAAAAACGTTTTTACGATGAGATGCTCCCTGTTGCTGACAGGGAATTCACGAACTGGCTGAACACATTAAAAGAGAAGGAGTAACGCGATGGGCAGAACGCTGGAACAGCTTATTGCGGATGAGAAACCTGAAGTCGTGGCCGAAGCTCAGGCGATGGCGACGGACATCCTGCTCAACATTCACCTTGCCGAACTGCGTGAGAAAGTACAGAAAACGCAGGTGGAGATGGCACAGGCGCTGGGCATCAGGCAACCTACCGTTGCAGGAATGGAAAAACTAGGGCGCGATCTGAAGCTTTCCACTCTCAAACGCTACGTTGAAGCGACTGGCGGTAAGCTACGTCTTGATGTTGAACTGCCGGATGGTTCTCACTACGGATTTGTACTGTAAACACTGACGCTCCCTTAACCGGAGCGTCAACCCCTTCATGACGGGCTGCGGCCTGCATTGCCGTCAGGCATTTGTTGCCGCGTGACCGTAAAACTGCACCAGACGATAAATTTTCAGACGCTGCACCAGTCCAGTGCGTCACTTTAACCGCGCAAAGCGGGAAAGTGACGCACGCAGCCCTTTCGACCTGCACCAGAAAACTCAACTGCGCCAGCTCACGGCTGGAATCTGACACCGCCTTTTCAGGCCATTTGACCATAAGGAGAACATGAACCGATACCGAGGCGGATCTGGACGATCCGGGGGATGACCCGCTAACGCGGGCGGCTGCTCAGAGAGCACAACCGAAGCCCCACCACACCTCAACGGCTGCCGCCCCGGCGCTCAGGTATCGTTCGCTGCCCCGACAAAAAAACAGGGGCTATCGGCCTGTGCGCCGGGGAAAGCGGTATCAGTGTTGGTTTTTTGGAGATGAGTTTGCGGCAATCATGAAAGGGGGAAAATATGGGGATTCTGGCGCAGGAAATGAAGCGGCTTGCACAACAGGCGGGCGGCAGCCATAAGACCGTTCACGACCGCATTAAGCTGGCGCAGCGGTTTTGTGAGCGTCTGGTTCTGGCGCAGAATGTGCAGATCCGCCGGGTGGAGCAGCTTAAGGCGCGACATATAGAGGGTTATATCCGTGAACGGCTGGCGCAGGGCATTACAAAACGTTCCCTGCAAAATGAGATGGCAGCGGTACGTTGCATTCTGAAACAGGCCGGGCGTGACAGGCTGGCGCAGAGTGAACGGCTGAATAACCGCTCGCTGGGATTGTCCGGCGCATCCCGCAACGGTACGAAGCTGGCTATCACGCCGGAGCACTATCGCGACGTGCTGGAGACGGCCCGCGCAAAAGATCCGGGGATGGCGGCAGCACTGGAACTCTCAAGGCTGATGGGGCTGCGGTCGCAGGAGGCGGTGCAGAGCGTACAGTCGCTGAAAACGTGGCGACAGGCGCTGGAGCGCGGTGACACCCGTTTAACCGTGGTGTTTGGCACCAAAGGCGGGCGGCCCCGGGAGACGATTATTCTTGATGCTGTCGCTGTCAGAAAAGCGCTGGATAATGCGCTGACCGTGGCAGAAGATCGCCACGGCAGGCTGATAGATAAGCCGGACCTGAAAACCGCGATGAAATACTGGCACAGTCAGGCGGCACGTTTCGGCTTAACGGGCGCATATTCCCCGCACTCGTTGCGCTATGCGTGGGCGCAGGATGCCATTCGTCATTATCTGGCGCAGGGATTTTGTGAGAAGGAAGCACTGGCAATGACGGCGATGGATTTGGGCCACGGCGACGGGCGCGGGCGGTATGTGGCGCAGGTTTACGGGCGAAGGGATACTTACTGATAGCCGTTGCCTTGAAAAGATCGAGTTATCCATCGGTTTTCGTACAAAATTATTTGCCCTCAAATAATTTTGGGTGATTTCCTATTAATCTCGGGGGGATTAATAGGTTTTCATACAAAAAGTTTTGGGGGCAAAATTTTTTGTACGGTTTCCTCTTAATAACGGTACTTACGAACGGTATGGCCTATTAACAGGATTCTGGTGCAGCATTGCGGTATTTTTCTGATAATTGCGCCAGCAAAAGGAAAAAGGCCAGATAAAGGTAAAGGGCGACTAAGAGTAACAGCGCCAGACCGGAAAAGGCCAAAGGGCTGAAAGGGCCTTAACACTGGCGCAGTTCGATGTTTAGCCGGTTGTTTCTGGCGCACTCCTGACACAGGCAGGCGACGGCGGGCTGGTGCAGGTAAACGGTGGCATTGGACTGGTGTAGTTATGGCGTACCGGTAAATCAGTTTCTGGTGCAGATTGTCTGGCTGCTATCGCCTGAAATTATTCTCCTCAAATAATTTTCTATATTTACCTATTGATTCGCGAAATATTGATAGATTTTCGTACAAAATTATTCTACGTAGAATAATTTTGTACGTTTTCCTATTAACAACCAAAAAATGCAAGGTAATTCCTTTCAATACAAAAAGCAGATCCGGATTCAATCAGGATCTGCTTTTTCATTTTTAACAAATTATGCAGTCTCTGGCTCAGGCCGCTTTATGCCGCCGCGCATAAATATAGGGGGCAACGTACCCCTCGCGGCTCACGTCCAGATAATCAGACCACCACTGCATCATGTCCTTGCGTGCATCAAGATGTTCGGCTCGATGGATATATGCCGCCCGCACGCTGTTACGCTCCTGATGGCTCATTTGCCGCTCCACGGCATCCCGCGACCAGAGTTCAGATTCTACCAGTGCGCTACAGGCCATTGCCCGGAAACCATGCCCGCAGACGTCGGTTTTGGTATCGTAGCCCATCAGACGAAGCGCCCGGTTGATGGTATTTTCGCTCATCGGCTTATACGGGTTATGATCGCCGGGGAACACCAGTTCCAGATGCCCAGAGATTTCCTTTATCTGCTTCAGAATGGCGATAGCCTGACGAGAAAGCGGCACTATATGTGGAGTACGCATTTTTGCGCCACGGCCAGAGAAACGGACTTTCTCAATCGTTTCCCTTGTGGCGGGAATGGTCCAGATTTTGTTTCTGAAATCAATCTCGCTCCAGCGGGCGAAGCGCAGTTCACTGGAACGGATAAACAGATGCAGCGTCAGCGCTACCGCCAGCCTCGTAAGCTGCCGTCCCTGCTGATAGTCGCCAATGCGCTCAAACAATTCGGGCAACCGCTCCAGCGGCAGGGCGGGATAGTGCTTTTTTACCGGCTGCGCGGTGACGCCTTCCAGATGCAGCGCCGGGTTGCTTTCGGTTAGTCCCTGCTGCACGGCGTAGCGCATGATGTTGCAGAGTTGCTGCCGGGTTCGGGACGCGACTTCCAGAAAGCCTTTATCCTCGATAACTCTCAGCAGTGCCGTGAAATGCTGCGTTTTCAGCATCGTGACGGGCAGATGACCAATTGCCGGAAAGATATGATTTTTCATACTGGCAAGAATGCGTTCTGCATAGTCAGCCGACCATTTCTTGTTGGTTTTGTGCCATGCTACCGCAACGGCCTCAAAGCATTTTTCCGGTGACGTGGCGGCTTTTTCAGTTATGCGTTGTTGTGCTGGATTGATATTCTGCGCCAGTAGCTTACGGATACCGTCGCGCTGCTGGTGGGCGTCGGAAAGCGAGACCTGTGGGTATGCGCCTAACGCAATGCGGGATTCTTTTCGGTTGAAGCGATATTTGAGATACCAGAGGCGTGAACCGCCCGGATTGACGAGCAGATACAGACCCTGAGAATCGGTCAGTTCAAAGGGTTTATCAGATGGCTTAATACTGCGGATTTTCACGTCGGACAGGGACATATGGTGGTCACTCCATTATTGAACTGAAATGACCCCAAATCAGACCACCAATTTCGCCGGATGCGCAGGGAAAACCAGATACGCATCGGGAAAGATTTTCACGCTAACTTATTGAAACCCAACTAAATAAAGATTTATAAGCACGCCTGAAAACAGGAATTTGGCTCCTCTGACTGGACTCGAACCAGTGACATACGGATTAACAGTCCGCCGTTCTACCGACTGAACTACAGAGGAATTGTTTCAACGAGGCGCATAATACTGGGCCCGCTATAACGTGTCAACAGTAAAATTAACGCGCCAATTCAATTGGTTAATTAACCCACAAAGTGAGGAATTAATGTTCGGATTCCTCGCCGTAGTCGCCTTCGTCAGCGCTTACCCGTAAACGCTGAGAAGGATCCTGGCGATAGAACTGGCAAAAACGCTGCCATAGCGCCGGGAAACGTGGAGCAAACAGTTCTGGCGCGCTGAAAAAATACTCTGACAACACGGCAAAACATTCTGCAGGGTCGGTGGCGGCATAGGCATCTATACTGGCAGCGCTTTCGCCAACAAGGTCGATTTCATCCTGAATATTATTCATTGCCGCGTGGAGATCGTGTTCCCAGCCAGCCACATCGCGCAACGGGATGAAAGGGATGCCGCTGGCGCGATCGCCATTACGCATATCCAGTTTGTGCGCGACTTCATGAATAATGAGGTTGAAACCCGAAGCATCGAACGAGTCCTGGATATCCAGCCAGTTCAGAATGATGGGCCCTTGTTGCCAGCTTTGCCCCGACTGTACGACACGCTGGCTGTGCACCAGACCTATGTCATCTTCCCATTCATCATCTACTACAAAGGGCGCGGGATAAATGAGCACTTCATGAAAACCATCAAGCCACTCAATACCGAGCTCCAGGATCGGTAAGCAAAAAATTAACGCAATACGTGCACTTTTTAACGAGTCGAGCTCAAATCCCTGTAGCGCTACCAGTCTTTTCTGCTGCAAAAAACGTTCGGCTAGCGCAATAAGCCGAGCCTGTTCTTGCGCGGTGAGGTTTACCAGAAGAGGTATAGCTAGCGCATCATCCCACGGCCAGTCTTCGTTCTGGGTTATTTCTTGTGCTTTCCAGGGCCACTTAATCATCGTTTTGCTCGTAAACTCGTCACTTGAACAAAATTACCCGAATAGGGTCTGTTAAAATGCCAAATTACCTGGCATCATTGCAATATACGGAGAGATGCCGGAGCGGCTGAACGGACCGGTCTCGAAAACCGTTGCGGGGGTAACTCCGCCGAGGGTTCGAATCCCTCTCTCTCCGCCACTATTCAAGCACTTACGTGATTTTCTTATAGTGATGAAAATCACGTTGAGAAAAAATGAGAAAATTCGGTGAGAAAAAAACGCCAGAATTTTTACTGGCGCACATCGAAAAGCTCAACGCTTCCTGTCCAGGGTTGGGCTCATTTTCACCTTGCGATCGTAAACAAGAACCTGGGATTCGGTTTTGTGGCCACTGTACTTCTGCTTGTCTTTCGCCGTTCCCTCATAGTCTGAAATCCCCTTTGCCTTTAGATCGTGGAAAGTGCAGTCAAGAGGACGTCCCAGATCATCCCCCGCAGCCTTTCGCGCCTTTCTCCACGCCTCGTTAAATCCTTTATAAGAATAACGCTCGCCATACATAGTCCTGATAACAGGGCCTTCCTCTCCCCATTCACGACATATTTCAACGGCATCACGTAAGCGATCTGTCCAGGATTTAATTTGTTTAACTCCGGTTTTTCCTTGCTGAATAAAAATTCCTTTCTCCAGTATTTGATTCCAGTTCATTTTCAATACATCAGAAACTCTGGCAGCACATAAATAAGCTATTTCCATTGCAGCCCTGACGGCTGGCGTTGCGTTATTATATATCGCTCTGTACTCTTCATCGGTAATATATCGATCGCGTTGAGGCTTAGGAAACTTATCCACACCAACGCAAGGATTACCAGGAACATAACCACGTTGATAACTCCAACGAAATACGCGCGACATAGAGCTGTGTTCATGATTCGCCTGGACACGGCTTTTTTGCCCACGGGCATCCATATAACGCCGGATATGTTCTGGCTTTATTGCTTTAGCTTCGGCATCACCAAATACGGCAAGTATATATTTCTCATGTGCCAGATAATCTTTCTGCGTTCTTGGGGCCAGATCAGCATAATCGGCACTGGCAAGAAATTTTCGCCATAATTGTGTGAATGTAATTCTGTTTTTTCTACCCTCAACTTTTTTTTCGTAAGCCACCCAGACCTCAGCTTTAGTTGCATCAGCTGGAGCTATATTTTCTGTTGATCCTCCCGGTTTCCAGTAGTAACCAGAAGGGCGAAAGAATACACCCTTTGGCATCCACTCATTACCGGGCGCACGTTTGCGACCCATGTTAACTCTCTATAGCGTCAAAATTCATGCCTGGTACAGGCTGATACCCTGCTGGTGGAAGAAGGCGCGAAACTGGGTGATTTATATGATACCAGGTTGTTCTGATTGAACCGTCCCGGCGTTCTATAAAATAAATACCGTTCAGCGTTAATACTTCTTTCTGGAGTGACTTCTGGCTTGCTCCTGTAGCATCTTCCAGTTCCTCCTCAGTCAGGAAGCGATCGCTCATGAGTTGCTTCTCCATCTAACCGGCTGCACCCGGTTTAAATCAGATATTGTTGCTGGTGGGCGGGATCAGTTTCTGCCAGATAGCTGAAACGTATTTCGCCTGATGCCTGGCATCAGCCAGCGCGTTGTGCATATCGCCTTCGAACGGCATGTCACGTTTGGGATCGAAGCCGATTGCACGACCCAAAGTAACCATCGTGCGGACGTCATGATCGTTCCGGTAATTCCACAGGCAGGGGAGGCTGGCACGTTCGAAAGCGCCACGCAGGATAACGTTATCGAAATTGGCACCGTTACCCCATACCTTCAGGTATTTCAAATCGTCGGCGTGACAGGTGATAAAGTCATTGAACTCAATAAGCGCGGTCGTAACAGATACTGCATCAGCGCAAATAGCCGCTCGCGCTTCCGGGCTTTGTCTTAACCACCATAGAATGGTATCGCCATCAGGAACGGCACCTTGTTCCATTGCGCTTTCAAGGCTAACGGCGGTATAGAACTCAGGTCCAATTTCACCACTTTGCGGATCGAAGAACACAGCACCGATGGAGACAACAGACGCGTTAGGTTTTTTACCCATAGTTTCAAGGTCGATCATCAAGTTATTCATAAATTAGTTGTCCCCTGTTGCGGTGCTGCTACGAAAATGTTCAACGCCTTTATTCCAAATAGCCTTAATCGTCGTCCAGCTGACAGGAACCTCAATTTTAATTCGCCCGCTGCCGTCGCAGCTTTCGCATTCTTCGTCGGCCAAGCATTCAGGAAAGCTTATAAAAGTAGTTTCTAAAAACTCACCGGATAGCAAACTCTTGGCACCGTTCTCAGCAGTTAGTTTCTTCGGCACCATAACCCAATCATCCGGAATTACCGGAGAGTTGCCAATAAGAGCCTCATGATAGCGCTCAAGCCTGACGTATTCCTGCACCTTATTACCATCGCATGCGAGCAACCACTGAGCAGCTTTTGCACCATCTGTGTGGAATGCGCAGGTGCGCCCATCATCAAATTGCATTTCGTAGAGGTCAGCAACCTGCTCAAACTGCGTTTGTTGTCAACGCCACGATCTTTGACCGTTATTTGCCATTTTCATGCCCGCCAGATACTTTCGTTACTGATGCTGTCCGCTTTTCACCATTTCATCCTCACTGATTGGCGTTGCGTTTTTGGTCAGCACTCCAGCTTTGCGTTTCTCCTTTAGCCGGTAACTTTCTCCTTTGATATTCAGCGTGGTTGAGTGATGCAGCAGCCGATCCAGGATCGCCGTTGCCAGTACGTTATCTCCGAACATCTCTCCCCAGTCTGCGAAGCCTTTGTTTGACGTCAGGATGATGCTCGCTTTTTCATATCGACGGTTCAGTAGCCGGAAGAACAGGCTGGCTTCCTCTCTGGTCATTGGCAGATAGCCTATTTCATCCAGGATCAGTACCCGGGCATAACTCAGTTGCTGTAGCTGACGCTCCAGTCGGTTTTCCTGTTTCGCTTTCATCAGCGTTGCGATCAGCCTGTCCAGTGGCATGAACAGTACCCGATGCCCTGCATCCGCCGATTTCACGCCGAGCGCAACGGCCAGATGGGTTTTTCCGACACCTGGAGGTCCCGGCAGGATCACATTTTCGCTGCGCTCCACGAACGCCAGACCGGCCAGCTCCCGGACAACTTTACGATCGATGCCCGGCTGGAAGGTAAAGTCGAACTGCTCCAGCGTTTTGACCCACGGCAGACGAGCCTGCTTCAGTCGGGACTCCATGCCACGCTGATGCCTGCCGTTCCATTACTGCTGCAGCGCCATGCACAGGAACTCCCGGTAGTTCAGCTCTTTTTTAGCCGCCTGCTCCAGCAGGCTTTCAACGTGATAACCCAGGTGCTCCATTTTCAGGCGACTCAGCAGTACTTCAAGTTCAGGCATCACAGTAACTCCTCATACGCACTCAGAGGCCGATGCTCCATACGCTTCTTTGAAACGGGCCGCTCGTTTACCCGTAAAACTCATGGCCAGGAACGCAAAACCGTTTCTGGTGATGTGATAACACGGTAACTTACGCCCTGTTACATCGGTGTATTTGCTGAGCGAGAAATTTCGCTCGGTAAATTCGACAGAACAATCCAGGCGGGAAATCTTAGCCAGTACGTCTTTATGTGGCTTATGGAAATAATCGGCAACAGCCAGTGAGGAAGTAACGACTTTGCCATCAATAACGCAAAGTTCAGGTTGATCGAGGGTTGGGATGGTAGTCATAACGACAGCCCCTGTGATGAGTTTTGACTTATCACCACAAGCTGCTGCTAAACAACTGGTGGTGACCTGAGCAGGGTTAGCAGACCGGTCATCACAGAACCCGGCGAGCCTTTCGGCTCCCCTACCCAAGCCACCATAATTCAAATGTGACGGGGCATTGCACACAAAAAAACCGCAGGCGCGGTTGTGCGCTGTGATGTGTTCCGGGCTGCTAAACCCGGTTGCTGGATTTACAGCAACGCGAGAAATATAACCCGGAACACCAGCAAGGCGCAACAAGCGGAGATAGTCAAAAAGGGATAACGCCGTAATGCAGCGTTTCTCCATCTGGTTAAAGGCATTGATGTATGCCTCTTTGAATTGGGCGGCGCGTTTGCCCGTAAAGCCCATAGCAAGGAAAGCAAAACCATCGCGTGTGATTTGATAGCATGGGAGTTTGCGAGTACCGCCGTTGGGCTGACTTATTGAAATCGATGTAAACGCAAAATTGCGTTTACGAAATAGAGTGGAACATTCGAGAGATTCTATTTTACGGATAACATCAGCGTGACGCTTGATGAAGTAGTCGGCAACAGCCAGGGAGGAAGTAACGGCTTGGCCGTTAATAATTCTAATTTCAGGTTGAGCGAGGGTTGTGACAGTAGCCATAGTGGCAGCCTCTATGTTGAATTCAATGAACTCACCACCAAGGCTTTCCACGACCTTATAGGTGGTGAGACGTACAGGGGTGGAAATACCGGTCAACATAGAACCCGGCCCAGCCGAAACTGGCCCTGCACGCCCCACCATAATTTGGGCGTAACAATGCTCATGACAAGAAAAAACCGCATGAGCGCGGTTGTGCTCTATATTGAATTCCGGGTTTCCACGCCCGGCACCCGCTTTATAAGGTGCCTGAATAGTGTAACGTCCCGGAATTGCAGAATCAATACATTGTACAAACATAACAATTTTGTTATGTTTACATCTATGAACTACACTATTGAGTACTACAACGAGGAAGTCCGGATTGAGGTGGATCAGCTTCCATTGAGTATGCGAGCCAGATATCAGCACCTTGTTGAACGAATGAAGGTGTATGGCAGCAATCTCGGAGAACCTCACACCAGCGCCTTTGGTGATGGGCTTTTTGAGCTTCGGATTAAAGGTAGCGATGGCATCGCTCGCGTTTTTTACTGCACCCTGGCAGGGAAGCGCATCGTCATGCTGCACAGCTTTATAAAGAAGACTCAGAAAACCCCTGTAGCTGAACGCAAAAAGGCAGAAACCAGAATGAAGGAGGTTAAGCATGACTGGTAAACGTAATGCGCCAACTATAACGCACGATGAAATGGCCGCTAAATGGATGGAAGACCCAGCGTTCAAAGCTGAATATGACGCCATTGCTGATGAGTTCGCGTTGCTTGACGAAATGCTGGCCGCACGTAAAGAAGCAGGTCTCACCCAGGCTGAAGTTGCTGAACGGATGGGAACAAAAGCCACTGCTATAACCAGAATGGAAAGCAACCTTGCTGCTGGCGTCAGCGGACCATCTTTTACTACGCTGAAAAAGTTCGCACAGGCAACCGGGAAAAAACTCCAGATCCGCTTCGTGTAAACTTCTACTATTGCGCCGTCACTCTGGCGGCGCTTCACACTCAACAAAATCACGCCTGAATTTCCACAAAGGGCTAAAACACTCATGCGGATAGCCCTTGCGCAGATAGATAACGCGCTCAGTTTCTGGTTCCCAGCGAATGACATGGACATAAAGTCCCCTTCCATCCCGAAACCAGCGGTTAAGTTCCTGCACGATTCATCCCCCACGGTCAGGCTGTGTTCCCTGTGGTTACGCACGACCAGGCTATTTGATAATCTGCATTCATGACGCAACGGCCGGTACTCATACATCCCCGGTTGTTGCGACAAACGGTTATTTACCGTTAAACTGTTCATGCGTTGGTTTTCTCCATAAAATTTGACGCCACGGCGCCCGGAGCTGCACACTCGCGGGCGTCACCCTTTTCTGGCGCGCAAAAAACTCTGTATACCAGTGTCGAATGCTGTTGCAGCTTTGCGATCGCCTGATACAACTCCTCATCAATCACGGCTTTTTCATGTGGCTCAATAACGCCATCTTCGATAGCCACCCTGATTTGCTGGGAATAACTGGTGATCTGCTCAATCGCTTCCAGCAGGCGCTGATTAATATCTGCGTTATCCACTTCTTCCATATCTGCCAGCGGAACAAAAACGCCACCTGATGCCCTGGCTACTGAATGTGCCAGGTGATAGGTTCCTTCCACCCGGAAAGCTGTTACAGCAGGTGCTCTTTTCTGTTTTGTGGAGAAACCAACTGGCGGTGGCAACCGCCATCTTGAGGGGTTAACGATGAATGATGACCGCATGACCGTAGTGCCCGACTTTCTGGGCGAACTGGATGCCGGCGTGTTCATGAACAAAATCGCGGCAGCGCTGAATACTGTCGGATTAGGCGTTCTGAATAACGGCAATAAAGGCAAGGTAGTCCTCACCTTTGATTTTGAGCGCATGGGAAATTCAGTCGAAGAGAAGCGCGTCAAAATTAAACACAAGCTGCAGTACAGTACTCCGACGCCGCGCGGTAAAGCGTCAGAAGAGGACACAACAGAAACCCCAATGTGGGTTAACAAGGGCGGAAAGCTCACCATACTGCAGGAAGATCAGGGTCAACTGCTCAGTATTAAAGGCACTACTGACGGAAAGCTTAAAGCGGCTCAGTGAACCGCAGCTAACCAAATCACTGCCACCACTTTGATCACTAGTTAATAAGGAATTTTTATGTCTCAGTTAGACAGCGGCACTTTTCAGCAGGTAAAAGACCTGGTCCTTTCTGGCTATCACCTGAACGATATTCAGGGGCTGGCTTGCCCGACAGCATTATTACCTGCCGGAACAGGTGTTGAAAGCCTCGAACGCTTTGCTCTGGAGCGTTTCCGCTTCCGCGGCACCATGACTACCACCAGCATTGAAGACTTTGTCCGTTATTCAAAGGGCTATGCCAGTGCAACCGAAAAAGCACGCTGCTTTATTGATGCTGACCATATGACAGCTCGCTCAGTTTTCAATATTGGTACGCTGGATAACCCCGGTCATGCAGACAACGCTGCTTCTATCACGCTGAAACAGACTGCACCATTCCGCGCCCTGCTACAGATCAACGGGGAACGCCTGAAACAAAAACAGATCGCCGAATGGCTTGAAGACTGGAGCGATTATCTCCTGGCGTTCGATTCTGACGGTAACACAATGCAGATTTCACAGGCTGCCCAGGCTGTTCGCCGCATTACGATCCAACAGGCAACCCAGCAGGATCATGAAGATGGCGATTTCAGCGGTAAGAAATCCCTTATGCAAAGCATTGAGGCCAGCAGCAAAGATGTTATGCCGGTGGCTTTTGAGTTCAAATGTGTTCCGTATGAGGGTCTCGGCGAACGTGCGTTCAGCCTCCGCAACAGCCTGCTGACCGGTGATGAACCTCGCTTTGTTCTGCGTATCGTACAACTGGAAGCGCAGGAAGAAGCGATCGCCAGTGAATTCCGCGACATGCTGATCAACAAATTCGACGGTGAATCAGTAGAAACGTTCATCGGTAACTTTAAAGCGTAATTGCTCTGCATTAAATCCCCGGCGCCGCGGGGATTTATTGAAGCGTAATTCTGTTAATTATCGCCACCCGGCGAGGGATTCGCACAACCAAAATTCACGCGGTGCAGCGCGAAATAAATTATAAGGAGAACCAACGATGAGTTTTATTCAAACACTTTCAGGTAAACAATTTGATTATCTCAGCGCAACTATTGACGACATTGATATTGAAGATATCGCCGTGGCGCTTTCCAATATTTGCCGCTTCTCCGGACATCTCCCTGAATTTTATAGCGTGGCGCAGCATTCCGTACTGTGCAGCCAGCTTGTATCACCGGAGTTTGCCTTTGAAGCCCTGATGCACGACGCAGCCGAAGCGTATTGCCAGGATATCCCTGCCCCATTAAAAGCGTTACTGCCTGATTATCGCGAGATTGAGAAACGTACCGATCAACTGATCCGCTTTAAGTTTGGCTTGCCACTGGAAGAAGCCAGCGTAGTGAAGTATGCAGATCTTACCATGCTGGCAACTGAACGCCGCGATCTGGATATTGATGACAGTATTCCCTGGGTAATACTGGAAGGTATCCCCCCGACAGATTTATTCGAAATCTACCCCCTTCGCCCCGGTCAGGCTTTCGGCCTGTTTATGGCCCGCTTTAATGAACTGATGGAGCTACGCCAATGTGCTGCATAAAAGATAAAGAGTCTGTAGTGAAGGCAATCAGATCAAGACGTTTGTGGGAGCGCGTTGAAGGCGGTGCAGCATGACAGTCCATACATTGAAGCAATGCCGCCCGGACCAGGAAGAAACTGAGTATTTATGGAAGCTGTTTCATGCTGCACAACGTAATGATGCTCGCTGGCACGGTAGTGAAATCAGCATTATCGCCGATGAGCTATCCCGGACGGATTTAGATCGTAACCAAAAACTGTTCCTTCTCCGCTCCTGGCTAGTGCTGGTAGACGACAAAGGTGGATTCGGGCGCTTTATGGGTGCCTTTGATACTTACGTCTACAACATGCAAGACCCGGATGATGACTGCGTAGCGTGGAAGCCTGAACTTAGCAACCTGCTGTGTGACGGGCAATTGTTGGACGTGGTTATCGATGCTTATCAGTCTGCTCGGCAGCGCATAGCAGAACTGGAGGCGCGGACGGTCAACCTGTCAAAACGCAGCGTTGGCGAAGTCATGCACATGAGCGGATTCAGCCGGGATTATGCCGAGGGTTGGTGTGCTGGTAATGACAATGCGATACACGAAATACGCACCGCTGGCATCAAGGTTAAGGGGGAGTGATATGGCTACTTTGACGAAACAGGAAAAAGCCTGGGTAAAGAAACTCAATAAGCTACTGGCGGAGTGTCCCTCAAATCGGATCGCGTTTGCGACGACTGGCGATTGTGAAGTATCGCTGTTTGATGTGACTCGCTATGACGAAATTTTTGATGAAGTAGAGAAGGGGAAAAGCGAATTTATCCCTTCCGCTATGCGTATCGGCGCAACCTTTAATGAGTGCCTGACATTTCCTAACCAGGTTGAAAGCACGGCAGGCTGAGGACTAACCCATGACCACTATTACCAAAGAATGGCTACAGCAAACTATCGCTGAATTTGAAAACACTCGCGACGATATTCCGTTTGGTCTCGACGATGATGACGCCAAAATTTTGTTGGTGTTGAAGCGGGCGCTGGCATCGCTGGATGCTGAGCCCGTGCGATACCTGAATAAATTTTCCGGTACATGCGTGACGTTAGAGCAGCAGTCAAACGCTGCAGATGATGTTGCCGTGTATATACCGCTCTACACAGCACCGCCAGCGCCGGTAGTGCCGGAATACGTCTGGAAAACTTATCAGAAATGCCTAGGTGAAAACTCGCTTCAGGAGCGCGTAGTAAAGAAACTTATAGGCCTGGTATGGCTGGCAGGGCAGGAAATTGCCGCAACCAGAAATAATGAAACCTATAAAGACTATGCTGGTGCAGCGTTGGCCCGCATGGTTAGCGTTGACCGTTCGACATGGTTGCGTGTCTATTCAGGGCACTGGGCTGGGTTAAAGGCCGCTTTTACCCAGCTTGATGAATCTGCGTTGGCCATGGCTCTTGAGTACTATGAGGATGAAGAAGCCTTCAAAGTGGCAAAAATGTGACCTAAATTTCACTATCTCCTTCAAACGCACTTGCAAAATGCAACAAAATAAGCCATATTTGAAGCATGTTTGATATGTTGCCATAGCTTTATAAACCCGCCAATGAGCGGGTTTTTCTGTCTCATGAATCGACTAATGCATGGTAAGTTATTGGTTCTGATTACTATTAAGTGAGATGAGAGTATGTTGCCTCAGATACCTTCTGAAACGGTCGTAAAAATCTATGAAGATTTGTTCCAACCTGCCTTGCGTCAGTTTGGAGCTGCAGGGGAGAGAGTCGCGCAAACAGTATGCTTATTAAGCTTACCGTTTGTCTATGGTGCAGCAAAATACGAACAGCTATTGGTAAGAATACAAAAATCGTTTCATAAGGTTCCAGAGAGTGAATTGACTCCACCGCCTGCAAATGCTGTATATCAAATAGCTGAAAAGTTAATGTCTATGCCTGAAGATGATGCTATTTCTGAAATGTATATTGAGTTGCTCTCTTCATGTATTAGCAAAAGTAATATTAATTCTGTCCATCCCGCCTTTGTGAATTTAATAAGCCAGATATCAGGCGATGAAGCATTATTCATCGATTGTTTAGCACTGCGCGAACGGTCGATCTATTTGAAAAGATCTGATTCTTGGGTAGCACCAACTCATAAAGAAATTGAGCATGTCCTCCTTCCGTGGTCTGGAATTTTAATGGATGGCAAGCCTATCGAAGAATCTGTTTTTAATCCTGATATTTTAAATGTTCCTGATTATTTCTTTACGTATTTGGAACATCTAAACTCGTTAGGTTTTGTTGAGTATGTACACGGTCCAGATTATCTTTTAGAAAAAGATTTTATTGATAGCGTAAAAGGATATGATTATTGGTTTATATCGCTTACAAAATTTGGACGTTTGTTTTATAATGTCTGTATAAAAAATTTAAATATGGATGGTTCAGGAAATAAATTCTAAATATCCTATATTGTGAATGGATAGTGCTTGCACTTGATTTTTTTCATTAGAAGCTCTCTTATAAGGGAGCTTCTTCGTTTTCTTGGTACAGGATCTTTTTTTTGTTCCACATCGAACCCACGCAATGCCATCAAATAAACTGGTGAAGTGATTACTTATCTAGCATATAGCAAAGTTTAAGTTGTGGTTTCTTGCACCATTTCATAATTAGCACTGTTCTATACTATCTACATAGTATCAGGGGGAGTGAATGAACGAAGGGTATTACTGGATTCAGCATAACGGTGTTGCTCAGGTGGCATACTATACGAATGACACAGTTGACGATCTGGAATCAGGACAGCTTATTGTCGGTGTCTGGCATCTGACAAGGGGCGATGATATCTGCCATAACGGTGAAGCAGAAGTACTGTCTGGGCCGTTACAGCCACCAGTTTAAATGACTTAAACCTTATCAGGGCTGCCATCAGGCAGCCTTTTTTATTTCCCCTCATAACTGAGAGGACCCACATAACCAGAGGGGGATGAATGTCCGAACCTGTATCCAGTGCGACAGTGTTGGCTGGTGGATTAATGGGGGCCAGTGTATTCGGTCTGGCAACCGGAACCGATTATGGTGTGGTATTCGGTGCTTTTGCCGGCGCGGTGTTTTATGTCGCCACGGCAACTAACATCGGACGCATCAGGCTGGTCGCTTATTTTATTACATCATTTATTGTGGGAGTGCTTGGCGCCGGGTTGATAGGTACTAAGCTTGCGGCAATAACGCATTATGAAAAACCACTGGATGCACTTGGCGCAGTGATTATTTCTGCAATGTGTATAAAGTTTCTCACTTTTCTTAACAGTCAGGATCTGAACAGCCTGTTCAGTATTCTTTCTCGTATCAGGGGAGGGGGATCAAATGGTAGCAAATGACCCTTCTGCAGTTCTGAATGCCGTAATTTGTGGGGTGATAGTCATCGTTTTGATGTTTTACCGACGCGGTGATGCGACACACCGCCCCCTGATTTCGTTACTGGCCTATGTCATGGTGCTGGTGTATGCCAGCGTCCCTTTCCGGTTTGTTTTTGGTTTATATGAATCATCCCACTGGCTGGTGGTGATGGTGAATATCCTTATCTGCGCCGCTGTGCTGTGGGCTCGCGGTAATGTGGCGCGTCTGGTTGATGCTCTGAGGCACTGATGAATCAACAACAATTTCAGCAGGCGGCTGGTATTAGCGCCGGGCTTTCTGCGCGCTGGTATCCGCATATTACGGCGGCAATGAGCGAATTCGGTATTACTACTCCACTCGATCAGGCCATGTTTATTGCACAAGCGGGGCATGAATCAGCAGGATTTACTGTTCTGAAGGAAAGCTTCAATTATTCGGTGGGGGCGCTGAAAAAGACGTTTGGTAAACGCCTTACGCCTTATCAGTGCGAAATGCTGGGGCGTATTGATGGTCGCCAGGTTGCCCACCAGCCACAAATAGCCAATCTGGTTTATGGCGGCCGCATGGGTAACAAAGACGCCGGAGATGGTTGGAAGTATCGCGGGCGTGGGCTTATCCAGATTACTGGGCTGGAGAATTACACCAGATGCGGCGTTGCCCTGAAACTGGATCTGGTGGCGAATCCGGGACAGCTTGAGCTGGATCGTCATGCCGCCCGTTCCGCAGCGTGGTTTTTTGTGACTAGAGGGTGTCTGAAATACTCCGGCGACCTGGTACGCGTTACGCAGATCATTAACGGAGGGCAGAACGGCATCGGTGACAGGCGAGAGCGCTTTGAAAAAGCAAAATCGGTGCTGGTATGAATCTGTTACCTGTATTGCTGAAAAAATACTGGTTGCAACTCTCAGTGACTTTGCTGATTGCTGCACTTGCATGGACAACAGAGCATTACCGCGACAACGCCATTCAGTATAAATCGCAGCGCGATACAGCCAGCCATAGCCTGACACTGGCGAACGCGACAATTACCGACATGACTAAGCGCCAGCGTGACGTTGCTGCCCTCGATGCAAAATACACAAAGGAACTAGCTGATGCACAAAACAGGAATACTGATTTGCAGCGCCTCCTTGCTGCTGGTGGCCGGGTGCGTGTCGAAGGACGCTGTACAGTGCCAACCACAACCAAAACCGCCAGTACCCGCCGCGTGGGCAATGCTGCCACCGTCGAACTCTCTCCAGTTGCTGGACAAAACGTTCTCGATATCCGCGCCGGAATCATCAGCGATCAGGAAAAACTGAAGTATTTGCAGGAGTACATCCGGACGCAGTGCAGATAAAAAATTCCCGCAGGACGGTTACGGTTCCGGCCTGCGGGGTGTCATAAAGAGCACAAAATGTCCTATAAGGGGATATACGGACGTATGTCACATACCATGGTACTGAAGAAAAAGATCTCATGTATCAACGCAGCGTAACCAGACGTTAAAAACTGGCACACCTCATGAAAATAACCCAGTATTGACAGGATATAATGCTGCCTTTGTAGTCGAATGATTAAACAATTCTCTATTTATAAGAATAACTGCCATCATCGTTGATATATCAATGTGGATAAAATAAAACAAACTACTCTTATTTTACCTCTGCCAGCCAATACCAGTATAAAGCAGAGGTTGCCAGCTATCCGGTTAGGTATAACTCTTCCAGGTGGCTCCTGAGGGTTGTGTTTTATCTGTTAGCTGATAGTAACCAAAGGCCGCATATTATGGCGGCCTTTTCTATTGCCATCACCATGGGCAGACTCATCATAATAACGTAACTTCATTTGACGCAGCGGCATGGTTTAATGGTCGGCAGGCCAGTAACTATCCGGGCCTCGCTATTAACGGCGTCAAAATTTATGGCGCAAAGCTTTTGGTATCGCCCTGTGGTGAAGCCAGATTTTTCCGTTGAACTCAGCAGCGGATTAATTGTTTTACATTTGGCCCGGTGAATTCGGGTAAAGCGCTTATCACTTTTCGTGTTCTGTCCACTGGCGCTCTTTAAGGCATTCACGACAAATCCATCAGGGTTATCACGAAGCCAGTTACGGTAAGCTAATTCGCTGGCTGGTTGATGATCGCTTCTGAATATTTTGACAGCCATATCATTTCTCCATGCGGTTTATGGTGACGACTATACAACAAGGTATCCACATGACAAAACCGGACCGGGGAGCCCCGCAACACATAGGGGCGGATGTGAAAAAAGAGCTCCGTATCTACGGCAGCAAATGGGACCGGGAGCGCCTCCTGTTCCTTCGTACTCATCCGTTGTGTGCCATGTGTCATGAGCAGGGAAGAGTGACGGCGGCAACGGTGGTCGATCATATCATTCCGCACAAACTGAAAGAGGCGCTGAATAGTGGAAACGCCGAAGCGATAGCGAAGGCACAAAAGCTATTCTGGAGCCGGAAGAACTGGCAGGGGTTGTGTAAGCAGCACCACGACTCTACGAAACAACGAATGGAGAAACGTGGTGTCGTCGTGGGCTGTGACGAGAACGGTATTCCACTTGACCGTGCATCGCACTGGTTCAGACGATAACAATTCTCATATGTGTGGCAGCTATGAAGGAGGTGGGCGGGTTAAAAGTTCACAGCTTTGTGCCTGCGTGACCGCCCGCCCCCCTCTGTGTGCACAACCGCGAAATGAAAAGTTTTTTCCGGGAGGTTCCGATGGCAGGACGGCGCCCGAAACCGACCCACCTGAAAGTGGTTACCGGCAACCCGGGCAAACGTAAACTCAACGATAAAGAACCCCAACCAGCAAAAGAAATCCCCAGCCCGCCAGCACATCTTAGCGACTGGGGAAAAGTTGCGTGGGGCAGGCTCACAGTTTTACTTGATGGCATGGCTATTCTTACAGTTGCCGATTCACTGGCGCTGGAGCGTCTTTGCGATATCTATGCAGATATCCTTCAGCTTCGTCTGACGATCGCGGACGAAGGGAGAACTTATACAGTCCAGACTGAAGGGGGATTTTTGATTAAGGCGAACCCGGCTGTTGCGATGCTGGCTGATGCCGATCGACGGTTTAAAAGTTACCTGGTCGAATTCGGTCTCACCCCGGCCGCCAGAACAAAGGTGAAAGTTGATGGTGGAGAAGAGAAAGAAGACCCGCTCAACCAGTTCTTCGGTTGACCCCACCACTCGTTATGCGATGGATGTGGCGTCCGGTAAGGAAATTGCCGGACCTGATATCCGCAATTCCTGCAAGCGTCACCTGAAGGATCTGGAGTCCTGCCATGCCCGCGGTCTGGTATGGGATACGGAAACAGCGCAGCGTGCCATCGACTTTTTCGCGAAAGTGCTGAAACTTAACGGCGGCGAACACGAAGGCAAGCCGTTCAATCTGTTACCCTGGCAGTGCTTTATCGTGGGGTCTATATTTGGCTGGCAAAACTCAGACGGCTATCGCCGGTTCCGTATGGTGTACGTCGAATCCGGTAAGGGGTCAGGTAAATCACCGCTTGCAGCTGGTATCGCTCTTTACTGCCTTGTCGCCGACAAGGAACCACGCGCGGAAGTCTACGCGGCCGCCACGAAAAAAGACCAGGCCATGATACTGTTTCGCGATGCTGTGGCGATGGTTGACCAGTCGCCAGCACTGGCACAGCGGATTAACAAATCAGGCGGTGCCGGGAAAGAGTGGAATCTGGCTTTTCTGCAGACCGGTTCTTTTTTCCGGCCTATCAGCTCAGACGACGGCCAGTCAGGGCCACGCCCGCATTGTGCTCTGATAGACGAAATTCACGAACATAAAAATAACCAGGTCGTGGAAATGATGCGCGCCGGAACGAAAGGCCGCCGGCAGGCGCTGATTTTCATGATAACTAACAGTGGCCATGATAAAACCAGCGTCTGTTATGACTATCACGAATATGGTCGCAAGGTTGCTGAAGGTTCAGTTGACGATGACAGCTTCTTTTCTTTTATCTGTTCGCTGGACGAAGGGGAAGATCCCTTTAAGGACGAGACCTGCTGGAAAAAGGCTAACCCTTCGCTGGGACACACCTTTACTGAGCGCTATTTGCGTGAGCAGGTCACGCAGGCCCGCGGAATGCCGTCGAAGGAAAGCATTGTCCGGCGGTTGAACTTCTGCCAGTGGGTGGATGCTGATAATCCCTGGATGAGCAGTGATGTCTGGATGGGATGCGAGGAGGATTTCGACCTGCAGGAGCTGCGGGGCGAGGAATGCTATGGCGGTCTGGATCTTTCAGGCAGCCGGGATCTCACCGCACTGGCTCTGTTCTTTCCGAAAAAGAGAAAGTTGGTGGTGGAATTCTGGACGCCAAAAGACACTCTGACAGACCGGGCGAAAACAGACCGGGTTCCATATGACGCATGGGAACGGGACGGATACATCCACACCACACCAGGTAAAGCCGTGAAGTATGGTTTTGTTGCTGAACGTATCGCAGATCTTGCAATGCAGTTCGACATCAAAGCCATTGCCTTCGATCAGTACCGTATTAAATACCTTGAGCCGGAACTGGACGAAGCCTCAGTATCAGTGCCGCTGATCCCGCATGGGCAGGGCTACTACAAGGCAAAAGATTCTGGTCTGTGGATGCCGCATTCTATCGAGCTATTTGAGCAGATGCTGGATGATGGTGCAGTCGTTATTAAAACTAATCCCTGCCTGCGCTGGAATGCAGCTTCCGCAGTAACCGAAGCCGATCAGAAAGAAAACCGCATTTTTGCCAAGAAAAAAAGTACCGGACGTATTGATGGCGTGGTGGCTTCCGCTATGGCAATAGGTGCATCAGAAGAGGATGTCACTGATGATGGCGATGTTGATGGTTTCTTTGATGATCCAATCATAGTGGGTATCTGATGGCGAATAATAAACACCCCGGGCGAATAAAAAGCGCCCTTTTAAACTGGCTGGGCGTCCCCGTCAGCCTGACTAACGGCGAGTTCTGGCGCGAGTGGTTCGGAACCAGCAGCAGTGGAAAAGTTGTGACGGCTGATAAGATTATCCGCCTGTCTGCTGTATGGGCCTGTGTCAGGCTGTTGAGTGAATCGGTTTCCACGTTACCGCTGAAAATCTACGAGCGGCAGGCTGATGGCTCCCGAAAACTGGCTTCTGATAATCCTGCTTACCAGGTGCTTTGCCGGCGCCCCAATCCTGAAATGACGCCGTCACGTTTTATGCTGATGGTGGTCGCCAGTATCTGTCTGCGGGGATACGCCCACCGCGCAAAAAGATAAATTTGGTCAGGGAAAAAACGGATTTACGAATGGTGATCCCGCCACGGGCCGCCGCGCAACGGATCTCAACAGTGATATGTGGGATGCAGTCCAGGAAGAGGTCTGTACTGTTATTGAAGCCGCCGGCATACCACTCAGTAAAGGCGAACATACGCAGCTTCACGCCGCCATTGGCAGGCTGATCGATGAACAGGTTAAAACCCGTCTTGAAAAAAATCAGAATGGCGCGGACATCCCGAATAAGCCGCTGTTTCTCCAGAACGTTGGTTTAGGAGAAACGATAAATCTCGCTGCAGGGGCCCTGCAAAAATCGCAGAACGGCGGCGATATTCCTGACAAAAAACAATTTGCGAGAACCATCGGTGCGGTAACGTCAACCACCATTACACTTGGCGAATCAGGCTGGTTCAAAATCGCCACGGTTGTAATGCCGCAGGCTACATCAACTGCGGTGATTAAACTGTACGGTGGGGCGGGGTTTAACGCTGGTTCACCTGAACAGGCGGCAATCAGCGAACTGGTATTGCGTGCCGGTAATGGTTCACCTGTTGGAATAACTGCCACGTTGTGGAGACGCTCGCCTGCTGCTGCTAACGAGGTCGCATGGGTTAATACATCAGGCGACACCTACGATATTTATATTAATATCGGCCAGTATGCGTACTGGTTAATTGCGCAATATGATTACACCGGTAATGCAAATGTCACGCTGCACAGTACGCCTGAATATTCATCAGTTCAGCCGGGAAACTCAACCAGCGGTCAGACATATACACTGTTTAATAGTCTGATGAAACCCACAGCCGGTGACGTTGAGGCACTGTCAGTTAATGGAGGGCGACTGAATGGGTCTTTAGGCATTGGTACTGACAATGCGCTGGGCGGTAATTCAATTGTGCTCGGTGATAACGATACCGGGTTTAAACAGGATGGCGACGGCGTTCTGGGTATTTACGCCAATAATGCCCGGGTCGGTTATATCGATAATTCCGGGTTACACATGTCAGTAGATGTTCTCACTAATGGTGGCATACGAGCAGGTGACGGAAAAAGGCTTTCACTGACGAGCAATAATAATTCGACAATGACAGCCACGTTTAATTTATGGGGCGATGCAAACAGGCCAACAGTTATTGAACTGGACGACGATCAGGGATGGCATCTGTACAGCCAGCGAAATCCTGATGGTTCGATTGTCTTTACGGTCAATGGCGATATCACCGCTAACACGCTTCGTGCAGGCGGGGCCATCTATCAGAATAACGGCGACATCTTTGGTTCTGTCTGGGGGAATAGCTGGCTGAGTCTGTGGATTAATAATAATTTCGTCGCAGATGTTCAGTTAGGGGCTGGCACATCAGTGACTACCTGGAACAATGCAGGTTCCTGGCCTAACACTCCCGGATATGTAGTTACCTCCGTCTGGAAAGATTATCAGGGCGAAAATATTGATGGTATTGCTTATGCGCCTTTGCAAAAACGAGTCGGGAATCAGTGGTATACCGTACAAGGGGGAACGGCATAATGAAAAAATATCAGGATATTAAAAATTTCAGACTTATTGACGCGCCCGTAAACAGGGGTAAAACGCAGTCCGAAATAAATATAGGTGCATTTTTTTTGGAATCGGAAGACGGGCAGGACTGGTATGAATGTCAGTCATTATTTTCTGATGATACCGCAAAAATCATGTACGACCATGAGGGGGTTATCTGGGGTGTTGTTAATAAGCCAGTCCCGCAACGAGGAAACACATATGCTGTATCAATGCTGTGGCCGGTTAATATGTCTGTTGCGGAAATAGCCGCTGCTGACTGTCCTGATGATTGTCGTGGTGATGGTATGTGGTTATATCAGGACGGTAAAGTTGCTCAACGGGTTCATTCGCCGGAAGAGCTGCGTAAAAAGGCGGAGGCTGAAAAAGTTCGCCGCCTGGCTGAGGCTGAATCAGCCATTGCACCACTGGCGCGGGCAGTAAAACTAAAAATTGCCACAGATGAGGAGATTAAACGGCTGGACGCCTGGGAACTCTACAGCGTAATGGTTAACCGTGTGGATACAGCTTCCCCTGACTGGCCTGATGTGCCTGTAAGCCAGTGATATGACGTTGTGAAAAAACAGGTTAGAGTCAATAAAATACACTAGCCTGAAGTAATAAATGAGTGATGGTCAGACGGCGAAATTTTGTCTGGGTTATCTCCTTGTTGAATATATTATATCTTCCCATTCGCATCCTGGTTTTCTTTAAGAACTGATACTGCTGTTTGTAATAATTCTTTATTATCCAGCCATGCCTTGGCCTTTATATTCCCTTCGATATAATCAAGCAATGTCCTGGTATTGATAGGCCTGCCCTGTTTCGCCACCTCCACTACTGCATCACCCAGGATAATACGAACTTTAGGAAGTTGAGAGGGGAACCACTTTAGGGTATCTTTTGATTTCATTAAGAAATGTTCCTCAAAATATTGTTAATTTTTTGATGGTAAGGTAGAGACATTAATTCAGGAAATGTTTGTTTTTACTCATCAGTTTTGTCTGGATTATTTGATATGCCTATTCCTACTTTGATTACAGCATAGCTAAAAATACTGAATATGATAAGCAGGGAAATTATTATCAGTGTATTGTCCATATATCCTCAGAAGTACATTTTATTATGTATATTGCTTTGACAGTTTTTTATCTGGAAAGTTCATTTTTGGATGTAACTTTGTGTTTTTTACTGGGAATTATAAAGCTCAGACAATCAGCGTGGTTTTTACTGTTGTCTGTACTAATAATTTTCTCAAGCATAAGAGTTTCATCATAAGTGCCTGAAGACCCTTTGTCCTGGTATCCATCGTTATGCACGATCAGGGATGCATAGACATTTTTATTTGTACTGTGATGCTTTTTTAAGCTTCTCAGTGTGGTTTTTTCTCCGTTAAGCCAGTATATCTGGCGTGTGTGGCATGGTTGAAATGCGCTTATATCTTGGCCCCAGAAGTATATTCCATCCACCTGGCTATAATCATCTTTACTCTTACCTGACGAGCATCCTGTTATTATAACTGTGAGTACAAGTAAAGATGACAATGTTATGCTGCTTTTCATGATTTATCCAGTATTTTCAGCGCAGTAGATAATGGTTCTTTATCTTCGAGCCATTGCTGCTCTTTTTGTTCATGTTTTAACTGAGAGATAAGATTCTCGCTGTTGATTTTTTTAGACTCCAGGATGAGCTGCAGTAACGCTTTACCATAAATAATCTCTATATCTGAAAGTAAGTTAGGTGGGTATGATGATATGTCTAAAGTGTTCATGGTCGACTCCTGAAAAATATTTATGAGTTACAACAGATTGATTTTACTGGCTTTAATATGCTGTGATAATAGTCAGGTTGAATCATAAAACAGTATGAACCTTTTATTGATGGCAATATACATTTATTTGAGAATATTTATAAGCAACTGATTGTTATGATAAGTTGTGATTAAGGTCAATTGAAGCATCATCCGACGCAAAAACAATCTGATTTTTATTGGTATATGCTGTATATTACTTCAACAAGCATATAAATATTACTGATAATAATTCGGTTCTTATACAGTGAAACACACTGTGGGCAGTAATCAGCTAAGCTAAAATTTTTCACAGAAGAGTCAGGATCCTGGAATCGCAACAGATGATGAGAAAGCGCAACTCGACGAATGGAAAAAATACAGGGTATTGGTAAACCGGGTTGACACCTCAAATCCTGACTGGTCGGAGAAACCAGCCAGTAGCGATTATTTATGATGTGGCGCTGTCGACACACGGGCTGTACTGGATTCTGTTATCGGCTGACCGGAAGTGAGTTAAAAAACGGGATTACCGCGCTAACTAAAAGCATGAGGGAAGGTTGTGGCATCCGGTGAACCTGTAGGAATCCCATAACTGATTAAGGACGGAAACCACCAGATGCCACAAAGATGTTATGACGCATGTTGTTGTGGGAAGTCAATAAAGGGGATGGTTTTGTTTAAAAAACAGTCTATCATGGTGAGAAAATGATTTTGATAAGTAGGCTAACTTTCTGAAAATACTGCGTACAAAAATGCTACTTTTTTCTCATGTTATTAGATAAGTTAATGTTAAATAAGAATATTGGGACGGTCTCGAAAACCGGAGTAGGGGCAACTCTACCGGGGGTTCAAATCCCCCTCTCTCCGCCACAATTCAAACACTTAGCTCATCTTCTTTCAGCGATCAGTCTCACACTTAGAATACACTTAGAATATTCTGTTAGAATATTACGTGAAAAACGTATCGCCATCTTATGCTTTTTCTGCCAGAAGAGGGGGCCAGGGATAGTGTTATTTTTACTTTTCGATCATAAGTCAACTCCTGGTTTTCTGCCCCGCTCTTTCGCCGTCTCCCATCTGGATTAATATTGATGTCACTCGCGGCGACTTAACGCCGTCGTCCTCGGTCATCGTCGCACCCGGCCTGTTGCCCGACATGTTCCCCTGTAGACATGGTCGCCAGGCAAAAGATTACTTGCTGTCAGGGAAACGCGCTGGCGCGTGGCGATAACTTACGCTGCGGGACTGTCGACGCTGTACAGAAAATCTGGCCTCCAGGCTGGCTTAAATATGCGCACATGACAATACAACCGGAAAATTTACAAAACCCATAATTTGAACTGAGAGAGAAACTTACAAACGAAGCGACGAAGATTTAAACAGTCGTAGCGACTCCGGTATCTTGCGCGCATGTTCAAATAACACTACTGTATATAAAAACAGTATTCGAGGTATGGATTATGGAATTTTTCAGACCTACAGAGTTGCGCGAAATTATTCCTCTCCCATTTTTCAGTTACTTAGTGCCGTGTGGATTCCCCAGCCCCGCGGCGGACTATATTGAGCAGCGTATCGATCTTAATGAGTTGCTCGTTTCTCATCCCAGCTCAACATATTTTGTCAAAGCAACGGGGGATTCAATGATTGAAGCAGGCATCAGCGACGGTGACCTGCTGGTGGTGGATAGCTCACGGAACGCTGACCACGGTGACATTGTAATTGCGGCAATTGAAGGAGAGTTCACTGTAAAGCGGTTGCAGTTGCGCCCGACAGTGCAGTTAATCCCCATGAACGGCGCCTATCGACCTATACCTGTCGGCAGTGAAGACACGCTCGACATATTCGGGGTGGTGACCTTTATCATTAAAGCGGTCAGTTGATTATGTTCGCGCTCTGCGATGTTAATAGCTTTTACGCCTCCTGCGAAACGGTCTTTCGTCCTGATTTATGTGGCCGACCGGTGGTGGTGTTATCAAACAATGATGGCTGCGTTATCGCGTGTAGCGCCGAGGCGAAACAGCTCGGTATCGCACCAGGTGAGCCATACTTCAAACAGAAAGAACGCTTCCGGCGATCCGGTGTTGCTTGCTTCAGCAGTAATTACGAGCTTTACGCTGATATGTCGAACCGGGTAATGACCACACTCGAGGAGATGGTGCCGCGGGTAGAAATTTACAGCATTGATGAGGCTTTTTGTGATCTGACGGGAGTACGAAACTGCCGGGATCTGACAGATTTCGGGCACGAGATAAGAGCGACGGTCCTGAAGCGCACGCACCTGACTGTCGGTGTAGGCATTGCCCAGACGAAAACCCTTGCCAAGCTGGCTAACCATGCTGCGAAAAAGTGGCAGCACCAGACCGGCGGGGTGGTTGACTTGTCGAACATCGATCGCCAGCGTCGGCTGCTGGCCCTGATACCCGTAGAGGATGTCTGGGGTGTCGGCAGGCGCATCAGTAAGAAGCTCAATGCCCTGGGCATCAAGACTGCTCTCGATCTCTCTGAACAAAGTACCTGGATCATCAGGAAACACTTCAATGTCGTGCTGGAGCGTACCGTGAGAGAGCTTCGCGGAGAGCCATGTCTGGAGCTTGAAGAGTTTGCGCCGGCAAAGCAGGAAATCGTTTGTAGCCGCTCTTTCGGCGAGCGGGTCACAGACTATGAGGAAATGCGCCAGGCTATTTACAGCTACGCTGCGCGCGCGGCAGAAAAACTCCGCGGCGAGCACCAGTACTGCCGTTTCATCTCAACATTCGTCAAAACATCCCCCTTTGCCCTGAACGAGCCCTACTACGGTAACAGCGCCGCGGTGACGCTTCTCACCCCCACGCAGGATTCACGCGACATTATCAATGCGGCTGTGAAGTGCCTGGATAAAATATGGCGCGACGGCCATCGCTACCAGAAAGCGGGGGTGATGCTGGGTGACTTCTTCAGTCAGGGCGTAGCGCAACTCAACCTTTTCGACGATAATGCGCCGCGCGCCGGTAGTGCGAAGTTGATGGAAGTACTGGACCATCTTAACGCAAAAGACGGGAAGGGGACGCTGTACTTCGCCGGGCAGGGGATGTCGCAACAGTGGGCTATGAAGCGAGAAATGCTTTCGCCTCGGTACACCACAAGATACTCTGATCTACTGCGTGTTAAGTAACTTGTGCGATCAATGCATGAGATAGTTGCCAAATCATCCCCGTTCTCTAACCGGTTTTGGTCGCACAAGATCACAGGAACCTCTCACGATGAGGCGCATGTATCCTGGTTTACGACATCAGGAAATGTGGCGCGTTTATTGCCAGGTAGGCGTTATGAGACGTCACTTATTTACGCCAGGTTTCAGCCGTAGCGATGGGCATGGATAAAAAGAGTATGGCAATCAGTGTGATAATGCTAAAAAACAATTAATATTTTTTTAACAAAACTAAAGCTTGCTATGTTCAGTTAACCATGCGTTAATGGTTGTGCGGTTTGATACAAACTTATCTGAAGTAGTGATTGTAATATTTCTCATCATTTGTTCCTCTTGAGATCTCCTTTAGGTTTTTTTCTCTCTGATAATTTTCTTCAGGCCATTTCGCCCAAGGGCTCATTCAAAAGGTAACAATATTATGACGACGAAAATCACTGGTTTAGTAAAATGGTTTAACCCTGAAAAGGGCTTTGGTTTCATTACGCCTAAAGATGGCAGCAAAGATGTGTTTGTGCATTTTTCAGCCATTCAAAGTAATGAATTCCGCACTCTGAATGAAAATCAGGAAGTGGAGTTTTCAGTAGAACAGGGACCAAAAGGTCCATCAGCGGTCAACGTTGTGGCGCTTTAAGGCAACTAATATTACTAATAAAATTCACTTCCGGTGTCCATGTTGCCATGGTTCACAATACAGAACATCGACATTCGATGTTACTGAGCAAAACCCGTTTGGCGCGAAATGTATTTTTTGTAAGTCAACCATGATCACTTTTGATAATGTTGGATTATACATTCGCTCAGGACAGGTTCCGCCAGATTTTAGAAAATAATTCATATTAGCTCCGTACAGGAGCTTTTTTATGCCCGGATGATTATCATCTATAGACGCTGACATCCATCATCTATAGTGGCATTTACCTTTCCCCAAAGGTGTTATTTGTCTTGCAGACAGCGCCTGAAAAAAGCGACGTTGTCCTCATCTATCCAATGAAACCAGGTCACCTGTCTTTGCGCCGTTATCCGTTATTTAATTCTTGCCCTATAATAACAAGCCCGCGCTAAGCACGGGCTTGAATAACATAAAGCGTCTTAGAACTGGTAGACCAGACCAACACCTACGATATCATCGGTTGCAATACCGTTGCTTGCGTAGAAGTCATCATCTTCGTCCAGCAGGTTGATTTTATAATCAACGTAGGTGGACATATTTTTGTTGAAGTAGTAAGTCATACCGACGTCAACATATTTAACCAGATCTTTGTTGGTGTAACGCCAGTTGCCACGATGGACTTCCTGACCGCCTAAATCTTTGCCCTTAGACTGCAAGTAGGCGATGGACGGACGCAGACCGAAATCGAACTGATACTGCGCAACCACTTCAAAGTTCTGGGTTTTGTTAGCAATACCGCCATTATCTTCGCCATTGCCGCCGCCATAATAGGTCATGTTGCGGGTTTCAGCGTACATCGCCGCCAGGTAAACATTGTAGGCGTCATATTTGGCACCTACGGTCCAGGCTTCAGCGGTTTCACCACCAGCATAGTTGTTGCGCTCATTCATGCCGTCGCCATAACCACGAGCAACCTGATTGTCCGTACGGTCAGAGGAAGAGTAGGCCGCACCCAGGCTTAACCCGAAGTCAAAGTCGTAGGAGGCAGACATACCGAAACCGTCGCCGTTTTCACGGGCCAGTTTGCGGCTGCCGCCGTTACCTGTACCTTCACCAGCACCGCCATTTTCATTATTACCCTGGTACTGCAACGCGAAGTTCAGGCCTTCCACCAGACCGAAGAAGTCGGTATTACGGTAGGTGGCAACGCCGTTGGTTCTGCCCAGCATATAGACATCGGTCTGGGTATAAGTATCACCGCCGAATTCCGGCAGCGCATCGGTCCAGGCTTCAATGTCGTAGATAACACCATAGTTACGGCCATAATCGAAAGAGCCGTACTCGCCGAATTTCAGACCGGCAAAGCCCAGACGAGTCCAGGAGTTTGCACCTTCGCCTTCGGTGGTGTTCACCTTAATGTTGTATTCCCACTGACCATAGCCGGTCAGCATATCGTTGATCTGCGTTTCGCCTTTAAAGCCAATACGGGCGTAGGACTGGTCGCCATCGTCGCCTGCATTGTCAGAGAAGTAACGCAGACCATCAACTTTGCCGTACAGGTCGAGTTTGTTGCCATTTTTATTATAAATTTCAGCCGCATTTGCTGCGCCTGCCACTAATAACGCCGGGACAAGCAGTGCCAGAACTTTTCTGTTCATTATGTATTCCCTTATGATAATAATTTATATGAATATGTAGCCACTTCAACAAAACTACAAATTGATACTATTCTATGAAGTTCATGGAATTTAAAAAATAACATGTAACAAAGGTATTTAAAATATTTCAATTTGTTTCTGTTTGGTTTTTTATAATACATGCTATATAAGTAATTAAGAATATATATTCTATAATTATCATTTTTTATCAATGGGTTATGTGTTTTGATTTGATGGTTGTTGGCGTGAATATAATTTGTTTTTTATATGTATTTGATGCTTTGATTATGAAAAAGAATAAAAAAAACCGGCATAAATGCCGGTAATGTGGGTAATGATAAAATAAATGATAAAAGGCTAATAACCGAATCATTCTGACACTTAATGCTAATAAAATAAAACGCTATCGCGGTGCGTAAAAATAAGTTGTTCTGGTTATGGGTTATTCTGCATTAGAGTGCGATTCAATCACCATTCCCTTATTTAACAGCAGGTTCAGCGCCAGGCGTAACATTATCTGAGAATAAACTATTTGTGGAATGAATAACCAGAACAGGTGGATAAGGTATTTTATGGTCGAAATGTGACTAATGTCACATTATAATGTAATTAATGTCATATGACTTACATCACAAAAGCGGAGTAAAGTTTGAGTACCAGGGAGGACAACGCCACCCGTAGCATGGGCGGCAAATTAGCGTTATGGGTTTTTTATACCTTTTGCGGCTACTTCATCTGGGTGATGGCGCGTTGCGTGTGGCTGATGTCCGCCATACAAACCGAGCCGGTTCTCGGCCCAATCAGCACTCCTGGCAGCACAACGGAAAAATGGCTTAACGCGCTTTCGCTGGGCGTCGTCTGGCTTATTCTGGGGAGTATTGCCTGGTACACCCGGCCTCGCAAAAACAGGGGGTATCCCGCCGACACTCAGCCAGAAACGCGCAAGCACGCAGGGATGTAAAGTGGTGGCGGATATGTCAGGATAGCGAACCCTGTGCTCAGGCATGTAATAAAAATGGTCTGCTATAAAGAGAGGGCGTATGGACTCAGGATACTGGCAATCGCAGTTTGAAGACTGGCTACGTCACCACCACCAGGAACAGGATGCCGCCCATGACATCTTCCATTTTCGTCGTGTTTGGGCAACCGCGCAAACGCTGGGGGAAAACAGTCCTGTCGACTGGCTGGTGGTGCTATCGGCATGTTATTTCCATGACATCGTCAGCCTGGCGAAAAATCATCCGCAGCGGCATCGTTCTTCCATTCTGGCGGCGGCAGAAACCCGGCGTATTTTTCTGCGGGATTTTCCTGACTTTCCGGCAGAAAAACTGGCGGGCATTTGTCATGCTATCGAAGCGCATAGCTTCAGCGCAAAAATTGCGCCCACCACGCCAGAGGCGAAAATCGTGCAGGATGCAGACAGACTGGAGGCGTTGGGCGCCATTGGTCTGGCGCGGGTCTTCGCGGTCTCCGGCGCGCTGGGCGTCGCGCTATTTGATGCCGACGATCCCTTTGCTGACAGACGGCCTCTTAACGATAAGCAATTCGCGCTCGACCATTTTCAAACCAAACTGCTGAAACTGCCGCTGACGATGCAGACCGAACGGGGCAAGTACCTGGCGCAGCGTAATGCGGATTTTCTGGTGTCGTACATGGCGAAACTGAGCGCTGAGCTGAAAGGCGACTATGAAACACGGGATGAGGCGGTCATCCAGATGTTTGCTACGCATCAGTAACCCCTGCCGCTGAAACGTAAACCGCGTCATTTTATGTTAGTCTGTCGGCAATTATTTTTGGCCGGTTAAATGTATGCAGGAAAATATTTCAGTAACACACGCCCGGAACCTCATCGCCGACGACGCCGGAAGCGAGATCCAGGCGATGCTGAGTCAATTGCTGGAAATCTATGATGTTAAAACGCTGGTGGCGCACCTTAACGGCCTGGGCGAGCAGCACTGGAGCCCGGCCATCTTAAAGCGCGTAATAATGAACGCGGCATGGCATCGTTTGAGCGACAATGAACTCACCTGTCTTAAAACAGAGTTGCCGACGCCGCCATCGCATCATCCACATTACGCCTTTCGTTTTATCGATCTCTTCGCGGGCATCGGCGGCATTCGCCGCGGATTTGAAGCGATAGGCGGACAGTGCGTGTTTACCAGCGAATGGAATAAGCACGCGGTACGGACATATAAAGCGAACTATTTTTGCGATCCGCTGCAACATCGCTTTAATGAAGATATCCGCGATATCACGTTGAGCCACCGGGAAGGGGTCAGCGATGATGAGGCGGCGGAACACATTCGCCAGCATATTCCGCAACATGATGTCCTGCTGGCGGGCTTTCCCTGTCAGCCATTTTCTCTGGCGGGCGTTTCCAAGAAAAATGCGCTGGGCCGCGCCCACGGCTTTGCCTGCGAGACTCAGGGGACATTATTTTTTGATGTCGTAAGAATTATCGACGCCCGCCGCCCCGCGCTGTTTGTGCTGGAAAACGTGAAAAACCTTAAAAGTCACGACCAGGGCAACACCTTCCGCATTATTATGCAAACGCTCGATGAACTGGGATATGACGTGGCGGATGCCGCTGACAATGGCCCGGACGATCCGAAAATTATCGACGGGCAGCACTTTCTTCCTCAGCATCGGGAACGTATTGTGTTGGTGGGATTCCGTCGCGATTTAAACCTGAAAACCGATTTTACGTTACGCAATATCGCCCGTTGTTATCCACCGCGCCGTCCGACGCTGGCAGAACTGCTGGAGCCCGTCGTCGAAGCCAAATATATCCTGACGCCGGTGCTGTGGAAATATTTATATCGCTACGCGAAAAAGCACCAGGCGCGGGGAAACGGTTTTGGCTATGGCATGGTTTATCCTGACAATCCGGAAAGTGTGGCGCGCACGTTATCTGCTCGCTACTACAAAGATGGTGCCGAAATTCTGATCGATCGTGGTTGGGATATGGCGAAAGGCGAAGTGAATTTCGACGATGCTGGCAACCAACAACATCGTCCCCGCCGACTCACGCCGAGAGAGTGCGCGCGTTTAATGGGATTTGAGGCGCCGCAAACGTACCAGTTCAGGATACCTGTCTCGGATACGCAGGCCTATCGCCAGTTTGGCAACTCCGTGGTGGTGCCGGTATTTGCTGCGGTAGCAAAGCTGCTGGAGCCCAAAATTCACCAGGCGGTGACGCTGCGTCAGAGAGAGACGGCAGATGGCGGACGTTCACGATAAAGCCACGCGCAGTAAAAATATGCGCGCGATAGCGACCCGCGATACGGCGATTGAAAAACGTCTTGCTGGCCTGTTAAGCGCGCAGGGGATTACGTTTCATACTCAGGACACGACATTACCGGGCAAGCCGGACTTTGTGGTGAATGACTATGATTGTGTGATTTTTACTCACGGCTGCTTTTGGCATCATCACCACTGTTATCTGTTCAAAGTGCCGGCCACGCGAACGGCTTTCTGGCTGGAAAAAATCGGTAAGAACGTTGAGCGCGATGAGCGCGATATTCAGCGTTTACAGGCGCTTGGCTGGCGGGTACTGATCGTCTGGGAGTGCGCCTTGCGCGGGCGAACGAAATTGAGCGACGCGGCGTTGGCGGAGCGCCTGGAAGAGTGGATCTGCGGCGGCGGCGCCAGCGCGCAGATCGACACCCAGGGGATTCATCTACTGGCGTGAATCTTCCGTTTTACACGGCGTGACCACCGCCTTGACAGGAAACAGGTACTTACCCAGAGTCACCAGCACTACGGCAAACACAATCACACCCAGCGCGGCCCATTCAACGGGCGATAACCTCTCGCCGCCCAGGCCGGTGCCAAGCAACACGGCGACAACCGGATTCACATAGGCGTAGCTGGTCGCCAGTGCCGGACTGACGTTGCGAATCAGGTACATATAGGCATTAATGGCGATAATAGAACCGAACAACGCCAGGTAGCCGACGGCCATAAACCCCGATAAACCAGGCAGCGTGGCGAGCTTTTCGCCGGAAAGAAACGCCGCGCAAAGCAATACCACGCCCGCCGCCAGCATTTCAATCGCGCCCGCCATCATGCCCACAGGCAGGGCGATGCGCGAGCCGTAAACGGAACCAAATGCCCAGCTCATCGAACCTATCAGGATCAAAATCGCGCCCCACGGATTGCCGCTTAAATTACCGCCGCTGTTCAGCAGAATAATCCCGGCAAGTCCAATGGCAATCCCCACCCATTCTAATTTGCGCGTTTTAATACCAAAAAAGTAGCTAAAGCACAGCGTAAATAGCGGGACAGTGGCGACCACGACGGCAGCAATGCCCGATGGCACGTTTTGATGCTCCGCCACCGTCACCAGACCGTTACCCACCGCCAGCAGCAGTAGGCCAATCAGCGCGGCGTTGATGGTCTGGCGCAGCGGCGGAAGTTTTTCGCCGCGCAACAGCAAAAACGCCATGAGCAACATCCCCGCCGAGAGAAAACGTACGCCTGCCATCATTAGCGGCGGCCAGCTTTCAACGCCTATGCGGATAACAAAATAGGTAGACCCCCAAATGATGTACAAGGCAAAAAGCGCGCCAAAAAGAGGTAATAACTGCCGGAAACGCATAATCACTCACGGTGAAATAAAAAGGGTGAATATAGTAAACGTCAAAATTATTATGCTGGCGAGCATTATAATTGTCCTTTTGGAATAAAAAGGCGTTGACCCGCGCCGCCGGTTTCGGCATTGCGCATTTTGCTACATACTTAACGTCTTAGAAGAAAAGACCGAGGAAATCATTTTGGCAGGAAGTAGCTTACTGACATTACTCGACGATATCGCCACGCTGCTGGACGATATTTCGGTAATGGGCAAATTGGCCGCGAAAAAAACCGCGGGCGTACTGGGGGATGACCTGTCGCTCAATGCGCAGCAGGTGACCGGCGTTCGCGCTAATCGCGAGCTGCCGGTGGTATGGAGCGTGGCGAAAGGATCATTAATCAACAAGGTTATTCTGGTGCCGTTGGCGCTGCTGATAAGCGCATTTATCCCGTGGGCCATCACGCCTTTATTAATGTTAGGCGGCGCGTTTCTCTGCTTTGAAGGGGTAGAAAAAGTCCTGCATACCTTTGAGGCGCGAAAACACAAAGAAGACCCGGCGGAGCGGCAAAAACGTCTTGAGGCGCTGGCTGCACAAGATCCTTTGGCCTTTGAAAAAGATAAAGTAAAAGGGGCGGTCCGTACCGATTTCATTCTGTCCGCTGAAATTGTGGCCATTACCCTGGGGATTGTCGCGCAGGCGCCGCTGCTTAATCAGGTGTTGGTGCTGGCGGGGATTGCGTTGGTTGTGACCATTGGCGTGTATGGCCTGGTGGGTATTATTGTCAAACTGGATGATATGGGGTACTGGCTGGCGGAAAAGCGTAGCGTGCTGGCGCAGGGCGTCGGTAAAGGATTACTGATTATCGCGCCCTGGTTAATGAAAGCATTATCCATTGTCGGTACGTTGGCGATGTTTCTGGTCGGCGGCGGAATTGTCGTACACGGTATTGCGCCGCTACACCATGCCATTGAACATTTTGCGCAGCAGCAGGGGGCTTTCATGGCGCATACGATCCCTGCGGGGCTGAATCTGGTGCTCGGCTTTATTATCGGCGCCATTGTGGTGGCGCTGGTGAAAGGTGTGGCGAAAATTCGCGGTGTTTCGCACTGATTTTCTACAATGAATTATGCAAAATTGCCCATCCTCGTCTAAGGTGAAAACGTTTCATCTGATACAGGAGGCAGGTATGGTCTTTTCTGTCAGTGAGGAAGTTACCGTGAAAGAGGGTGGGCCCCGGATGATCGTCACCGGTTATTCCAGCGGAATGGTAGAGTGTCGCTGGTATGATGGTTTTGGCGTAAAACGGGAGGCATTCCATGAGAATGAGCTCGTGCCAGGCAAGGAAAGGCGCGGGCGGGACGAAGCCCGATGACAAAACGCCCGGTTAATGCCGGGCGTTTTGCTGTGGAGAAAAAGAGTCGTCGCGCTGCGACATGCTGCTACCTGGTTATGCCAGGATTGAGTGGTATCCCTTGATGATGTCTGGCTACCGTAAGCCATCAGGGGGAGTTGTATCAATAACCAGGAGTTACCAGGGTGCCGCACGAAACACTGTTAGACAATCAAGGCTGGTTTAAAAAGCTGGCGCGGCGTTTTGGTCCCGGTCATGTCGTCAACACCTGTTTTCTGATCGTGATGCTGTTCTCGACGCTACTTACCTGGCGGGAAGTGATGATACTGAAAGACGCGTATGTCGCCAGTCAGCGCAATCATCTGGGGAGCGTCGCGAATGTCCTTGACCGCCAACTGCAATTCAACATGGACAGGTTGATCTTTTTACGCAACGGTATGCATGAAGCGCTGGTGGCGCCGCTGGCTTTTTCCGCATTGCAAAGCGCGGTGACGCAGTTTGAGCAACGACGCGTCAGACATTTCTGGCAACTGGAGCTGGATAAGCGGCGGACATTGCCGTTATATGGCGTTTCCGATCAATTTGTCGCCCGGACGACGCTTCTTTCGCGGGAGAGTCGTGACCTGGCAAATGAATTAACCGCCACTCTGGAGTTAGGGTATCTGGCGCGTCTGGCTCGCTCATCCGCCATGCTGACGCTGGAGACGATGTATGTTTCTCGCTCAGGGTTTTACCTCTCAACTCTCCCTACGGCGTACGGTAGCGATATTGTCTCCCGTTACTATCAGTACGTGACTCAGCCCTGGTTTATCGAGCAAAGCCAACGGCGTAACCCACAGCGCGGCGTGCGGTGGTTTACCTCCGCACAGTCCTATGTTGCTGACGAGCAGAAAAAAGTGACAGCCAGTCTACCGCTGGATCACGATAATTACTGGTATGGCGTACTGGCAATGGATATTCCCGTCGCGTCATTACAGCGGTTCCTGCGCGATGCGGCCGAAAAGGATATTGAAGGGGAATATCAGCTATACGATAACCATCTCCGTTTGTTGACGGACTCCGCGCCGGAACAACAAACCGCGAATACGTTAAATGACCGTGAGCGCGCCTTACTGGCGCGTGAAATAGAAAAAGATACCCTGGGCGGGCTGCGTTTAGGAACGCATTATGTAAGCTGGGAGCGGCTGGATCATTTTGATGGCGTCCTGCTGCGCGTGCATACACTACGTGAAGGCATCCAAGGGAATTTTGGCAGTATTAGTATCGCGCTGACGCTGTTATGGGTGCTTTTTACGGCGATGCTGTTGATCTCCTGGGGCGTTATTCGACATATGGTCAAAAACATGTTTGTTCTGCAAAATTCGCTGCAATGGCAGGCATGGCACGATCCGCTGACCCGGCTGTATAACCGTGGCGCGCTGTTTGAAAAAGCGTCCAGGCTGGCAAAGCGTTACCGGGAAGCCCGCCAGCCATTTTCTGTGATACAGCTGGATTTAGATTATTTTAAAAGCGTTAACGATCGCTTTGGTCATCAGGCAGGCGATCGCGTGTTGTCCCATGCCGCTGGGCTCATTGGCAGCACCATTCGAGCGCACGACATCGCCGGACGGGTAGGAGGCGAAGAGTTTTGTATCGTGCTGCCCGGCGCGACGAAAGCGCAGGCGCTGCAGATTGCCGAACGCATACGCCAGCGCATTAATGACAAAGAGATTCTGGTGACGAAAAGCACGACGCTTCGTATCAGCGCGTCAATGGGGATCAGTAGCGCGGAGGAATACGGCGACTATGATTTTGAGCAGTTGCAGTCGCTGGCCGACAAACGGCTTTATTACGCCAAACAGTCCGGACGTAACCGTATTTGCGCCAGCGACGCGACTCAGGAGCGGGAAAAGAAATAGTCCATGCCTTCGCGCCAGCCATCCGGCCCTTCGTTCTGGCTACGGTAGACGCGCTGAGGATCGTCGTTACGCAAATGTACGCCCTCCCGGTTTAGCCCTTTAACGACAACCGCATAATCCATCACATCCAGTAAGGGCGCATCATTGGGGCCGTCTCCTAGCCCCAACGTCAGAGGACGCGCGTGCCACTGCCGACGATATGCTTCAATCAGCCAGTTGGCAGCCTGATCTTTTCCGGCGGAGGCGTCCAGCACATGCCAGAAACGGGCGCCATGGACAAATTGCAGTCCCAGGTCATTTAAACGGGCGACAAACTGCGCCATGCGTTCATCGCTATCGCGCCAGATCAGCGACACCGACGCTTCATGCAGACGGGTTAGGGCAGACTGTGCCCGGTTTAGGCCCGTCCATTCGCTTATCACCTGATCGTCAACGTCATCAAACGTGGTGAACTTAAACTGTTCCTTTTCACGCAATTTATGCAGGACGAGGCGGATTTCGTTGTGAGAAATACCGGCTATCAGACGGGGATAGTTGGGATGGTCTTCCCAATGAACGTCCAGTTGGATCACCGCGCCGTTTTCCGCAATCAGCGGAAGTCCCTGTAGATTTAACGTCGTCTGGAGCTGGAGCATTTCAGCCGCGGTTTTACTGCTACAGAGGATCACGGGCACGCCGCTTTCATGCAGGCGTGTAAGCCAGGGAGCCGCGGGCTGCCACTCAAAAGTGTGGCTGTTCAGCAATGTGCCGTCCAGATCGGTAAAAATCAGCAAGGGGTCATGGATTGAGAGCATTTTTTCCTCATTTTCCGTTGCAACGGCGGGCTTATTTCCAGGAAAAGTCCTAAAGCACACCCGAAAGAAGTCGAACGCTAACTGGAACCGATCCCGTCGCTTCCAGGCAGCACATGCGTTGTCACACTTTTGCTACCGAACTATTAGCGTGCTTAATCATTCATGTAAAAAATATTTACTTGTCATGCAAAAAAATTGCAGATAAGGTAAATCTCACATCAGATTTCCTGGTGTAACGAATTTTCAAGTGCTTCTTGCATAAGCAAGTTTGATCCCGACCCGTAGGGCCGGGATTTTTTTCGGCCATTTTTAACGGTTTACTTCTGTTACACTAAAATCATGAATATCCAGCTCGAATGCTTCAGCTAATTCATGCCATGTATGATATTCCCGTCCGTCTACGCTCACCCGCTCAGGATCTTCCTGGCTACGGTGAACCTCGCTTTCGCTGATTTCATTGATGGCCGCCAGTAGCGCATCTACATCGACGCTCACTTCGCGCTTGGCCGTATCACTGTACTCTTTTGCCGTTTTCATCTTCACTACCTCACGGGTTCCTGACAGCCTAAGTATAGACCGTTGAGAAAACCAGCAAACACGCCGGCAAGGCGCTGTCAGACGCAGAAAATTGTTCTACACTGGCACAAAGCGACAGGAGGAAAATGATGAAGGTGAATGATCGGGTAACCGTTAAAACGGACGGCGGTCCCCGCCGACCGGGCGTGGTACTGGCAGTGGAAGAATTTAGTGAAGGCACAATGTACCTGGTTTCGCTGGAGGATTACCCGCTCGGCATCTGGTTCTTCAATGAGTCAGGTCACCAGGATGGTATTTTTGTCGAGAAGGCGGAGCAGGACTAATTGAGCCGGACTGGAGGTACATTGCCAGTCCGGATGTCTCAGCGCATGTTAACAAAAATGCCGTTAGTGACGTTATCTGTCAGCCGCACTACGTGATAGATCACTTGTTTATTATGCGTTTTTATCTTTCTTTTTATATTCCCCTTATGGGAGGATACTGTTTTTGCTTTAATATTCATTCTGTCAGAAATCTGAATGGTTCCCTGACCTTCCATCCACATTCGCAACATGCTGGATTCAGTTCGACTTAACGACAATGTTGGTAAATTTATGGTTCCTGAAATACCCGACTCTTTTTTCAGAATATCGCCAAGAATGGTATCCAGCGAGTCAGGTTTAATCGATTTCGAGCTAATCAATAAGTTTTTTCTTACTAATAAATATTCATCAAAATGCACATTAGCAATTGCCATAAAAACAATAAATAACGTGTCAGGATGTTGATTAATGATTTGCTTTATTTGTTGACTGTCTGAAGGCGTATGAATGAAACAGTCCTCATTAATAAACACCACCGAAGGCTGATGCGCGCCACAAGCGATAGCGAGTTCGTCAACGGTTTCGATGTCGTTGATTTCCCTTTTTTTCACCCCTCTGCTGACCAGATACCCGCTTAACCCTAGCCGGGTGTAACTGCATAAATCCATAATAATCGTTGACATGGCATACCCTCACTCAATGCGTAACGATAATTCCCCTTACCTGAATAACTCACCATAATCAGACGGAACACGAATAGTCACCTTAGACAACGCTTACGCGGTTTTTCAGGCGAACTTACTATCCCGTAAAGTTACATATAATTTGCCAGGAATCATCTTAAAGTAAAGTGAATGTTGCGTTATGTGAGTGAAGTAAAAACAAATAAGGGGCAGCGGATATATCCTGGTGAATGTTTTTTAAAATTTATTTTCGGATAAACCTTAGTAAAACAGGATAAAAATTATGGGTTATTATTTATCGGCATCTCGCTAACAATATCAGCAAGCAAATTGAAAATTTCGCTGAATAAATGTTCGCAAAACGGCGCAATTAATGGCATTAGCGCGGCCATCAGCATAATGCCGACGGTGAGGGTAAGCGGGAAACCGATAACAAATATCGAGAGCTGCGGCGCCATGCGGTTTAATAGCCCCAGCGCCAGGTTGAGCGTAAGCAGGAGGGTAATGACCGGCAATGCCAGCATCAGTCCGTTTAAGAAAATGAGCCCTCCGGCCCTGGCGAGCGCCATAAATGCATTACTGTTCACCGGGTTACTACCGATGGGCAGAGTGTGGAAGGTATCGACCAGCAGCGAAATAAGCCACAAATGGCCATTAAATGTGAGAAACAGTAGCATGGCGAGCATATCCATAATACGCGCCAGAACCGGCATATTCAGGTGGCTGCCCGGGTCGACGAAGGTGGCAAAGGAAAGCCCCATTTGCAGACCGATAAACTCACCTGCGGTACGCACCGCCGCAAAGGCAAATTGCATGGTAAATCCCAGCGCAATACCGATCAGAATTTGTTGCATCGCCAGCCATAAGGCGGCAATAGAAAAAAGCGGCGTATCGTTTGCCGGTAGCGACGGCGCGATAACGAGGGTAATCATTATTCCCAACCCCAGTTTTACCCGCTTGGGAATAGCGCGCTCGCTGAGAATGGGCGCCGTTGAAATCAGCGCCAGTACGCGCAGCAAAGGCCAGAAATAGAGATGCAGCCAGTATAGCCATTGCTCGCTTGTAACCTGTATCATCGTTCTGTTTATCCGATGATATAAGGTAAATTGCTGAACAGAGTGCGTACGTAGTCCAGCAGCAGGTTGAGCATCCACGGGCCGGCAATGATAATTGCGATGAATACCGCGACGATTTTAGGGATAAACGACAGCGTCATTTCATTAATCTGAGTCGCGGCCTGCAAAATACTGATAATGAGGCCGGTAATCAGCGCGACGAGTAACAGCGGCGCAGCCAGGGCGAGAGCGACTTTCATCGCCTCGGTCCCCATCATCATGACGGATTCAGGAGTCATTTTGCGCCTCTAACTGTAAAAGCTTTGGGCCAGCGACCCCACAAGCAATTGCCAACCATCGACCAGCACAAACAGCATCAGCTTAAACGGCAGGGCGATTGTCGCTGGCGGCACCATCATCATCCCTAACGCCATCAATACGCTGGCGATCACCAGGTCGATAATCAAAAAAGGGATGAAAATCGTAAAACCGATCTGAAACGCCGTCTTTAATTCGCTGGTGACATAAGCGGGCAGGAGGATACGCATCGGTACTGCTTCCGGTCCCTGTAACGGACCGCTATTGGCCAGACGGGCAAACAGCGCCAGATCGGCTTCGCGGGTTTGGCGCAACATGAACGCGCGTAACGGTTGCGCGCCTTTATCCAGCGCTTCCTGCATAGAAATTTTCTGCTCGCTAAACGGCTGGTAAGCATCCACGTAAATCTTGTCAATGACGGGCGACATAATAAAAAAGGTCAAAAACAACGCCAGCCCGAGTAACACCTGATTTGGCGGTGCCGAGGGCGTGCCCAGCGCGTTACGCAACAGGCCAAAAACAATGATGATACGCGTGAAGCTCGTCATCATCAGTAAAATCGCCGGCAGAAACGTCAGCGAGGTGATGAAAACCAGCGTCTGGACGGATAATGACCAGCTTTGGCCTCCGCCCGCTAATGGTTGGCTGATAAGCCCCGGCAGTTGCGCAGCAGCGGCGGGACTAAAAAGCCACAGACCCGCCAGAGAAAGGAATAACAAACGGCGCATCAGGATCTCCCGGAACGCTTGAGTAAGCTCTTCATCATGTTCTGGAAATCCGCCGGTGGGGCAACGGGTGCTTCCGTGTCATTCTCCGCGGGCGGGAGGGTGTGCAGCAGGTTGATCTGCGAGGCGGTCACGCCCAGTACCAGACGCGCATTTTCGACCTCGACAATCACCACGCGTTCGCGCGGGCCAAGCGAGGCGCTGGCTGACACCTTGAGTCCCCGGACGCTATTTCCTTTTGGCGCGAATCCCATACGCTTAATCACCCAGGCCGCCGCCAGAATGAGCGCAATAATGCCAATTAATGCGCCGCTCACCTGCATGAGCGGCGATCCGGCTGGCGCGGTGGGCTGAGAAACCGTGGCTTCTGTCTTCATCATTAACGACTCAAACGACGCATACGCTCGGATGGCGTAATAATATCGGTGATACGTACGCCGTATTTATCCGCCACGACGACCACTTCACCCTGGGCAATCAGGTAGCCATTAATCAGGATATCCAGCGGCTCGCCCGCCAGCCCGTCCAGCGCGACGACCGACCCCTGCGTCAGACGCAGCAGTTCTTTAATGGTCATTCGCGTGCGGCCCAGCTCTACGGTCAGTTTGACCGGGATATCCATAATCAGATCGATATCCTGCATAGCACCGCTGACATCGCCGCCGCCAAGCTGTTGGAAAACCGCGTCGGCGGCGCTTTTAGTGGTGGTCGCTTTTTGCTCGTTTAACGCGTCAGCCCACAGATCATCCAATGCGCCAGTATTCTCATCGGACGGATTATTCATGTCACTCATTTGGGCTGTTCCTCATTCAGCGAATTCAAAATTGGGTTGATCAAATGTTCTACGCGTAGCGCATACTGTCCGTTTACGGTGCCATATTGGCTGGTGAGTACCGGAACGCCGTCCACATGAGCAATAATGCGGTCGGGTTTTTCAATCGGCAGTACATCGCCGGGTTTCAGCTTCAAAATCTGGGAAAGACGTAACGGAATATCGGCAAAATTGGCCACCAGCTCCAGTTCAGAGTGCTGAACCTGGCGCACCAGGTTATCACGCCAGTTCTGATCTTCATGGCGCGAGTTTTCCAGCGGCGGATTCACCAGCAGCTCACGCAGCGGCTCGATCATGCTAAATGGCAGACAGATGTTAAATTCACCGGTCAGATTGCCGATCTCCACATGAAACGGCGTATTGACGACGATATCGTTCGGCGAGGTGGTGATATTGGTAAATTTCACCTGCATTTCGGAACGCACATACTCCACTTCCAGCGGATTAATGGCTTTCCATGCGTCGCTATAGCCTTCCAGCGCCAGTTTCAGCATACGGTTGATGACACGCTGTTCCGTATGGGTAAACTCGCGGCCCTCGACTTTGGTCGGAAAACGACCGTCGCCGCCGAACAGGTTATCGACGGCAATAAACACCAGACTCGGCGAGAACACCACCAGCCCGGTGCCGCGTAGCGGCTTCAGGTGGATCAGGTTCAGGTTGGTCGGTACCGGCAGGTTACGCGCAAATTCGTGATACGGCTGAATACGTATGGCACCCACGGTAATATCCGGGCTGCGGCGCAGCAGGTTAAATAATCCCATCCGGAACTGGCGTGCGAAACGCTCGTTAATAATCTCCAGCGCCTGCAAGCGTTCGCGCACGACGCGACGCTGGGTATTGGGATCGTAAGGGCGAATATCGCTATCGCTTGCGATACCGGGAGTGGGTTCGTCTTTGGTGTCGCTGTCGCCGTTCAACAGCGCGTCGATTTCAGCCTGAGAAAGAATACTATCGCCCATATCGTTACCGCAGAATAAAAGCTGTATAAAGCACGTCAGTGACGACCTGTTTTGGTTGTCCGGCAACGAGCGGCGCGGCCAGAGTCTCTTTAATGGCGGCAATCAGTTTTTGTTTGCCAGCCTCTGTTGAGAGCTCGGCGGCATTCTGACGGGAAAACAACAACAGCAGACGGCTGCGCACTTCCGGCAGATATTCATTTAATCGCGCGCGCGTCGCTTCGTCTTTCAGGCGCAGGGTCACGCCGATATACAACACGCGATCCGCATCGCCCAGATTGACGGTAAACGTATCCAGCGCAAAAAATACCGGCGCGGGCGGCGGAGCCGGTTCCGCTTTAGCGTTCGTGGTCGGTTGCTGCTGCATACGCCAGTAGCTATAACCGGCGGTCGCGCAGGCGGCGAGGGTAATCAACACCAGCAAAGGTATCCAAATCGAGCGTTTGCTCTTTTTGTTAATCGCGGAGTCAGTCATCTGATACGGGCTTCCTGTTTCGGTACTGCTTATTGGCTGATTATCCCGTGTCCTGTCCACGACAAAGCGTGGAAAAGACGCGGATAATCATGCTACCTCTGGCGTTAGGCGAAGATATCCACTGCGCCATTGCCGCGCGCGGCGGCCTGAAGCGAGGCCGGCGCCGCTAACGCTATGTCATCTTCAGCGCCAAACGCGTCCGTGTGTTGGGCGCGGGAAGACTGTTGTTGCGACGAAGACTGCTGCTGTCCGGCAAAGCTTTCGCTACTGATACTGCTTTGTCCCAACTGAATGCCGCTTTCCGCCAACTGGGTGCGCAACATGGGCAGGGCGGCTTCCAGCGCGGCGCGGACATGGCTGTGCGGCGATACCATCTGGAGCTGCGCCTGATTGTCATCCAGCTTGAGCGAAATATGCACCTGACCTAACTCTTCCGGATGCAATCGAAGCTGCGCGCTTTGCTGTCCCTGACGCGTAAATAACATGACCTGCTGACTGAACGTTTGCTGCCATTCATGGCTGCCTAACGGCGCGCTGAGTACCGGGGCTGAGGCGACAGGTAGCGGTTGCGCCGTGGCGCTGCTGAGCGTCGGCATTGCCGCGCCATGCGTTACTGGCGCGGGCGGGCTATCCACCTCCACTTTCGCGCTGGTCGCGGCGGCAGCGACTACCAGCGGCGTCAGTGCTGGCCCCGTGGCGCGATCGTCGCTGGCGCGCGCAAGCGACGCCTCGGTTTTCCCTTTTTCATGCTCGCTAAAAGAGAGCGTATGTGTCTCTTCCTGCGGCGCCGATGGCATGTCGCCGCGTAACAGTGACGGCAAGGCGATGTGATTTTCAGCCGGCGTTTCTCCGGCGACAGGCGTCGCGACAGGTTGTCCGGGCAGCATGGCGAATAAGGCGCTCAGACTGGCAAGATCCTCATCGCTCAGCGCGGGCGTTTTCTCATCATGCTGCGCCGTCTTACTCAGTGCGGCCAGAGCGCTGGTTTTCAACGATGGCGTTAGCGTAGACAGTAGATGCTGCGCTTGTGTCAGATCGGTAAGCGTTTCATCCGTCGCATTCGCTTTTTGCGCCAGCAGGTCGGCAAGCTTCACCGCCTGGACTGGCTCGCCATGTTGGGTCCGTAGCTCTTTCGATAACTTGCCGCCTGCCGCCTGTAAATCGGCCAGCGTGATGCGGGCGTCTTTGCCCTGTGCGCCGTCTGCGCCTAACGCGCCCGCCAGGAGCGCCAGAAAGTCCTCGGCTGAACCGGTGGTTTTTCCTGACGTCAGACCCGCGGTCATGTCGGTATCGGTGGTGATCAGTTGGGGCAGGGTGATCATTCGGGTTTCCTCATTGCTGCACGCTGAGCAAATTCATCCATCTTTTTCTGATCCATGCGGTTTTCAGCTAACAGCGCTGCCGCGGTTTGTCGGTCCTGTAAGGTTTGCCAGGCCTGAAGTCGCTGCTTTTTCTCACGCCAGCTCTTCAGCGCCAGGTCGACTTTTTGCGTCCACTGCGTAAGCTGGAGGCGATGCTGCTCTATCGCCTTTTCCAGTGTCTGAATAAACTGCTGATAGTTGATCCAGCGATTACTGGCGATGCCGTTGCCCATATCGGTGTTCAAATTACTGCGATACTCATTCTGATAATCGATCAGCATTTTGAGCTGTTCTTCCGCCTGTTGGCAGCCGCGACGCATTTCGCCCAGTAAACGCGCCGCGTCATCTACCTCTTTTTCGGCCAGATCTTTGAGTGTTTCCAGAGCGCCATGTTGTGCCATGATCGTCGCCCTCCTGCTTTATCACACCGTCGGGAAAATTAAATCGAGCGCCTGCAGAGAGTCTTCCCAGTCGGCCCGTTCAAAAATGCCTTGCTGTAAAAACGCTTCCAGTTGCGGCCATAAGGTAATGGCTTTATCGAGCATCGGATCGCTGCCTTTGGCATAGGCGCCGACGCTGACCAGATCGCGGTTACGCTGGAAACTGGAAAGCAACTGTTTAAATAGCCGTACCCGCGCATAGTGCTGCTCGGTAATGAGCGCGGTCATCGCCCGGCTGATTGACGCCTCGATATCAATGGCCGGATAGTGCCCGGCCTCCGCCAGACGGCGGGACAAGACAATGTGCCCGTCGAGGATTGCGCGTGCCGAGTCGGCAATGGGATCTTGTTGGTCGTCCCCCTCGGTCAACACGGTATAAAACGCGGTGATAGAGCCGCCGCCATGGATGCCATTACCGGCACGCTCGACCAGCGCCGGCAGCTTTGCGAACACCGAGGGCGGATAACCTTTGGTGGCTGGCGGTTCGCCGATTGCCAGCGCAATTTCACGCTGCGCCATCGCATAGCGCGTCAGCGAATCCATAATCAGCAACACATGCTGTCCGCGATCGCGAAAATCTTCGGCGATGCGGGTGGCATAGGCGGCGCCCTGCATTCGCAGCAGCGGCGAAACATCCGCCGGGGCGGCAATCACCACCGAACGCGCGCGACCGTCGGGGCCGAGAATATTTTCGATAAAATCTTTAACTTCGCGGCCACGTTCGCCGATAAGTCCCACGACAATCACGTCCGCCCGCGTGTAGCGCGCCATCATGCCAAGCAGAACCGATTTACCGACGCCGGAACCGGCAAAGAGTCCCATACGCTGACCGCGCCCTACGGTTAACAACGCGTTGATAGCGCGTACGCCGGTATCCAACACATGTTCGATTGGCGTTCGCTGTAGCGGGTTAAACGGCGGCGTGATTAACGCGCCGGTTTCCAGCGTATCCGGCGCAGGCAGTCCGTCGAGCGGTTTACCGCCGCCATCCAGCACCCGACCAAGCAGGGCCGGGCCGAGCGGTAACTGTTTGCCGCTTTGCAGACCGTCGCCATGCCCGTTACGGGCGTAAACGCGGGCACCGGGCAGAATGCCTTCGACCTCTTCCAGCGGCATTAGAAACAGACGCTGGCCATTAAAACCGACGACTTCCGATTCCACCTCTTTGGTTTCAGGGCCGTCCTGGCGCTCAATAATGCAGGTGGCGCCCAGCGGAAGCTGGAGACCGGTGGCCTCCAGTACCAGGCCAGTGGCGCGGGTTAAACGTCCATAACGGCGCACCGCCGGCAATAACGCCATTTTTGCTTCAAAGTTGTCGAGCGCGGTAAGCCAGCGGGTCAGGCGCGTGGTCATCAGAGCACTCCCGGCGCCGCCAGGCGACACAACTCTTGCCAGCGAGTGGCGACGCTGGCGTCCAGATCGCCCTCATCGGCAGAGACTTTACACCCGCCGTGATGCAACGTTGGATCGCCGCGCAACCGCCATCCGTGAAGACTGAGCGTGGCGCCCAGCATCTCTTCCACCCGCTGTAAGTCGTCCGGATGCACGCGCAACTGCGGCTTGCCGCTAAAGAGCGGCTCTTGCTGCAACAGTTGTTGGATCTGTTTAATCAGCGCTGAGTTGTCCACCGCCGGCGTTTGGCCGATGACCTGACGTGCGGCCTCCAGGGCCATTTGCATCAGCCGTGAGGCGATAACGCTATCGAGCGCGTCAAGTGTGTTCTGAAACTCGCTCACTAACTGCTGCATACGGGCATGAATCGGCGCCTGCTGCGTCTGCGCCTGGGCTTGTCCTTGCTCCAGCCCCTGCGCTAACCCTTCCTGGTATCCCTGCGCGTGTCCTTTTTGCCGTCCCTCCGCCAGCCCGGCGTTATAACCTTGTTCATGGGCCTGTATTTTTAGCTGCGCCAGCTCCTGCTCCAGCTGCTGTTCGGCAGTGAGTTCGGGCTCCGGCGTATCTTCTGTCAAGGTCACGTTATCAGCCTCAACCGGCACAAACGTTTCTGGCGGCGGGGCGAGATCGTCGGGGGTCCAGACTTGCCACGGCAATTCATTAGACATAGGTATCCTCGCCGCTGCCAATCACCATTTCGCCGGTTTCCGCCAGACGACGCACAATAAGCAGAATCGCTTTCTGCTCGTTTTCCACCTGAGACAGACGAACCGGGCCACGGTTGGCAAGGTCGTCGCGCAGGATATCGGCGGCGCGCTGGGACATATTGCGCAGGAACTTCTCGCGTAATGGCGGTTCGGCGCCTTTCAGAGCGATCAGCAGCGATTCGGAATCCACTTCCTGCAACAGACGCTGGATACTGCGATCGTCCACATCCACCAGATTTTCGAACAGGAACATCTCGTCGATGATTTTCTGCGCCAGTTCGCCGTCGAATTCGCGCACAGCGGTAATAACCGCTTCTTCCTGCTGCGTTTTCATCAGGTTGATAATTTCCGCCGCGGTTCTTACGCCGCCCATTTTACTGCGTTTCAGGTTCTGACCGTCGAGCAGGCCATTCAGCACTTCGGTCAATTCCGCCAGCGCCGCCGGCTGTACGCCGCCAAATGTCGCGATACGCAGCATCACATCATGACGCAGTCGTTCGTCAAACAGCGCCAGAATATCGGCGGCCTGACTGCGTTTAAGGTGGACCAGAATGGTGGCGATAATCTGCGGGTGTTCGTCGCGAATCAGGTCGGCGGCGCTCTGCGGTTCCATAAAGTTGAGCGTTTCGATACCGCTGGTGGTATCGCGCGTTTCCAGAATATCTTCCAGCAGGCTGGAGGCGCGTTCTTCGCCCAGCGCTTTAACCAGTACGGAGCGCAGGTATTCGTTGGCGTTGATATTCAGCGCGGCGAACTGCTCCGCTTCTTGCTCAAACTCTGATAGTACGTCCGTCAGTTGCTTGTTGGAGATCTGACGCACGTTAGCCATCGCCGTACTTAACGCCTGTACTTCGCGGGTGGAGAGGTGTTTAAACACCTCTGCCGCCCGGTCTTCGCCAATGGTCATCAACAAAATGACGCTTTTATCGGTACCGCTAAGATTACTCATGATCGTTACTCATCCACTGGCGAATGACCAGCGCCACAACGCGCGGATCGTTGTCTGACATTTCGCGAATACGCTGGCTCATCACCTCAGCGCCCAGACGCTGGTTAGCCCGGCGTTGCTGGAGCTGCTCGTCTTTGCTAAGGCGTACTTCCACGGCTTCTTCGGTTTCCTGGCGAACCTGCGCCTGTTCCTGCGCCGCTTTCGCTTCTTCAACGCGGCGCGTCAACTGCGGACGTACCGCTTTGCGCCACAGAATCCAGGCCACCACCAGCACCAGCAACCAGCGACCTGCCGCGAGCAACTGATCGATAAAGGACTGCTGTTGCCAGAAGGGCAGTTCGCCGCCGGTGTTATCCACTGCGCTAAACGGTGAATTCACCACATTTAGCGTATCGCCGCGTTTATCAGAAAAACCCATCGCCTCACGGGTTAGATCCTCGATCTGTTTCATCTGATCGGCGGTCAATGGTAGCGGTTTGCCATCCGCCAGCGTTTTGTAATTCACCACGACGGCCACGGAGAGACGCTCAATATCGCCCACATTCATTTTGGTGTGACGAATGGTGCGGTCCACTTCGTAGTTACTGGTTTCATTACGCTGTGTACTGCGCGGGCCAGCACTGTTACTGTTGGTACTGGTGCTGGTTTGTGGCGTATTCTGCGCGTTTTGTTGATTGGTCGGCGGCGTGGCGATCGGCGCCTCGTTAGGCGGCGCTGGTTGGTTCGACAGCGCGCCAGGCACGCCGCCGGGATAGCCCGCGCCTACCTGTTCGCTAATATTCAACTGACGTGAACGCAGGGTGGCCTTCGACGCATCGCCGTTCGGGCTGTAGTGCTCTTCCGTCTGTTCTTTATTGGCAAAATCCAACTGGGCGGTTACCTGAGCGTGAACATTACCGTTCCCGACGATAGGCGACAGAATGGCTTCGATACGGCGTTGGATGCGGCTTTCCACATCATTAGCGAATTTTAATTGCGCGTCATTAAGGTCGCGACCGCTGGTATTGGATTGCGTGAGCAGATGACCGGATTGATCGACCAGCGTGACGTTTCCTGGCGGCAAACCAGCGACAGCGCTGGAAACCAGATGTACCACGGCGCTAATTTGTCCTTCATCCAGCGCCCGTCCCGGTTCAAGTGTGACGGTGACGGAGGCGGAAGGGGATTTTTGTTCCCGCACAAATAGCGACGGCTTTGGCATCGCCAGGTGAACGCGGGCGCTTTTTACCGGACCCAGAGTCTCGATCGTCCGGGCCAGTTCACCTTCCAGCGCGCGCTGATAATTCACCTGCTCGCTGAACTGGCTGATACCGAATTTTTCCTGATCAAGCAGTTCAAAGCCTACCGCGCCGCCTTTAGGCAGTCCCTGCTGCGCCAGACGCAGACGCAGTTCATGCACTTTGTCGGCGGGCACTTCAATTGCGCCGCTGCCATTGGCAAAGCGATAGGGGATATTCATCTGGGTCAACTGCGCGACGATCGCGCCGCCGTCCTGATCGGAAAGGTTGCTAAATAGCGTGCGGTAATCGGGCGTTTTGGCCCACAGCACCATCGCAACGACGATCGCCACGGCGGCGGAACCCGCCACAATTAACGGAATTCGGGGATTCGCGCGTAGGCGATTAAGCCACTCGAGAGGTTTAGGTTGGGTTGCAGTCGATGCAGTCGCACTCATCTCGCACCTCGTGACTGATCGTGGACGGCGTTTTTTGCAAAGTGGAACAAGACTCACTCCCGGGTCAGCAAACTCGAAAAATTGACGGTCTCATTATTTGTGGTTTCGAATTTTTCTATGCGCTAAAAACCGAGGTTTTTTATCGTTATTTAACGCCTTTATCTTATTGACAAACTGGTAATCTCTGCTGCGTAAAAAATCATCCAGGGGAATAGCATGGCAGCAATACAGGGGATTGAAGGGGTTATTAGCCAGTTACAGGCGACGGCGATGGCCGCGCGCGGGCAAGAAACGCACTCGCAGTCGACGGTGAGTTTTGCCGGCCAGCTACATGCTGCGCTGGATCGTATTAGCGACAGACAGACGGCGGCGCGCGTTCAGGCGGAAAAATTCACTCTGGGTGAGCCGGGCATTGCGCTTAATGACGTGATGGCCGATATGCAAAAGGCGTCCGTCTCCATGCAAATGGGGATTCAGGTGCGCAATAAGCTGGTCGCCGCGTACCAGGAAGTCATGTCCATGCAGGTTTAAGCCAGGGCTGACAACCCATCCGCAGCGAACTCCCGGGCGCTTACCTAAGTCAGCGGCGGGGGGCGCGACGCCCATGCAACCAGTGCGTGATTATGTGGGCTTGTTTTTTGCGAGGCGCGCTCATTTTATTGATAAGCGGGTTGCACATTGTTGCAGGGACTTATTAAAAATAGGGTACGCCTGTTTACTGACGCCATTCATTCCTACTATTCGTTCTGACGCTATTGTCATTGAGTTTGCAATCCAGAATGTTCCTGCAATATATGCGCCGTTGCGATAATACACGGTAAATTCTTTACTAATGCCTGGAATATCTGTTTCATGGAGATCCAGTATATACCCATACGGGGACAGGTTATCAGCGAGACAGCGGGCAATGGCGCTCGGATGTGCATTGACCACTGTGACGGGTGAGTAACGGGCAGCGGCAAGACAGACGACTCCAATAATGGAGATGAAAATAATTTTTATCATTTTTTGGGCTTCTGCTGTGCATAAATAAATCATCACCTGATGGTGTCAGTGAGTAAAAATATAAATACCTGATAGTCTTTTATGGCGTAGACGGAAAATAATAATTGTTTTATTTTTTGATTAAAATAACCCTGGATTTTTCATCGGCTCAGACAAAATTAAAACGGTATACGTTATATAATAGATTTATGCCACGGCGCACAAGACGACCTTGTCTGATTTCTTTTATGCGTTTTAGATTTTTGCCGGTTATGCCGTAAAAGGTCTCCCGCCGTAACGTACAGCGGGAGTATGCGCTTATTTTTGAATCAGATAACGAATTGTCGGGCCATCCTGTTGGATATCCAGCACCGTATAACCGTGATTGCGCGCATCCAGTGGAATATTATTAATGGACTGCGGACAGTCGCTCACCACTTCCAGGATCTCCCCTTTTTTTAGCTGCGGCATCGCTTCCAGAGTGGCGACCGCCGGGTACGGGCAAGGTTCGCCAACCATATCCAGACGGTAATCAGGGACGATATTTTTCATACAGATTCCTTAGCAGGCGTCAGCCCCGCACGGCGGAAAAAACGTTTTTCCCAGCCGATAATTAACATCAGCGCGGCAAATAATAACAGGTAGGTGACCAGCAGACCGCCCAGCGGACCAAAGGTGTTCAGCAGGTTAACTTTATCCCAACTGGTCGCCAGCGCGGGCGCGAAATCATCCCAGTAGTAAGCCAGGATGGTCGAACCGATGACATTGCCGAGGCCCACCCACCAGTAATGCACCTGGCCTTCTACGGCGCGGTACATCCAGCCGGTTTCGCAGCCGCCCGCCAGCACGATGCCAAAACCGAACAGCAGTCCGCCAATGACCGCATTCGGGCCAGCCCACATAATTTTAGGTGCAACGCCCAACTGCACGTAGCTGAAAATACCAATGGCGCTGACCGCCATGCCAAAAATAATCGCTTTCGCCATATGGGCGCGTCCGGAGATCCACAGATCGCGAAAGGCCGAAGTAAAGCAGATTTGCGCGCGCTCGATCAGCAGCCCAAACCCGACGCCGAACAGCATCGCCAGCCCCAGTTTCGGCTGATGCATTGCCGTTAATAACGCCCAGCCAATCATGCCGATAAAGACCAGCATACCGAGCCTGAAACGCCGTCTTGCCTGATCCGGTTTCTGCGTCAGTGGCGAAGCCGCGGAGACCTTTTGCATTTTCACCGGTATGCGAAATATCGGCAGCAACGTAAAGCGGGCGCCGAACCAGGAGCCGATAGCGGTCGCCAGCGCAAAGAACCACGCGTGTAGGGAGAACTGCGGGATCCCGGTAAAAAAGGCGGCCAGGTTACACCCCATCGCCAGACGCGCGCCGAAGCCAGCGATAATGCCTCCGGCCACCGCCTGTACGATACGGATTCGGCTGCGCGGCATACGCAGTTTTACGTTGTTGGCCCACAGCGCCGCGGCGAAACAGCCGCCGAACATGCCGAGGATCATCATGCCGTCGATACGCGTCAGCGGCGTACCTTCCAGATGAATCAGCTTGTAGTAGCCCCACTGTTCGGCATGAACGCCAAAAAGCTGCAAAATTTGCCCGCCCCAGCGGGTAAATTCGCCCGTCACGGCCCAAAACGTGCCGGTGATGCCAAAATAGTAGGTAGAGAGAATACCGGCTGCGATCACCGCAGGGGCCGGCGCCCAGAATTTAATTAACCAGGTTTGCTTGAAGTGTTGCCATGACATGTGTTTAGCCTCTGAACTCAGAAGGTGTGAAACAAGAAGTGCGCATACTACACCGATCACAGAATTTGCCTACACCTAATAAGCGGTAATACCGACTGGATCAAATTGCGGCCAGCGCCTGGAAAGGCTGGCGGCGTCAGGGCTTTAATGCCACAATTCTTCTTTCTTCTGATGCAGGATGAATGATGAAAAAAGTAGCGATCGTTGGCGCATTGCTGGTTCTGGCCGGATGCGCCGATGTGGAAAACTATAATGATGTGGTGAAAACGCCCGCGCCGGCCGGTCTGGAAGGGTACTGGCAGTCAAAAGGCCCGCAACGTAAGCTGGTGAGCCCTGAAGCTATCGCCAGCCTGGTGGTGACTAAAGAAGGCGATACGCTGGACTGCCGCCAGTGGCAGCGCGTTATTGCTCTGCCGGGCAAGCTGACCATGCTCTCCGATGACTTAACCAATGTTACGGTTAAGCGTGAGCTCTATGAGATTGAGCGCGACGGGAATACCCTGGAATATGATGGCATGACGCTGCAACGGGTCGCTCGTCCGACGCCGGAGTGCGCCGCCGCGTTAGAAAAAACGCCGCTGCCGACGCCGCTGCCGTAATTTCGCTTCCCGGCAGCGCTCTGCCGCCGGGAACGCTCATCACACGTCCTCAATGACCCACACGCTGACGCTGCCTGCGTTGCAGAAGAACGTCGCTTCGCCTTGATCATTAGTTACAACATACTCATCCCGGTTTCCCAGAAAATCACGCCAGGTCTTGTTAGCGTAATTGTCGCCGAGCAGGAGGGTTTTTTCACCGTCGTCGCCATTGGAAAGTACGACCACACAGCCTGGATTCTCTTCAGTACCGCTGCGACTAAAGGCGATACAGTTAGGATGATCGAAAAAGAGTGTTTGTATACCGTGCGCAAAACGCTGACGAGCGAGGATCAGCCGATCCAGTTGGTTAATCACCGGCATGTCGACCCGACAGGTCTCGCCATTTTCGCCGCTATCCTCATAGCTGGCGCCGTATAAATCGGGATAGAATACCGACGGTACGCCGTTTTCACGAAGCAGGATCAGCGCATAGGCCAATGGTTTGAACCAGGGTTCTACCGGCGCTTCCAGCGCCTGTAACGGTTGTGTATCGTGGTTAGCGACCAGCGTCACCGCATGAAAAGGGTCGGCTTCTACCAGCGTGCCGGTGAAAATGTGGCGCATGTCATACTCCGCGCCCTGGCGCGAGGCTTCATGAAATTTCATCTGCAACGGCGCGTCGAACAGCATGGTTTTCCCGTCGACCTGATCGATGTACGTTTTCAGTTTATCCACTTCATGCGACCAGTATTCTGCGACAATAAACAGCGGTTTTGGTGCAACCGCCTGTACATGCTCAATCCATTCTTTATAAAACCAGGCGGGTATATGTTTTACCGCGTCCAGGCGAAAGCCGTCACAGTGGGTTTGTTCCATGACCCAACGAGCCCAATATTTAATCTCTTCCGTAACCGCGTGATTGCGAAAATCGATATTTTCCCCCATCAGATAGTCGAAATTACCCAGCTCATCATCAACCTGATCGTTCCAGCCATCGCCGGTATAGTCATTGACGATCTTAAAAATGCCGTCTTCGTCGGGATTCTCGATGTGATCAATGCCGCTGAAACAGTGATAGTCCCAAATAAAGTTGGAATACTGGCCCGCGCGGGCAGGGAAGGTGTAGCGCGTCCAGCCTGCGCATTCAATGATGTTGTCATCGATTTGCGTGCGGTCATCCTGATTCACGCGCTGAACGCGAATACGTTCTTTTTCGTCTGCGCCCATTTTGTGGTTCACGACGACGTCGAGCAGCACCGCAATATTATTTTTTTTGAGCGCGTCTATCGCCGTCAGTAACTGGCGTTTATCGCCGTACTTTGTCGCGATAGTTCCTTTTTGGTCAAATTCGCCGAGGTCAAACAGGTCGTAGGTATCATAGCCTACGGAATAGCCGCCGGAGGCGCCTTTACAGGCGGGCGGTAGCCAGACCATATTGATACCAATATCATTCAGCCCATCAGCACGTTCCGCCAGCTCAGACCAGAGTTTACCGCCGTCGGGATAATACCAGTGGAAGTACTGCAATAACGTGGGGTTTTTCATCTTCCGTGCTCCAGAAGTCGTTTAGCCGACCTCTGGAGTATGGAAGAATTTTCATACGAGACGGGAAAATATTATGAGGCGCCAGGCGCGTCTGGCACGAGTAACATACCGGAAAGACGGCCATACGCGTTGTTGAGTGATTTTTGGCGGGTGGATTGTCCGATCAAACTACTCAGTTCATCCAGTCGCTGTTGCAGCAGCCCTTTCAGGAGCTGCTCATTGTCCAGCGTTTGTTTGATGTATCCGGCGACCATATCCTGAATACTTCGCGTAATGCCCGGTGGAGTTTGCTTTTCCATCACCGTTTCAATACTTTGCAGATAGGAGACCTCTTGTTGCAGTAAGAGATCCCATTCACCTCGCTGCGCAAGTTCAAGCAGCGATTGACTGAGCAGCGCAATACGCTGCCAACGGTTGATAAACTCCACGGTTGAGGTCATTAACGAGACTCCTGGAAAGATGCTTTCGGTGAAATCTGCTTCCAGGCTTCTGCAATATTGCTGAGTAACCCTTCCACTTCTTCGATGGCCTGAGCGTCGTTACGCAAATTAGCCTGCAGTAAACGGCGAATCATATAGTCGTATAGCTCGGAAAGATTCGTCGCAATCTCACCGCCTTTTTCCTGATCGAGGCCGGCTTTCAGCCCGTTATCGATAATATTGATGGCTTTGCTTAACGCTTCACCTTTCGCGACAACATCGCCTTGTTCTAAAAACAGGCGAGCGCGCACCAGAGCGCTATTCGCGCCATCAAACAACATTTCAATCAACTGATGCGGGCTGGCGCTCATCACGGCGCTTTCCACGCTGACTTGCGCATAAGCTTTGATACCGCTCGCGGTGTACATGGTGACCTCTGTTATCAGGACTTGTTCATAGCTGTAAATTGCTGGGTCAAATAACTACTGGTGTTATTCAGCTTACTCATCATGGTATCCAGTTGGGTAAACTGGGCCTTGTAACGGGCAACGGTTTCATCGATGCTGTTGCTAACGGACAGGTACTGTTTTGTCAGGCTTTTCAGCGTGGCGTTAACGTTGTCCTGCGCATTATCAATAATGCCGTCATCCGCCAGATAACTTTTCACTTCGGTGGCAATTTTGGTGGTGATACCCGTTTCTTTACCATCGCCTACCAGCAGCTCACGCGCTGCGGCCGTGTTATCTTTCAGTACCTTGGTCAGCTTATCATCGTCAATCTTCAGTTTGCCGGAAGTCCCATCCTGAGTGATGCCAATTTCCGCCATTGTTTTGAACGCAGAATTACTGCCGCTATTGGCAAATTGTGCCCGAATCCCGGTCTGGATAGTACGAACCACACTATCGCCTAACAGCGCGCCGTTTTTATCGCTGGCTTCTTCGCCCGGCTCAACGGCGGTATATTTGGTTAACGAGCTAAAGGTATCCACCAGCGAGTTATAGGCATCCACCCAGGATTTAATCGCCTCTTTCGCCTTGGTATCATCTTTCGTTACCGTCACGGTCGCGTCGGTCACTTTCTTCGTCAGGGTGAGCGTAATTCCCTGAGGGGCGTCGGTTACGGTATTGCTCTGACGCTCAATGTCGATGCCGTTTACGTTCAGCTTCGCGTTTTCTGCTTTCACCAGCTCTTGCATATTGCCGGTATTGGTGGTGCTGTCATAAGCGAGTAGATCGTTAAGTTTTGTATCGCCTTCCACCGTGATCTTCATCGTATTGTCGGTACCGCTATTGGCGGTAAGCACCAACTGGAATTCGTTCTCTTTGACCTTAACGATACTGGCGGCGATACCGCTGTCGGCGTCATTGATGGCGTCACGGATCGCCTCCATGGAGGTGTCGCCTTTATCCAGCTTAATTTCCAGCGGCTCTTTACGTCCCGGCTGTTCAATTTTAATTGTCCGGGACGTGACCGACGTATCGCCCAACTGCTCTTTGGTGGTTGCGAAGGTGGTTTTTGTCGCCAGCGACTGTGCGGCGGCAAGCTGGGTTACGTTAATCTTATAAGTCCCTGCGGCAGCGCCAGCGGTAGTACTGACTTTGAGGTCCTCCGTCGTGCTGGACGCCACGGTAGACTTAAATAAATCCGCTTTATTTAACGCGGTATTTGCCGTCTGGAATTTTTCTAATGCGCTTTTCAATGTGCCATAGGCGGTTAGCTTTGCCGAATTCGCGCTCTGCTGTTTGGTAATTGGCGTTAAGCGTCCTTTTTCGTTCTTTGTCAGGTCTGTCAACAACTGGTCTAACGGTAAGTTTGATCCCACACCTAATGATGAAATTGAAGCCATGCCTTCTTCCTTTTTGATTGCAAACAGTAGTTAAGCGCGTTATCGGCAATCTGGAGGCAAAGTTTAATGATAATTTTGCAAAAATAATGCGCGGAATAATGATGCATAAAGCGGCTATTTCGCCGCCTAAGAAAAAGATCGGGGGAAGTGAAAAATTTTCTAAAGTTCGAAATTCAGGTGCCGATACAAGGGTTACGGTGAGAAACCGTGGGCAACAGCCCAATAACATCAAGTTGTAATTGATAAGGAAAAGATCATGGCACAAGTCATTAATACAAACAGCCTGTCGCTGTTGACCCAGAATAACCTGAACAAATCCCAGTCCGCTCTGGGCACCGCTATCGAGCGTCTGTCTTCCGGTCTGCGTATCAACAGCGCGAAAGACGATGCGGCAGGTCAGGCAATTGCTAACCGTTTCACCGCGAACATCAAAGGTCTGACTCAGGCTTCCCGTAACGCTAACGACGGTATCTCCATTGCGCAGACCACTGAAGGCGCGCTGAACGAAATCAACAACAACCTGCAGCGTGTGCGTGAACTGGCGGTTCAGTCTGCTAACAGCACCAACTCCCAGTCTGACCTCGACTCCATCCAGGCTGAAATCACCCAGCGCCTGAACGAAATCGACCGTGTATCCGGCCAGACTCAGTTCAACGGCGTGAAAGTCCTGGCGCAGGACAACACCCTGACCATCCAGGTTGGTGCCAACGACGGTGAAACCATCGATATCGATCTGAAGCAGATCAACTCTCAGACCCTGGGTCTGGATACGCTGAATGTGCAACAAAAATATAAGGTCAGCGATACGGCTGCAACTGTTACAGGATATGCCGATACTACGATTGCTTTAGACAATAGTACTTTTAAAGCCTCGGCTACTGGTCTTGGTGGTACTGACCAGAAAATTGATGGCGATTTAAAATTTGATGATACGACTGGAAAATATTACGCCAAAGTTACCGTTACGGGGGGAACTGGTAAAGATGGCTATTATGAAGTTTCCGTTGATAAGACGAACGGTGAGGTGACTCTTGCTGGCGGTGCGACTTCCCCGCTTACAGGTGGACTACCTGCGACAGCAACTGAGGATGTGAAAAATGTACAAGTTGCAAATGCTGATTTGACAGAGGCTAAAGCCGCATTGACAGCAGCAGGTGTTACCGGCACAGCATCTGTTGTTAAGATGTCTTATACTGATAATAACGGTAAAACTATTGATGGTGGTTTAGCAGTTAAGGTAGGCGATGATTACTATTCTGCAACTCAAAATAAAGATGGTTCCATAAGTATTAATACTACGAAATACACTGCAGATGACGGTACATCCAAAACTGCACTAAACAAACTGGGTGGCGCAGACGGCAAAACCGAAGTTGTTTCTATTGGTGGTAAAACTTACGCTGCAAGTAAAGCCGAAGGTCACAACTTTAAAGCACAGCCTGATCTGGCGGAAGCGGCTGCTACAACCACCGAAAACCCGCTGCAGAAAATTGATGCTGCTTTGGCACAGGTTGACACGTTACGTTCTGACCTGGGTGCGGTACAGAACCGTTTCAACTCCGCTATTACCAACCTGGGCAACACCGTAAACAACCTGACTTCTGCCCGTAGCCGTATCGAAGATTCCGACTACGCGACCGAAGTTTCCAACATGTCTCGCGCGCAGATTCTGCAGCAGGCCGGTACCTCCGTTCTGGCGCAGGCGAACCAGGTTCCGCAAAACGTCCTCTCTTTACTGCGTTAATCCGGCGATTGATTCACCGACACGTGGTACACAATCAAGGCAGCGAAAGCTGCCTTTTTTAATTCCGGAGCCTGTGTAATGAAAGAAATCACCGTCACTGAACCTGCCTTTGTCACCCGCTTTTCCTGTTCTGGCTCGGCCTGTCGCGACCACTGTTGTAAGGGCTGGAAAATCACGCTGGATAAGACGACGGTTAAAAAGTATCTCGCCAGTAAAGACGCGACGATTCGTACCATCGCGCAAGACCATATTATCCTGCTGAAAAAGAACAACAGCCACTGGGGCGAAATTAAGCTGCCTTCGGCGCTGGGGAATTGCCCTTATCTGGATGAGGACCGTCTGTGCCGGGTACAAAAAACGTTAGGCGCAAAGGCATTAAGTCATACCTGTTCCTCTTTCCCGCGGGCGCATCATACCTACAAAAATGAGGTACGTAACTCCCTGAGTCTTGCCTGCCCGGAGGTGACGTCCCGCATTTTAAACGATCCTGACGCGATGGCGCTCGGCGAAAAAACTATCATTCAGCAGACATTCAATACTGCGCCGTTATTCCCTGCGCAGCAAAAGTTACTCAATCTGTTTTGCCTGAGTCTGATCAACCATGCCAACAGCAGTACGGAAGCCGCGCTCTATGCGTTGATTAAATTCGTCATGTATACGCAGAAATTTGCCAAAATTGATGATGCCGCGCTGGGCGAACTGGAACAGGTGTATGCCGCGTTACTTGAACAGTTGCAGACCGGCGTGTTGGCGCAGGAGTTGATGAATATCGCGCCGGATAGCAAGGTAAAAACCTCGCTGGTATTGCAGATGCAGAACTATTTCCGCTCGCTCCCGCTTAATCGTGGCAGTGTTATCCTCGATCACTACATCCAGTGCCTTCTGCGGGTGCTGACGGCGGAAGAGGGCATTTCAATGGAGCAGAAGGTTAGCGATATTGAGTCCTCATTAGCGCGCTGTTTACAGGCGGATGAGCAGCAGAAGAATTGGGCCTTCAGAAATTTAATTCTCTATAAAATTTGGGAAAATAATTTCCCCAACCAGCCGAATGTCGACCCGTTACGCGCGCTGTATATTATCGTGGCGGAATATGCCTTTATTAAGCTATTAACGGCAGCCAGCGTGCATGAGCGCGGGCGGCTTGAGTGGGATGACGTTACCAATATTGTGTATAGTTTTCACTCCCGCAGCCAGCATAACAGCGAGGTGGCGAAGAATTTTCATCGCCATATAGAAACGGTGCGTACTGGCGACGATCTGTCGATGATTCATCTTCTGACATAGTTTTGTTCGGGGTGGGCTTTTGCGCATCCCGTTTATCCTATCTGGCTGATTTTATTCTGCTCTTTGAGCCGCTAAAAAGGTGCTACAGGTTACATAAGTGAAATAACCCTTCTTTTATAGCCTTATTCCTTCGATAGAACCCTCTGTAGAAACGGATAATCATGCCGATAACTCATTTAACGCAGGGCTGTTTATCGTGAATTCACTGTATACCGCTGAAGGTGTAATGGATAAACACTCGCTGTGGCAGCGTTATGTACCGCTGGTGCGTCACGAAGCATTGCGCCTGCAGGTGCGATTGCCGGCGAGCGTGGAACTGGACGATCTGCTACAAGCGGGCGGCATCGGGTTATTAAATGCGGTCGACCGATATGACGCTTTGCAAGGAACGGCATTTACCACTTACGCAGTGCAGCGTATTCGTGGGGCGATGCTGGATGAATTACGCAGCCGCGATTGGGTGCCGCGTAGCGTCCGGCGTAATGCCCGCGAAGTGGCGCAGGCGATGGGACAACTGGAGCAGGAACTGGGGCGTAATGCGACGGAAACCGAAGTGGCGGAACGTCTTGGCATCCCTGTTGCGGAGTATCGTCAGATGTTGCTCGATACCAACAACAGCCAACTTTTCTCTTACGATGAGTGGCGGGAAGAGCATGGCGATAGCATCGAACTGGTGACTGAAGAACATCAACAGGAAAACCCGTTACATCAACTGCTGGAGGGCGACCTGCGACAGCGGGTAATGGACGCGATTGAATCGCTGCCGGAACGCGAGCAACTGGTGTTAACGCTGTATTACCAGGAAGAGCTCAACCTCAAAGAGATTGGCGCGGTACTGGAAGTTGGCGAATCGCGGGTCAGCCAGTTGCATAGTCAGGCCATCAAACGATTACGCACCAAACTGGGTAAGTTATAGGTCGCGCATGGTCGCACCCGAAAAGTGCCGCACAACGTATAGACTACCAGGAGTTCTCATGACGGTGCAGCAACCTAAAAGGCGGCCCTTGAGCCGCTATCTTAAAGACTTTAAACACAGCCAGACGCATTGCGCGCATTGTCACAAACTGCTCGACCGCATTACGCTGGTTCGCCGTGGCAAGATCGTTAATAAAATCGCTATTTCACAGCTGGATATGCTACTTGACGACGCTGCCTGGCAGCGGGAGCAGAAGGAGTGGGTGGCGCTGTGTCGCTTTTGCGGCGATTTGCACTGCAAAAAGCAGAGTGATTTTTTCGATATTATCGGTTTCAAGCAGTATTTGTTTGAACAAACCGAGATGAGCCATGGCACGGTGCGGGAATATGTCGTGCGTTTACGACGTCTTGGCAACTACCTCAGCGAGCAAAACATTTCCCACGATCTGCTGCAGGACGGTTTTCTCGATGAAAGCCTGGCGCCATGGTTGCCGGAAACCAGCACCAATAATTACCGTATCGCACTACGTAAATACCAGCAATATAAAGCGCATCAGCAGATTGCGCCCAGACAGAAATCCCCCTTTACCGCCAGTTCTGATATATATTAAAAAAGCATAAGATGTAGCAGAGTCGTGTTGGTGAAACGTGGCAAACCTTCTACATTAGGCTGAGTCCCCCAAAGGTTCGCGAGACGTGACGATGCGCCATGGCGGGACACAGTCTATGGTCATTAACGGCAATATTCGGGGTTACTATGAAATTAGCACTGCTGGGACGTCAGGCACTGATGGGAGTAATGGCTGTAGCTCTGGTGGCGGGAATGAGCGCGAAGAGCTTTGCCGATGAGGGTTTGCTGAACAAAGTTAAAGAACGCGGCACGCTGCTGGTAGGGCTGGAAGGTACCTATCCGCCGTTTAGCTTTCAGGGCGAAGACGGCAAATTAACCGGTTTTGAAGTCGATTTTGCCGAGGCGTTGGCAAAACATCTGGGCGTTAAAGCGTCGTTGAAGCCGACCAAATGGGACGGAATACTGGCGTCGCTGGACGCTAAACGCATTGATGTAGTGATAAACCAGGTCACGATTTCAGACGTCCGCAAGAAAAAATATGATTTCTCTACGCCTTATACTGTCTCCGGCGTTCAGGCGCTGGTGAAAAAAGGCAATGAAGGCACGATCAAAACGGCTGCCGATCTGCAGGGCAAAAAAGTCGGCGTTGGGCTGGGGACTAACTATGAAGAGTGGCTACGTCAACATGTGCAGGGCGTGGATATCCGTACCTATGACGATGATCCTACAAAATATCAGGATCTGCGCGTAGGCCGTATTGACGCGATTTTAGTCGATCGTCTGGCGGCGCTGGATCTGGTGAAAAAAACCAAAGGTACGCTGGCCGTCACCGGTGATGCGTTTTCGCGTCAGGAGTCCGGCGTTGCGTTACGTAAAGGCAACGAAGACTTGTTGAAGGCGGTAGATAACGCCATTGCGGAAATGCAAAAAGATGGCACCTTAAAAGCGCTCTCTGAAAAATGGTTTGGCGCTGACGTGACCCAATAATGCTCTACGTTGCCCGGCAGGCAGTGCGCCGCCGGGCAATATCAACCTCATACTATGTCAGCAAACGGAGGCGCGTTAATCGGCGCCTTTTTTATTTCCGTTGGATCAACGTGCATAATAAAAAGAACACACCACAACGTTACCGGAGGCTCAATGCCACTACATCACTTAACGCGCTTCCCTCGCCTGGAGTTTATCGGCGCGCCGACCCCGCTCGAATACCTGCCGCGATTGTCTGATTATCTTGGCCGTGAGATTTACATTAAGCGCGATGACGTTACGCCCATTGCAATGGGCGGCAATAAACTGCGCAAGCTGGAGTTTTTGGTGGCCGACGCGCTGCGAGAAGGGGCGGATACGCTGATAACCGCAGGGGCGATTCAGTCGAACCATGTCCGTCAGACGGCGGCAGTCGCGGCCAAATTGGGACTGCATTGCGTCGCCTTGCTGGAAAATCCAATCGGTACCACCGCGGAAAATTACCTGACGAATGGTAATCGCCTGTTACTGGATTTATTTAATACGCAAATTGAGATGTGCGATGCGCTAACCGATCCGGATGCGCAGCTGCAAACGCTGGCGACGCGCATTGAAGCGCAAGGGTTCAGGCCCTATGTGATTCCGGTCGGCGGTTCCAGCGCGCTGGGGGCAATGGGATACGTAGAGAGCGCCCTGGAAATCGCCCAGCAGTGTGAAGAGGTCGTCGGGCTCTCTTCGGTGGTGGTGGCCTCCGGCAGCGCCGGAACGCACGCCGGGTTAGCTGTCGGGCTGGAACATCTGATGCCGGATGTCGAACTGATTGGCGTGACCGTTTCACGTTCTGTCGCCGAGCAGAAACCCAAAGTGATTTCCTTGCAGCAGGCTATTGCCGGTCAGCTGGCGCTGACGGCGACGGCGGATATTCATTTATGGGATGACTATTTTGCCCCGGGTTACGGCGTGCCAAATGACGCGGGGATGGAGGCGGTGAAACTGCTGGCGAGCCTGGAGGGGGTGTTGCTGGATCCGGTATATACCGGCAAAGCGATGGCGGGTCTGATAGACGGCATCAGCCAGAAACGCTTTAACGATGACGGGCCGATTCTCTTTATTCACACCGGTGGGGCGCCTGCGCTGTTTGCCTACCATCCTCATGTATAACCTCCAGGTAATCAACGCGAATGCAAGAAAGTATCCAACTGGTTATTGAATCGCTGCCGTATTTGCTTAAAGGCGCCGTCTTTACCCTGCAACTGAGTATTGGCGGTATGTTTTTTGGTCTGCTGCTGGGATTTGTGCTGGCGCTGATGCGGATGTCTCCGCTATGGCCGGTTCGCTGGCTGGCGCGCTTTTATATCTCGATTTTTCGCGGTACGCCGCTTATCGCCCAGTTATTTATGATCTATTACGGCCTGCCGCAATTTGGTATTGAGCTGGACCCTATCCCGGCGGCGATGATTGGTTTATCGCTCAATACCGCGGCTTACACGTCCGAGACGCTGCGCGCGGCGATCTCGGCTATCGACAAGGGACAATGGGAAGCGGCGGCGAGCATTGGCATGACGCCGTGGCAAACGCTACGTCGCGCTATTTTGCCGCAGGCGGCTCGCGTCGCGCTTCCGCCGTTGAGCAACAGCTTTATCAGCCTGGTGAAAGATACGTCGCTCGCCGCGACGATTCAGGTGCCGGAGTTGTTCCGCCAGGCGCAGTTAATTACCTCGCGAACGCTGGAGGTGTTTACCATGTATCTGGCCGCGTCGTTAATCTACTGGGTAATGGCGACCGTCTTATCGGCACTGCAAAACTATTTTGAAAACCAGCTTAACCGCCAGGAGAGAGAGCCAAAATGAGTGCTATCGAAGTCACCAACCTGGTCAAAAAATTTCATGGTCAAACGGTGCTGCACGGTATCGACCTTGAGGTGAAACCCGGAGAAGTCGTCGCCATTATCGGCCCGAGCGGCTCAGGGAAGACAACGTTATTACGCTGTATTAACCTGCTGGAACAACCGGAAGCGGGCACCATTAAAGTAGGCGATATTATCATCGATACCGCCCGCCCATTCAGCCAGCAAAAAGGGTTGATTCGCCAGCTACGTCAGCATGTCGGCTTTGTCTTTCAGAGTTTTAACCTGTTCCCGCACCGTACCGTGATGGAAAATATCATTGAAGGTCCGGTGATTGTGAAGGGAGAGCCGAAAGCTGAGGCGACGGCGCTGGCGCGGGAACTGTTAGCCAAAGTCGGGTTGGCCGGTAAAGAGACCCGTTATCCGCGCCGCCTGTCGGGCGGGCAACAGCAGCGCGTGGCGATTGCGCGTGCGCTGGCGATGCGCCCGGAAGTGATTCTGTTTGATGAGCCGACGTCGGCGCTTGATCCTGAATTAGTCGGCGAGGTGCTTAATACGATTCGCCAGCTGGCGCAGGAAAAGCGCACGATGGTGATCGTCACTCACGAAATGGGCTTTGCGCGTGACGTGGCTGACCGGGCAATATTTATGGATCAGGGGCAAATCGTCGAGCAGGGGCCGGCGAAAACCTTGTTCGCCGATCCTCAGCATCCGCGTACCCGCCAGTTCCTTGAGAAATTTTTAGTGAAATAATACCTTTTCAACGCTCGCCCGAATTAGCCGCGCCTTGGGCGAGCGCAATGAATAATTATGAAGTCATTCTGCCAGATTATTAACCTTGCTCTCAGGCGGAAGCCAAAAAACTGTAATGCCGCTCAAGTATTCTACGTTTCGTCCGATATTTCTTATATATAAACACTATTTATGTGTTAATTTAAGCTATTCATAATAATGATTATCAATATCAAAGGCGTGACCATAAAATATGCAGGAAAATGATTTCTTCACCTGGCGACGCGCAATGTTGTTACGCTTTCAGGAGATGGCGGCAGCAGAGGATGTTTATACTGAATTGCAATATCAGACACAGCGGCTGGAATTTGATTATTATGCCCTGTGTGTTCGTCATCCCGTCCCCTTTACCCGGCCTAAAATATCGCTTCGTACCACTTATCCTCCGGCGTGGGTAACGCATTATCAGTCCGAAAACTATTTTGCGATCGATCCGGTATTAAAGCCGGAAAATTTCAGGCAAGGTCATTTACATTGGGATGACGTGCTATTTCATGAAGCGCAGGCGATGTGGGATGCCGCCCAGCGTTTCGGATTACGCAGAGGCGTAACCCAGTGTGTGATGTTGCCGAACCGGGCGCTGGGCTTTTTATCTTTCTCCCGTAGCAGTTTACGCTGCTCCTCGTTTACCTACGATGAAGTGGAGCTGAGGTTGCAACTGCTGGCGCGGGAGAGTCTTTCGGCGCTGACAAGATTTGAAGACGACATGGTGATGGCGCCTGAGATGCGTTTCAGTAAACGTGAGAAAGAGATTCTGAAGTGGACGGCGGAAGGGAAGACCTCATCGGAGATCGCCATTATTCTGTCGATTTCTGAAAATACCGTTAACTTCCATCAGAAAAACATGCAGAAGAAATTCAATGCGCCAAATAAAACACAGATTGCCTGCTACGCTGCGGCGACAGGTCTGATATGACGTGCTGACGATGCTTCGCGCCAGACGCGAAACCGGCTGAAAGCGATGCTAACAGCCGGTTTTTTACTACTGGCGGTAAGCCTGTTTAATTTGCTTAACCGTACTGGAAAATACCGCCGCTTGTGCTTCATCATCCATCTGCGCGATCTGTTTTTCCATTTTAAGAATCACGCGCCCTGCATCGGCCTGGCCCATCGCCTGCAGCATCAGCGTTAACATGGCTTTCAGGCAGTTGACTTCAGTAGCCAGTTCTTGATTATTCTCAGCGGTGGAAAAATCAGGCGTACTCATTTATTTTCCTCGTTATGTTTCAGTGAAAATGTGCGATAGCAGATGTTAAGGCGGCGGAGTATACCATAAGCTACGCTAAAAATAGCAGTGGTTGTTTTTTGATCAAAAAGCGGAGGGGTTACCCACAAAATAAACGTTGCCGCGTGATGCATATATTTTCTTCATTCTTTGTTTATTACGCGTATTTTACTCGTTAATTATTGTTACAAAGTTGATTCCCTAATTAGTGTTTAGACAGCGGAACGTGAAATTTTTGTCACCATTATGAAATAGCAGCCCGGGACAGCGCTGTCAGAAGGGGCTACAACGTTGGCAGTTGCCACACGACGTACAACATAATTTCCAAAAACGAGAGCAAAATCGAATACCCGGTGTTTTTTTACGTTTCAAAGTTGAGATAAAACCAGCTAATATAAGGGCGATTAACTATCAGTAGCGTTATCCCTATTCTGGAGATATTCCTTTGATCAACGTTCTTCTTGTTGATGACCACGAACTGGTGCGCGCAGGGATACGACGCATTCTTGAAGATATAAAGGGCATTAAAGTTGTCGGTGAAGCGTGCTGCGGAGAGGATGCGGTAAAATGGTGCCGTACTAACGCCGTTGACGTCGTGCTGATGGATATGAACATGCCCGGTATTGGCGGCCTTGAGGCGACGCGTAAAATTGCCCGCTCGACAGCGGATATCAAAGTGATCATGCTGACCGTCCATACGGAAAACCCGTTGCCCGCCAAAGTGATGCAGGCTGGCGCAGCTGGCTATCTCAGCAAAGGCGCTGCGCCTCAGGAGGTGGTGAGCGCTATTCGTTCGGTGTATTCCGGACAACGTTATATCGCCTCCGATATCGCTCAGCAGATGGCGCTCAGTCAGATCGAGCCTGCAAAAACGGAAACGCCGTTCGCCAGTTTGTCTGAACGCGAGTTGCAGATTATGCTGATGATCACCAAGGGTCAGAAGGTCAATGAGATTTCAGAACAGCTGAATCTCAGTCCTAAAACGGTGAACAGCTATCGCTATCGTATGTTCAGTAAATTAAACATTCATGGTGATGTTGAGCTGACTCACCTGGCAATCCGCCATGGCCTGTGTAATGCGGAGACGTTAACAAGCCAGTGAGTGAAATATTTGACGCAAAGGCGTTTTTGAAAACCGTTACCAGCCAACCCGGTGTCTATCGTATGTATGACGCCGGCGGTACGGTTATTTATGTCGGTAAAGCAAAAGACCTGAAAAAGCGTCTTTCCAGCTACTTTCGCAGCAACCTGGCTTCGCGTAAAACCGAAGCGCTAGTTGCGCAAATTCAACACATTGATGTCACGGTAACACATACCGAAACGGAAGCGCTGCTGCTTGAGCATAATTACATCAAGTTGTATCAACCGCGTTACAACGTGTTGTTGCGTGATGATAAATCCTATCCTTTTATTTTTCTGAGCGGCGATACCCATCCGCGTCTGGCGATGCACCGTGGCGCCAAACATGCGAAAGGCGAGTACTTCGGCCCATTTCCTAATGGCTATGCCGTGCGGGAAACGCTGGCGCTGTTACAGAAAATTTTCCCTATCCGCCAGTGCGAAAACAGCGTATATCGCAACCGCTCGCGTCCTTGCCTGCAATATCAGATTGGCCGCTGTTTAGGCCCCTGCGTTGCAGGACTGGTCAGCGAGGAGGAGTATGCGCAACAGGTGGAGTATGTCCGGTTGTTTTTGTCCGGTAAGGACGACCAGGTCTTAACACAGCTGATTGCCCGGATGGAAAAGGCCAGCCAGGATCTGGCATTTGAAGAGGCGGCGCGTATTCGCGATCAGATCCAGGCGGTACGCCGGGTCACGGAAAAACAGTTTGTCTCCAATGCGGGCGACGATCTCGACGTTATCGGCGTGGCTTTTGATGCGGGTATGGCCTGTGTGCATGTGCTGTTTATTCGCCAGGGTAAGGTGCTGGGCAGCCGCAGCTATTTTCCAAAAGTACCTGGCGGTACGGAACTGGGCGAAGTGGTGGAAACCTTTGTCGGGCAGTTTTACCTGCAGGGTAGCCAGATGCGCACGCTACCGGGCGAGATACTGCTCGATTTTAATCTGAGTGATAAAACGCTGCTGGCCGATTCGTTGTCGGAACTTGCCGGACGGCGTATTCATGTCCAGACAAAACCGCGCGGCGATCGCGCCCGTTATCTCAAGCTGGCGCGGACCAACGCGGCAACGGCCTTAATCACTAAACTCTCGCAGCAGTCCACCATCACGCAGCGTTTGACCGCGCTGGCGGCGGTATTAAAACTTCCTGCGATCAAGCGGATGGAATGTTTTGACATCAGCCATACCATGGGGGAGCAAACGGTCGCATCCTGTGTGGTATTTGACGCTAACGGGCCGTTACGCGCCGAGTATCGTCGTTATAATATCGCGGGCATCACGCCGGGTGATGACTACGCGGCGATGAATCAGGTGCTACGTCGGCGTTATGGCAAGGCTATAGAAGAAAGTAAGATTCCGGATGTTATTCTGATCGACGGCGGAAAAGGGCAGCTCGCCCAGGCGAAAGCCGTTTTTGCTGAGCTGGATGTCCCCTGGGATAAGCATCGCCCTTTGCTGCTTGGCGTCGCCAAAGGCGCGGACAGAAAGGCCGGTCTGGAAACACTCTTTTTTGAACCGGAAGGCGAGGGGTTTAGCCTGCCGCCGGACTCGCCGGCGCTACATGTTATTCAGCATATTCGCGATGAGTCGCACGATCACGCGATCGGCGGGCACCGTAAAAAACGCGCGAAGGTTAAAAATACCAGTACGCTGGAAACTATTGAAGGCGTTGGGCCTAAACGTCGCCAGATGCTGCTGAAATATATGGGCGGTTTGCAAGGACTACGTAACGCCAGCGTAGAAGAAATTGCAAAAGTGCCGGGTATTTCGCAAGGTCTGGCAGAAAAGATCTTCTGGTCGTTGAAACATTGAGGCCACTGTAGCAACATAGGGGTAATTTCACTGACAACAGATAGTTACCCGTCACTATGCAATTTAATATCCCTACGTTGCTCACGCTGTTTCGCGTCATCCTGATTCCATTCTTTGTCGTGGTGTTTTATTTGCCGTTCGCCTGGGCGCCGATGGTCAGCGCGCTGATTTTCTGTATTGCCGCTATTACCGACTGGTTTGACGGCTTTCTGGCGCGACGTTGGAACCAGAGTACGCGTTTCGGCGCTTTCCTCGACCCCGTCGCCGACAAGGTGCTGGTGGCGATCGCCATGGTGCTGGTCACCGAGCATTATCATAGCTGGTGGGTGACGTTACCTGCGGCGACGATGATAGCCCGCGAAATTATTATCTCTGCTCTGCGTGAATGGATGGCGGAGCTGGGCAAACGCAGTAGTGTAGCGGTCTCCTGGATCGGTAAAGTCAAAACTACCGCACAGATGGTGGCGCTGGCGTGGCTCTTGTGGCGTCCGAATATCTGGGTAGAGTATGCCGGGATCGCGCTTTTCTTTGTCGCAGCAGTGCTAACGTTGTGGTCCATGTTGCAATATTTGAGCGCTGCACGCGGAGATTTGCTTGATCAGTGATCGTTTCGCCGCAAATTTCAGCAAACGATCGTGAGTGACGAAAAATATCGTTGACTCAGTGCGTCAGGTAAGTAGAATGCAACGCATCGAACGGCAGCACTGATTGCCAGACGATAACAAAATCAAGTGATTAACAAAGTTGCTTGATACTGCGGGAATAGCTCAGTTGGTAGAGCACGACCTTGCCAAGGTCGGGGTCGCGAGTTCGAGTCTCGTTTCCCGCTCCAGTTTAAAAGCATTGGCGTAAAGCGGATGCTGGCTGAAAAGCAAAAAAAATTTGGCGCGTTAACAAAGCGGTTATGTAGCGGATTGCAAATCCGTCTAGTCCGGTTCGACTCCGGAACGCGCCTCCAATTTTTCCCGAGCCCGGATGGTGGAATCGGTAGACACAAGGGATTTAAAATCCCTCGGCGTTCGCGCTGTGCGGGTTCAAGTCCCGCTCCGGGTACCATGGGAAAAATAGAATAAAATCAATGATAAGCAGTGTCGTGTAAACCACCTACGGGTGGTTTTTTTATGCCAGAAATCTGCTGTTTCATAATATCACTTCATAATATTTTATTGACCACCGACGACCGGAACGACAGCAATTTTGCGATCATACCGTGCTGTTTGCTCCACGTTTTTATGTCCTGAGATAGCTTGTTTATCGTAAATGTTCCCTTGCAGGTCTGAGATACCTTTCGCTTTCAGGTCATGAAATGTGAAGTCAAAACTCAAGTGTGGGTATTTGATCCGCGCTTCTTCTTTGGCTTTTCTCCATCGGCTGTTGAAGCCATCCCTGGTGTATTTGTGCCCAGAGGGTTGATGAAGAATAAACAGGCTGCTCATCCCATCGTTGAGGGGAGAGGCATAGTTGCGACAACAGTCAGCTCGGGGGCTGGGGCTGTTGCCTGGGCAGGGCTGTTGCTTTCGTTACCAAAATTTTCGGTGTGGTCTTCCAGCACTTCGCCTGTTTCGGTATCAACACCATCGACGATATGCTGGCGCGCCGCGGCGGCGGCTTCAGATGATGGCAGGGTGACGCCGGGGATTTGCGTCCAGGTCATATTGTCTTTAGCGAGTTGATAGTAATCGCAGAAAGTGAGGCTCAGTTCGCCTTCCGGCGGCAGCTCGTTAACGACAGGGAAATTAGTAGCGACAGCTTTGAAATAATCTTTCAGCTTCGCACCGGATTTAATCAGAAGATAATCCAGTGTTGCATTTGCCGCTTCAAAATCATCACTGCACCAGAGTACAGCGTCTTTCTGGCCTGATGATTTCTTTGCTTTGCGGACTAAAAATACAGGATTAGTTCCACTCATTGTTTTGTCCTCAATTCGTGTAGAATGGAGGTGCCTTAACAGCACCCCGATATATCTGGTTGTTAGGTCCGGTTCGCTTTGGTCGGTTGGACCGGACAGGGCACGCCCGCTTCGGTGGGCGTTTTCTTAATGGATGGTCTGATAAAATTTTTCTGAGTAATCAAGCTTGTAACTTCGGTAATTACCAAACCCTGCTTGTTCTCCATCACTTACCTTGACTGTGAGCAGCGAAATGGCTTTTACAGCACAATGAGGACTGTCGAACTTTCCGAGTACATATCCACCGTCGAGAATCACAGTGGTTTCGCCAGTTGAATTTGAGTGAATAACGCCTGAGACTCTCTTTTCGCAATTGAATAAAGCAATGCTCTTATTAACTGCTTTCAGGTTCATTTCGATTTTTACGATTTCCATAATTTCTCCAGTCTTAAATTCAGGGTGTATGAAGCCACGCCAAATTAATGGCGAATTTTTCATTTCATATTTCGGATCTACTATTTAACTTTCGTGCGCCATCTGGTCGTATTCAGCACACTGCCTGGAACAATATTCCTTTTCTTTGCTCGCCAGTTGCGAGCCGTTGCGATAGAGAAGTGTGTTTTTTACTTCTTTGCCTTCATCAATGGATTTGCGGCAGTAACCGCATTGTTTAAGCATCCGGATCTCCTTTCTGCGCCAGCAGGTAGCAGAGGCGGCGGATTAAAACCTCAATCCGGTTGAGCGGGACAGCCTGCTGTCGAGCTGGTTTACGTGCGAAATCAATCATTCTCACCCTCGTTTGCCTTATCGCCGGCCAGCGGAACGTTTATCACCTGCTGCGCGTTAACCTTGCCATCTCATCCCGGTCTTCGTATGCCCCGGGCGGCTACTTCGTGGGCGTCCTGCCTTGATGACTCGTTGCTGCGTTTGATAGGTTAAGTATTATCGATTAAATCGATACATGTCAATTAAATTTGATGATTAATTTTACAGGGAAGATTAAGAAAGCGAGATGTGGGTGAATTAATGACATAAAAAAACCGCCAGTTAAGGCGGTTAGTAGTTTTAAAGCTGGTTTAGCGAGAAGGAGGCTCGATTTTTCTGCGTCTTTGGTATTCAGCCATGAAATCGTCTAGTTCTTGAAGTCTGGTGCCTGCCAGCTCAATAAAACGGTCTTGTTCAACAGTCGGTAGCTGATCAAATATTTCTAAGAGCCGCTTTTGTCGGTCATTGAGATCTGTTGGACCACCTTGTGTTAGACGTTCAGGCACATCCGATTCCTCATCATCCTCCATGAAGAACCAATACAACGGCTTACCCGTGGCCTTAGGTAACAACTCTAAGATATCTTTTCGGGGAAGAATGCCGGACTGACACCAACCATTAACTGATTGAGAGGTAGCGCCGACTCTACGACCTAACTCAGATTGGGTGATCCCAGTCTCATTAAGCACTCTTTGTAAACGCTCTCCAAAGTTCATTTTTCGTTCTCGCACAATTACATGGTTTCATTATACAGATTTTTTCTGTAGGTATGACTATCGAAATAATTTGACAGTATCGATTAAATTTGAATAATTGGTTGTATCTTCACTCAATGAGACCGACCAATGAAAGTAACTGTTCAACGCAAGATCCTTTCCGTGTGTAGCCAGGCTGAGTTGGGACGCCGACTTGGTCGCCGTGCTCAGACCGTTAACGGCTGGTTTAAAAACAAAGTTCCCGGCGAACTTGTAGTTCGAGTGGCAAGAGCTATTGACTGGAAAGTCACCCCACACGAACTGCGTCCTGATCTCTACCCAAACCCAACCGATGGCTTACCAAGCCAAGAGGCATCAGCCAAATAACCATAGAGGATATTTACCCATGGAGAACGCAATTGCACGAAAGTTAGACCCACCAGAAATCAACCCGGTTGAGATAGAGAGTGTCCTGCTCAACCGGCTTGCATCAGTAGGGCAGAAATCATACGCCGAGCATATGGGCATCAGCGAGTCGACAGTCAGCAGGCGTAAAGCTGAGGGATATTTCTGCAACATGGCGAAAGAGCTGGCTTTTCTTGGGATTCAGGCCGCGCCACCTGAGGCGGTACTGGTATCCAGAAACTATCTCACAGCTGTAGAGATTCTCGCTGATGCCGGGCTAAAGGCTGAACGAGCCAGGCCGGATGCGCTGGGGTGGGACTGAAAATGACAGCAACCAAAAAGGCGAAAGCCGCGGTGAGGGGTCACCAACGGCTTTCTGGTGCAAAAACGGTAGGTAATTGCGGAGATGAGTATGTCAAATACCGCTGAAATATACAAATTCCCTGCGCCGGTACCGACGCAACAGGAGTGCCGTATGGCTGATCTGGAAAATGGCTATTTACGTTTAGCTAATCAGATCCAGGACGCCTTGTGTATCGTTGAACTATCGGGGCGTGAGTTCCGTGTTTTGAATGCGATTATCCGGCTGACTTATGGCTGGTCGAAAAAATCAGATCGTATTGCCAACAGCCTCATTGCAGATAAGACAGCACTGAAGGTAAAGCACGTATCCGAAGCGGTGCTGAGTCTTGCCTATCGTATCGACGAATGGAAGAAATACAGGGTACTGGTAAACCGGGTTGATACCTCAAATCCTGACTGGCCGGCGAGGCGAAACTAACAAGTTAATAAAGCTCTTTCTTGTTTAAAGGTATTACAGGTAACCTGGAATACCCATGACCCCTGCGCCAGCGCATATTTTTGCGCATTCCTGGAGTGTTACCTCTGGATTCATTGCACAAAAATAAGCCAGCGCGAGGGTTGAAAATGATGCCAGTAATACAAAGCTTAATACTATGCGTATTTCTTTAATTCTCTTGATATTTCCTCCTGTAAAGGGGGATTTTCTCAACTATATTTTTACATGTCAATTACACTTTTCTTCAGTTGATTAAACAATATTATTGTTCTGATAGGGAGATTTTTATAGTAGTTGAACATATATTTAATTTTATACTGAATTATGTTTTTTGTTAATTATTGTAATTTGAGTTTTAATTTTCTCGTTTTTCATTGGGTGTTATTATGGAAATAATATAATTATTTTCTTGCTATAGGTTGTGGTTTGTCTGAGTACTTAATAATTAAAGTATTAGATGGTTGTCATAGGTACTCATTATTACAATGGGTTAATTGATTTTTTGTTATTGACTTTATGAGAATAAAAGTGTTAGTAACGATTTTTAATAATGGGGATAGATCTTGCTTATTATTTGCTGTGAAAGCTTTATGTGCGTTGATGCGTTGAATAGTATAAGCGGTTATTCTTCACATGAAAAGAGAGGAGTCTGTTTAGTGACTCTTTGTTGAAGTAAGTTATGATAGTTTTGTTTAAATCTAATAGAACAAGATAGATATACAATAAACAAATAAAAATATCGTTCTGTTTATATAGGGGTGAGGTGTTAATATGAAAAAGATTGTATCTGTCTGTGCTTTGTTAATTGCAGCATGCCCTTTGAGTTCATGGGCTGAATGGACAGGAGATAGTTCTATAAGCTATTATTCTGATGAGGTTATTTCTGGTTTTCATGTCGGTCAGTTTAACAGTGGTACATATTTTTGCATAAAATCAGTTAAAAAATCAGGAGGAGGGACACCGGTTATAGCATGTGCAATTTCAAATGATTCTAAATGGTTACATTCATTTAATACTATGTTAGAGCAGGCAAGGCATTTTTATATTACAGGGCAATCTATAAGAGTGTATGTTGAACCAAATGTCTGGAACAATCAATCCTTTAAGGCGGCGTTATCATCCAATGCACTTGTTGGACTTTCTTCATGTGGTGCATCTGAATGTTTCGGACCTGGAAAGTGAGTTCCTGGCTATTAAGGATGTCATCATATATGAATTGAAACTAATAGTTTGTTCGTAATAGTAATTCCTGCTTTTAAATATTTTTGGCTAAGTAAGGAGAGTATTATGCAAAAAATCATTTCTGTTTGTGCGTTATTAATCCTCATTTGTTCTTTCAACGCCAGCGCTGAGTGGACGGGGGATAATCGCAATGGTTATTATAAATTTAGGGTTATTACCGAGTTACACGTTGGCCAGGTAGATAATGGGAATTATTTTTGTATAAAATTGGTTAACGTTAATGGTAGTGGTAGTGGAACTCCTGTTACTATGTGCTCAGTATCAAATCAGAGTATATGGTCTCCTTCTTTTGAAGTGCTCAAGGAACAAGCTCGGTATTTTTACGCTACTGGACAATCTATAATGGCTTATTTTGATGTTAATGCCTGGAAATATAAATCCTTTGTAGATACATTTTCAAATAAAGTCCTTATAGGATTTTCGACATGCAGCGCAACAGAATGCTTTGGCCCAACGCCTAAGTAAGAGGAGAGTGGAATAATGCAAAAGTTAATGTTACTAACTTTAATAATAGCCAGTTTTGATATCTATGCGATAGATTTTGTTTATCGTGTGGACTCAAATCCACCGGATATTATTTTTCGTGATGGGTTCTCTCTACTTGGGTATAATCGGGACCTGCAGAAATTGATCAGTGGAGAATCATGTGCTGGTGGAAGTAGCGATAGTCGTTATATTACAATGACCTCAGATATTAATCAAACATACGCTATAGCCAGATCATACTATTCTCGTTCAACATTCAACGGCAATCTGTACAGATATAAAATTCGCGCAGATAATAATTTCTACAGTTTGACTCCATCCGTCAACTATCTGGAATCGAAAGGTGGTCACTTTAATGCTTATGAAAAAAGCATGATACGATTACAAAGTGAGTATGTTTCCGTATTGTCTATTTTTCCGGGGAATATTCAAAAGGCAGTGGCGCTCGTTTATGATAGCGCAACAGGTCAGATAAAGGATGGTGCAAGTACAATAAATACCGATTATGTAAGTATAAGTAGTGTGTCAAATCCTGGAGTAATACCTTTTCTCCCCGACCCGCAGGCTAATACACAGCAACGGATTGATGCATTCGGCTCGTTAATAAGTTCATGTTTTTCAATTAATAGCGTGTGTCAGACACATAGAGGTAAAAAAGCTGAAGTGTACAAAATGTCATTTTATAATGCAAGGCCAGTAATACAATTTATCATTTCAGGTAAATAAGGTTTAAAGTATGCTGCACATTAAATTGAACAGACCACTGTCAGTAGTCTGTTCAATGCTGTTAATAGGTGCTGACTTCTGAACAGAGTTATTTATTATTTATAATGTCGATGACACTATTCCTGATGGAATTATAAAACATGGAAATCGGGTGATGCATTTTATTAATATTGAGAGAAGCTATCATGACTAAAGATGAAATCTTTGCGACTATCCTCGATAGGGAGGGCGGTTACGTTAATCACTCTGACGACAGAGGCGGTCCAACTAACTGGGGGATCACCCTGACGACAGCGCGAGCTAATGGTTACATGGGTGATATGCGAAATCTTACCCGTGATCAAGCGTTAAAAATTCTTGAGGCTGATTACTGGTATGGTCCGCGGTTCGATCAAGTCGCCATCATATCTCACTCTGTCGCTGCTGAGCTTTGTGATACGGGTGTAAATATGGGGCCATTAATCCCGATTAAGTGGTTCCAGCGTTGGCTGAATGTGTTTAACGAACAACAAAAATTTTATCCGGATTTGTTAGTGGATGGTCAGATTGGTCCACGTACTCTGTCGGCGTTGAAATTTTTCCTCTCTAATCGGGGGAATGAAGGTGAAATAATACTTATTCATGCACTAAATTGTAGTCAGGGGCAACGCTATTTGGAACTGGCTGAACAGCGTCAGGCTAATGAATCATTTATTTACGGATGGATGAAGGAACGTGTTAAACTGTAATTTTTATTAATCTGCAATATGCTGTTTGCGATGGATGCATTAATACAGTTTGTGCCACTGCCGATGAAAAAGATAAAGTCGTTAGGAATCGTAATTACTATTTTAAAATGGAGTAGCTTTCAATGCTTTTTTAATAACATATCCAGCTTGTTAATTTTGAAACTCAACCTGAGAAAATTAATCAGACTGTGAGGTATGAGGGGCATAATATTTCCATCCAAACATCCTTACAGCAAGATACATTAATGTTTGTTTCCATTTTGGCACACCGAGTACTTTCATTCCATCTAGGAATATTAGATCGGATTCTTTTCTGTTACGTAGTGAATAGTGGTACAAGTAATCGTGAATGATTGCTGCTTTGGCGTATTCTCCATCCGGTGGCAACAGTGACCAGAAAATACGCGGAACAGTGGCAAGATCGGTAATGAAACCTACTGGTACTTCAATTACGTCATTTTTATCTTTACTGAGATAAAATCTGAACGGTTCGTAAACCCGCCATCTATAATGACCTAACATTTCCATTATTGCTGGACTAGTAAAACAACTCATAATCTCACCTGTTATTAATTCTATGTGCTGTACTATTAGGGAATACATATCACAAAAATCTACCTGTATTGGGAAAAATTGACTATTCCTGCTGTTTACTATCTGCTAATAGATATCATGATACGGATTTAGTCTCACACTTATTATTGCTAATATAATAAGTGGAAATAAATATGGCGAATACATAGAATTTTGTTGATGGACCTCTCATCAACAACGCTGTGCTAAAAAGGCCACAGGATAATGATCAGAAGCGAGGTGTGATGTTGTTTGATTACGTGATGCTTCAACCCTTTGTGAATAAGGGGCGCGATCGACAATGACCCCATAATCTAAAATACCACCACCAACTTGCGTGGGTTCTGTCGGTGCGAGTACGGATACAAGTCTTTCCAGCCGCTCAGTCATCAGGTCACTTTCAAGTCTGTTCGGGTCGCGATTAAAATCCCCGGCAAGAAACCAGGACAAATGTCGTGTCGAGAACTCATTAAAAAAGTTATAGGTCGATCTGACAATTGCTGCAGCATCCGGACCGCCATTAGCCAGTGCGTGCGCCGTCAGAAAAACATCATTACCCAGTCCGATACCAATAACGGGGCGAGATGCGACAGTTGTCGGACGCAAGACATAAACATTATCCGCTCTTTGTCTGGAAACTATTGCCAGATTAACACGGCGTGCTCCAACATCAATACGCGAGTAGTAGATATATCTTATATCCTGACGGCGGGTAGTTCCGAGATTCCAGGTGTACTCCTCAATGGGAATGCCTATTCCAAAAGGCTGAATATGTCGTCCGGTTGGAACTGCTGAAGCGGGTATAACCCCGGCCTCCTGAACCATAAGAATATCTATACCATCATTACCACTTAAAAGCTGCCTGACACTGACATTCCATTTACTTTCTGTGGCTGCTGAAGAACCCTGAAGATTCCAGGTCATAACTCTGTAATCGCTGATATTCGCGCAGGCAAAAGAAATATAGCTGCAAAGAATCATTATCAAAAGGTGAAGAAAATTCTTTTTCATTATCTACTCTCCTGTTGAGTCGCTGAATTATTGATTGTTTGTTTAAACTGAATGAGATAAAAATACGTAGATCTTGATGGCTTCATTAGTATTCGCCAGTATCATACTCTTTTTCTGGAAATGTTATTCTTTATCTGAGTGATGATTGTATCCATAATAATATCCGTACACATTATTGCTGTTGATTGTATCTTGGCAATGTATACTTCCTGTTAATACATAGCATAAGGTAATATTCAAAATACATTATGAAAAGTAAATCAAACTGAAATAGATGTCTGATATAAACGTAAATTTATATTTATTTAACGCAATCAATTGATTGTTACTGTGAGTAGGGTCAGACTATTATATATGAATAATGTGTATGAAATTTAAATTTCATGCTGCTGAATTTTTCATAATTGTATCTTGATGATTTAGTTACATAAAGAGAAGTGTCGTCCGTTCCGGTTATTCGGCCTGGATGTAGATTGGTGACTCTAAGTTTTCATTATCAGAAGACAGTGCTGATTAGCGTAATGTGGGGTCATCGTTCATTATGATAATGTCCATATGAGTATGTGAGTTTGATAGTGGTCTGAGGGGGAGACGCTGAATACCACAGCTCATACTATGCGGGGGCGTGAGCAGTAGGTTGATACTTGTTCTACTGAACAATCGCCAGTTACCGTGGCTGGTACTGGTACAATACGAAAGTACAAGAGAATCCGAAACCAGCTACTTATTTGTTACTTCAAACATTTCCTCCAGCAAACGGTTGAGTTTTTCACGATCGCTTTTGCTAGCATCGCTATTCAAGCCGTTCGCCTGCATCGGCTTAACCTTCACTTCGGCATCGGGGAAGATACGGCGCACACGCTTTGTCAGTTCGGTCAGTATGATGTCATTAGCTCCGGGAAGACCTGCAACGTTACGTTTGTCATAAACCAGTTCAACGAACATGACACACCTTTTAGTCGATGAATTTAATGGAAGAATGCTCAATGCCAGCATCTATGTAATCGACGGCTTTCTTTAGTTCACGAAGAAGATTTTCCGCTTGCCGACGGGACAAGCAGATCGTTTGATCAGGGAATTGCACCGACGGCCATGATGGGACAGAAGCCATAGTGTCTGTGAATTTGGCGTGTAACAGAACATGTTCAGTGAGCGCGCAGTAACTGATAGCAAAATCAGTTAACTCAGGCATTGCTCCTGCATTCGACTCTTTTGCGGTTACCATAAAACAATCCTTTTTTGCTGGATGCATACACAGTAAATGGGATCGGAGATATGGTCAATGGATACGTAATATTGGCTATTCACTTATTGTAATTAACTGAATGATAACGATGGTGATAACAATAGATGTTATGAAAATGCGCGCTATCTAACTGATATTAAGAAAGAAAGCGCACGATTTAAAATCCCTCGGCGTTCGCGCTGTGCGGGTTCAAGTCCCGCTCCGGGTACCATGGGAAAGACAAGAATAATCAAAGCAATAAGCAGTGTCGTGAAACCACCTACGGGTGGTTTTTTTGTGCCTTCAGTTTGTATGCCGACCGCGAGCGTGAACTCTCCAGTGCGATATACAGTAAAAAACATCGGTAGCGGCATTTCTGCCAGTACAACAGTTATGTGCTACCGACCCGCAAGAACTTATGCCTGGTAAATACTAAACGTCGGGTAAATCAGCCGATAAAATCCATTAATCTCTATAAAAAATGCTGATATGTTTTATGCCTGCTTTATTAAAGAGAGTAGGTCTGCCAGTGAAATATACCGATAATGCAAAATTATTTATTAGCTTCATTAATATTGGGATTGTAGGTTGCGCTTTTTTACTTTTTTTTATTTTGTATGAGCCTGAGAGTGCAATCGTAACCTACTCTCTTTCAGGAGAGCTTTCCTCTTCAACATGTGATGCGCGTAATTTTATTGGCTACGTCGATGAAAATGACTTTGCAGAGTATATAAAAAAAGTAGAACTGACGCGCTACAGTATGTATTGTCTGAAAAAAACAGGGGCGGGTCAGTGGGGTATTTATGCAAATTAAACGAGTATATAACTGTTCAGGGTTATTTTCTGCACAATTTAACTAAAGGTAGATAGCGAACTAATATTGATCATAAGGTAATGTGATCCGCATCATGCTTTAATCACGTTTTGCAATATTGTCTTAATAACAGGTCAACTACAGATAATTTCGGGTTTTCGTGAATGGCGGTTTTGGTCAGTCTCTATATTATGCTTTCCCCGCTTTACGGAGATGATGATGCAAAAGAAAACCTGGGCCGTTTTATTGATACCATTGTGCCTCACCGCTTGCCACCAGACGACCTACCGATCAACAGCCAAAGATGAAATTGTCGCAGGGAGCTATATTGACCCGACAAAAACACGCTTTCCGTTAGCGGATTATTCACAGTCGGTTGATAAATGGATACCTCCGGACTCGGCTGATTACACTATTCCGGTTATTGATAGTGCTACCCAACAACGCTACTTTCACGCACTAAAATCTCATTATTTCGGAATGGACAGTGAAGCGCACTCGCCGTGGAATGGTTTTTATATTACCGCATTGCTGAAAAAAAACGCAGCACAGGCCCGGGATGCCAGTATTAAGCAGTTTCTTAGCGACGGCAGTGCTTATTGGGGGGAAAACTTCAGACTTTATACCTCTCGCTGGAAAGAGGAGGTTAGAGGGAATACGGATACGCAGATTGACAATATCTATCATGCCTCCCGGCGAGGCATTATGGTCAGGGAAAGTTTAGTCAGAGCGCTGCCAACGGACGACCCGCTCTTTAACGATCCCCGTCAGGCGGGCGAGGGGTATCCGTTTGATAATTTACAAATGTCTTCGCTGCGTCCCGGTACGCCGGTCTATACGCTGGCGAAGAGCAAAGACCAACGCTGGCAATATGTCGTTTCACCAGCGGTAACTGGCTGGGTTCATAGTGAAGATATTGCCAGTACGGATCAGAAATTTATAACACAGTGGGTTTTGCTTGCTCATAAGCAACTGGGGGCATTTATCAACGCGCCGGTTTCTGTCCATGCCGCAGGCGTCTATTATTTCACCGGGCGACCGGGCACTATTTTACCGTTCCGACATCAACGGGCGGGCCAGTTCCTGATTGCGGCGCCAGTTCGCGGCAGCAACGGTCGCGCGTTTATCCATTGGGTCTGGCTAAGCGGTAACGAGTTTACGGCTATGCCGTGGAAAATGACGCCGGAAAATATCGCTGTGCTAATGAAAGCAATGCACGGCGCCCCCTACGGTTGGGGAAATTTTAACTTTTATAATGATTGTTCAGCCGAAGTCCGCAGCCTGTTAATGCCGTTTGGCATATTCCTGCCCAGACATTCATCCGCGCAGGTAGAGGCTGCTGGACGGGTGGTCGATCTTAGTCATAAAAGTCCCCAAATGCGGATCGATTATCTCACCAGATACGGAAAACCGTTTACTACGCTGGTCTATATTCCAGGGCATATTATGCTGTATATCGGTAACACAACCATGAATGGGCAGGTCGTGCCGATGACTTATCAGAATATCTGGGGATTGCGCCCAAACCATGCTAATAGCCGGAGCATTATCGGTGAGGCGGTTTTTTTGCCGTTACTGCGTTTTTATCCTGAAAATCCTGAGCTGATATCGCTGGCTGGTAAGGTTCTGTTTAAGCTTGGTTATATAGAATAGGTTGACAAACTGTGTTATCGCGGAAGACATGATTAAGGCAACCGTGCGCGTGGATATAAAGAGAGTATCCCTGTAAACTGTGTCTGAAAAAAGTATGCGCTATAGTGCGGGCTGTTTATTTGAAATACTATCTGGAGCTGATTCTGGATGTGATTATGTGACTCACACATTGAAGTGAGAGTTATTGTTGGCGGTATCTGGCTGGAGGCTGGGTGGTAAAAAGACGTAATTTATTGCATTTTAATAACGGTGCCCGGTCAGAGCGCGATCTTGGAGATCTGGTCACTAAAGTTTTTGAGAAAGCGGCGAAAAAAGAACCGCAACCGCTATACACATTTAGCCTGCCGTTGCTGAGTGTGCAGGATGAGATCCGTGTTTACTGTAAGAAAAAAAATATCAAAATAGGGTACGATACGCTGTTTATGGAAATAACCTTTTCTGCTGACAGAGAAGCGGTAGACGAACTCATTAAACACTTTTTTACTGAAAATAAGCTCTATTTGAGAGGGCGGTTTTATCTGTCCGCGGCGGTGGTATAAGTTAGCATGAGTATAATATAGCGAGAAACCCATCTCTCGCTTTTGTGTGGGGCGAGCGCTTCCTGGCTGAAAATCTGCGCCCTGATCCTCCTTTTGTGCGTTAACTTCCGGAATCCTCCTCATTTCGTGTTAATCTGGCCCCTGATGGTTGCCATCCAAACTGCCTGCAAAAAAATTATTTTTATCCGCTGCAATGTAAGAGGCCTACAGGCGGAAGTCATCACTGAGGAAAAGCGTTATGAAAATGGAACCATTAAACGAGAACGAGCTGGAATGGCTGGATGATGTGCTGACGAAATACAATACCGATCAGGCCATTTTGGATGTCGCGGAGCTGGACGGTCTGATTACTGCGGTACTAAGTTCTCCGCGTCCCATCGAGCCGGAACAGTGGCTGGTCGCGATATGGGGGGGACCCGCGTACGTACCGCGCTGGACATCTGAAAAAGAAATGACGCGATTTATGGATCTGGTGTTCCAGCACATGGCGGACACAGCCGCCCGGCTTGAAGATTATCCAGAACAGTTCGAGCCGCTGTTTGGCCTGCGAGAAGTTGATGGCCATGAATTAACGATTGTTGAAGAATGGTGCTTTGGTTACATGCGCGGAGTGTCGCTGTCCGACTGGTCTGACTTGCCGGATACGCTAAAACCGGCGCTGGAAGCGATTGCCTTACACGGCACTGAAGAAAACTTTGCGCTGTTGGATAAAATGAGCCCGGAAGCGTTCGATAAAAGCGTTGACGCTATCCGTATCGCGGCGCTTGAGCTTCATGCCTGGTGGATGGCGCATCCGCACACGACGCCGCTACAGATGCCGATAAAAGCAGAGGTGAAAGTGGGGCGTAACGATCCTTGTCCATGCGGGAGCGGCAAAAAATTTAAGCAGTGCTGCCTGCATTAATGGCTCGTAAACGGCCATAGCGTGATGATTATCGAGCCTGGACGGCGTCCGGGCCCGGTAATCTTTGCCTGGCGTTAACCTGGATCGGGCAGGAACCCCAGTGCGATCGAAAACTGGACGCCAATCACGACAATGCCGCAGATAAACACCAGCGCCAGCGCTGGCGTGCCGCCTGCCACACGATATCCCGCCTGAGGGCTCTGTTTACGGCATTGCCAGACCAGCATGGCAGGGATGAGCAGTGCCAGCACTGCCAGCGCTACGCCGGCATAGCCTAATGCCATCACAAATCCGCGTGGGTAGAAAAGCGCAAACGCCAGCGGCGGCAGAAAGGTAATCAGCCCGGTTTGCAGGCGTCCGGACACCGTACTGCGGCGCTGGAATAGATCGGCCAGGTAATCAAATAATCCTAGCGCTACGCCCAGAAAAGAGGTCGCCAGCGCCAGATCGGCGAACAGGTGGACCGCCAGTTCGACATGTGGCGAAGCGACCACTTCTCTGAGCGCCTGCAGCAGGCCATTTAACCCGGCATGGCTGGCTAGTAGCCCTCTGAATGTCGGCGAGTCGATACTTCCCAGCGTGGCGAGCTGCCAAAAAATATAGGCCACTAACGGAATGGCGCTACCCGTCATAAAGACCCAACGCAGCCGGCGAATATTGCCGTTCATATAACTCACAATACTCGGCACGCTTCCGTGAAAACCAAACGAGGTGAAAATGACCGGTATGGCGGATAACGCCAGCCCCTGCTGTAAAGGAAGCGTAAGAAGATTTACTTTATGAATATGTGGCGTGAGCAACGCAAGCATGATGACCAGAAAAATGATCTTCGCGCTAAACAGGAAGCGGTTAAAAAGGTCGACCAGCGAGGTGCCCACACATACCACCCCACCGGCAACAAAGGTGAACAGCAGTACTCCGGCAGCGGGCGAGAGCGTGGCGCCAAGCCAGTTATTAATACTGGATGCCAGTAATTCTCCGGCTCCGGAAATGTAGGCGGCGGTGAGCGCATACATTAAGAACATCATACTGAATCCCGTAAGCCACTGTCCGTAACGTCCAAGATAGCGTTTTGCCAACGAGCCCAGCCCGGTATCCGCCGGAACGTGTTGATATACCTCCAGTAATAGTAGCGCGGTATAACACATCAGCGCCCACAGGCCAATCAACAATCCCAGCGTGACGCTGAAACCAACGCCAGCCGCTGCCAGCGGCATTGCCAGCATCCCGGCGCCGATAGTGGTGCCTGCCACGATAAAAATACTGCCCAGAGTTCTGTTTTTCACGCTTTCTACTACCCCGGTAACAAAGAACGGTGATATCCGCGGCGCAGGGTAAGGCATTACGCTATTTTCGTCAAATGGTCGTTACAATGGGTGTACTGTAAAATTTACAGTTCCGGGCATAAAAGCGAATATGGAAGGAGACGCGGACAACCGCCGCAAACCTGCGCTAGCGCAAAGTCGCTCGTACACGGACACATTAGGCTACGAGTTTTATTCAGGAGGGGTTATGGATTCCATTCATGGTCACGAAGTGCTCAACATGATGATTGAGTCTGGCGAGCAGTACACGCATACCTCGCTGGAGGCGGCAATAAAAGCGCGCTTTGGCGAGCGGGCACGATTTCACACTTGTTCAGCATCAGATATGACGGCGGCGGAACTGGTCGCGTTTCTGGCGGCGAAAGGAAAGTTTATTGCGGTGGAGGACGGTTTTTCAACGCATGAGAGTAAAATCTGCCGCCATTAATACGCCACGGTGAGAGCGCGTCTCACCGTGTAAGGACGTGCTGGATTAATTTTGCGTATCCAGGGTGGAGAGTTCTTTATCAATGAAATAAAGCCCTTCGCCGCTTTTTCCCGCCAGCGTTAATTTATCAATAATAGATTTGAACAGTTTTTCTTCTTCATGCTGTTCTGCCACATACCACTGCAAGAAATTAAATGTCGGATAATCCTGGCTGGTCATTGCGGCATGAGCCAGTTCATTAATTTTTTGCGTAATAAGCTGCTCATGCTCATAGGTCGCGCGGAACAGCTCATCCAGCGAGGCGTACTCAGCGAAGGGCGAAGAAACGGTATGAATGCGCGGCAGGCTTCCGGTATCGGTAAGGTAGTCAAACAGGCGCTGCATATGCGTCATCTCTTCTTGCGCATGGCGACGAAGAAATGCGGCCGCGCCTTCAAAACTGTGATAGCTACACCACGCGCTCATTTGTTGATAGAGCAGGGAGGAGTACAACTCCAGATTCATTTGCTCATTCAGTTTGTCGATCATTTCTGTTTTCAGCATGGTTCCGCTCCACAAATAGCAAAAGATATACGGTAATGTGGCGCCACTATAATTTGTTATTTTATTATTTGCAAAAGGTAAAATATTAAATTTAATTATTAAAAATACGAATGGGAATAAAACGCATTAACGCCAGTGTATAGCGTATAAAAATAAAGAAAAGCCAGCACCTTCATGCTGGCAATAGCGACCCTGCACTCTCCTCCATTGTACATGGTGTCGGCGTTAAGCCAGCCGCCTTAATAATAAAGCGGCATGATTTGCGGGACGGCAACGCCCCGGCACTGCCAGGAGAGGGTAAATCGGGTGTTCAGACACAACGAGCCCGCATAAATGCTACAGGTTCCTACCGGCTGACCAAACGAAACGGCATCGGCATAGCCCATCTGCTGGCATTCGCGTGTTGCGGTCCCGTGAGATACATAGTCATCTGTCCGTGAAGTAAAAAATAGCGGCTGGTTATACGTCAGGCGCACGATGCCGCTTATCGGGCTGGCTTCGCTGACCTGCGCTTGTCGAGTAATGGTGCATCCCGTCAGGGCTAGCAGTGAAAGAGTAAAAATAAGAGGCTTCATAAAATCGCTCCGACAGTTCGGTATCAGACCATGCTACCTCGTGTCTTGCACCGTCAATGGCTGGAATAACTTACGGATTCGCCTTGATTAAAGGTAACGGCAGGGGATTTACAGCGGGAACAGAAAATGTGTGAGCGTCTTTTCATTTAATGAAACTTCGTTTCATTAAATTTGAATGCATGTTCGCAAATGTGTAATGTGGGCAAAACGTCATGATTTACGCAGGCGCGACCGTCTGCATTCAGGAGGAACACGATGAAAATTGCACTGATGATGGAAAATAGCCAGGCCAGCAAAAATGCCATCATTTATAACGAACTTAGCGCCGTCGCCAATGAAAAGGGATTTCCCGTTTTTAACGTCGGCATGTGCGACGAAAATGACCATCACCTGACGTACATTCATTTAGGCATCATGGCGAGTATTCTGCTTAATGCAAACGCGGTTGATTTTGTGGTTACTGGCTGTGGCACTGGTCAGGGCGCGCTGATGTCGTTAAATATTCATCCAGGTGTCATTTGTGGCTATTGCATCGATCCGGCAGATGCTTTTCTGTTTGCGCAGATCAACAACGGCAATGCGTTGTCCCTGCCATTTGCGAAAGGCTTTGGCTGGGGCGCTGAGCTGAACGTGCGTTTCATCTTTGAAAAAGCGTTTACCGGGCGTAAAGGTGAGGGGTATCCGCCTGAGCGCAAAGCGCCGCAGGTACGCAATGCGGGCATTTTGAATCAGGTTAAGGCCGCGGTCGTCAAAGAGAATTATCTGGATACACTACGGGCTATCGATCCTGAACTGGTTAAAACGGCGGTTTCAGGGCCGCGTTTCCAGCGATGTTTGTTTGAAAACGGTCAGAATAAAGAAATAGAAGCGTTTGTACGTGAGATGCTGGGGTAATGCCCGGACAAGACAGAGACGTTTCGCGCCTGTCGGCTGGCATGATGTGCCGATAATACGCCAGTAGCGACAGGTGCCACCTCTGGCAAACAGACCAGAAACGGTGTAGGCCGGATAAGCTGCTTCGCGTTGCTATCCGGCTAATAACGTCTCAATATTGTCGCTCGGGGTGCCGCTATCAGTGATGCTGATAGGTCACGACGTTAAGGAGATGCTGATCGGTTTGCGCCAGGCATAACCCTGCTCGTTTAGCGCTGCGAACTTCTTCGAGAATAGTTTGTAAAAGTACGCCATCCTGCTGCTGCTCTTTTTCCAGGGTATGGAGAAAATCGAGCGTTGAGGCATCATTCAGCGCTTTCGCTTCATCTGCCAGACGCGACAGCGTGCTGGCGCGTTGCTGATAATCCTCCAGGGTTTTCTGGAACAATTCTTCCAGAGAGCAGAGCTCTTCACCCGGAACGTCAATGGCTTTAACGATAGGGGTGGCGCCGGCGTTTTTCATAAAATTAAACATGCGCATCATTTGCGTCACGTTGCCTTGCGCCTGGGTACGAAGAAAGGTGGCGGTGCCTGTTAAACTGTGTTCAGAACACCATTCGCTTAGATGGAGGTAAAGATTTGATGCGTAAAACTCAAGGTTCATTGGCGTGTTGAGCTTTTGAACCATTCCTACAGCTGCCATAACAATATCCTTATTTCCAGAAAGTGTTGATGTGCATGACAGACGAGAATGCAACGGATCGTTGTCACATTCTTATCTCTATGCACAATAAATACTCTTAGCAGAAGAACTCCGTTCCGCCAGTCCCTTATGCGATCTCATTTCCTGTTTATCGATCGGTAATGAGAATAGCGCGTCAATGAAAATAAGAAAATCCTTAAATGCAATTGTTTATCTTTTTTTACATTTTCAGCGGTGTGATTTTTTCAGGTGTAATGATTTTGAGTGCGGAGCAGTTACAACCATTTGAAAGTTAAATGATATTATATGGTTTTCTGATTTATGAAACATTATTTCAGATTATGAGGTAAGCCTTTCAAGTATGGTAATTTCAATAAAATAAACATTAGTCAGTCTGGATATCACACGCATAAACGGTTGAGAGCAAATATGCCTGTTTTTATAAACTAGCCGATTTTGCGGTAGATCATTTTTAATGTCATTAATCATACGAGCACGTTATTCGGTTAAGCGCAGTTTTGATGGGTGACTCGTTAACAAGGAGCAGTCAATGAAAAAGGTCGCGGTGCTGCTGGCGCCAGGATTTGAAGAAGCAGAGGCCATTGTTACTCTTGATATTCTGCGACGTTTGCATATCGACGTCGAAACGCTGGCGTGTGCTGAATCACGGGCGGTGGTGAGTTACCATGATATTCCTATGGTTGCGGACAGCACGCTGAGTGAACGCCAGCAGGCGCTTTTCGATGCGGTAGTGCTGCCGGGCGGTCCGCAGGGGAGCGCTAATCTGGCGGCTAATCCGGCGGTGATCGCTTTCGTTGCGCGTCATGATGCGGCAGGCAAATTAATTTGTCCTATCTGTTCCGCGGCGGCAAGGGTGCTGGGTGCTCACGGATTGCTGAAGGGGCGTCGTTATGTCTGTTCCGGCGACCTGTGGAAAGCGGTTCCGGAAGGTGTCTATGTGGATGCGCCCGTTGTTGAAGATGGTAATTTAATTAGCGGCAAAGGCTTGGGTCATGTCTTTGATTTCGCGCTAACCCTTTCCGCCAGACTGCTGGGAGACGATGCGCCGGTTCGCGAACAGGCTGAACATATCTATTATCCCTGGTAATCGTTATTCACCCAGGGCCGTAAGGATTAGCTGGCTGATGTTATGGATTAATGGGCTGGCTTTCCTGCCTTTTGGCTGATGAATTCGCTCTGGGTTATGTCATGGTGGCTAATGACTTCCCTGGGTTATGAGTTAATCGTTATTTCTGCGTGTGTCTTAGGGGGTATTCCTGAAAGGCGGCCTCGGAAAAATCTCATATGTGGTGGCGAGCGTACTGATATCAGAAACGGTGGAGAACGCGATGAACCTGCTCAACATTTCACCTTTTGCACAGTGTGTGGTTCGCGGCTGAATCCTTCTGGCAGCAGTTATCTTCGACCATTATAAGCAAAAAGCGAAGCGTACGATTTGATGAATTAACACTCAACTAAACAGTATAGCTTCACGTCATCGCCAGCCGCTACCCCGGCTGGCGATGGCCTTTCTAAATGGCGAGCAGCGTCACACTGTCTATACTTACATGACTAATGAGACCGTTTGTGAGTCTCAATATGATGATAAGGAGGAGACCAGGGTGGCAGAACCGTTAACCGTATCCCCCGAACTCACTGCGAACTATGCGTATTTTTTTGACCTTGATGGCACATTGGCAGAGATAAAGCCTCATCCCGATCAGGTAGTGGTACCGCATAAAATCCTTCAGTTGTTAGACCGTCTCGCGGCGCACAACGCAGGGGCACTGGCATTGATTTCAGGGCGTTCAATGACTGAGCTGGATGCTTTGGCGAAGCCTTTTCGCTTTCCGCTCGCTGGCGTTCACGGGGCAGAGCGTCGTGACATCAATGGTAAAACCCATATCGTGCGCCTTCCTGAAGCGGTAGTCCGTGAGGTGGAGGCGTTATTACGTTCGACGCTTGTAGCGCTGCCCGGAACGGAGCTGGAGACGAAGGGGATGGCGTTTGCGCTGCACTACCGTCAGGCTCCGGAACATGAAGCGGCGCTGTTGGCGCTTGCGCAACACGTTACGCAGCACTGGCCGCAACTGGCGTTGCAGCCTGGTAAATGTGTTGTGGAAATCAAACCTAAGGGAACCAATAAAGGCGAAGCGATTGCCGCCTTTATGCAGGAGGCGCCCTTTGCGGGACGGATCCCCGTTTTTGTGGGCGACGATTTGACCGATGAGGCTGGCTTTGGCGTGGTGAATCACGCTGGCGGAATTTCCGTAAAAGTGGGCGTCGGGGCAACCCAGGCGGCATGGCGGCTGGAAAGCGTACCCGATGTCTGGCGCTGGCTGGAACAAATCAATTATCCACAACAAGAACAACAAGTAATGAATAACAGGAGAGATGGCTATGAGTCGTTTAGTCGTAGTATCTAATCGAATTGCCCCCCCGGATAATAAAGGCGGCGCCGGCGGCCTCGCCGTTGGCGTGCTTGGCGCGCTAAAAGCGGCTGGCGGGTTGTGGTTCGGCTGGAGTGGCGAGACAGGTAACGAGGATGAGCCATTAAAAAAGGTGACAAAAGGTAATATTACCTGGGCATCGTTTAACCTGAGCGAACAAGATTACGAAGATTATTACTGTCAATTTTCCAATGCGGTTCTCTGGCCTGCGTTCCACTATCGTCTGGACCTGGTACAGTTTCAGCGTCCTGCATGGGAAGGCTATATGCGGGTGAATGCGCTATTAGCGGATAAGTTATTGCCCCTCATTAAAGAGAACGACATCATTTGGGTGCATGACTACCACCTGTTACCGTTTGCCAGCGAGCTGCGTAAACGCGGCGTGAACAACCGAATTGGTTTTTTCCTGCATATTCCATTCCCGACCCCGGAGATTTTTAACGCTTTACCGCCGCATGATGAACTGCTGGAGCAGTTGTGTGACTTTGATCTGCTAGGGTTCCAGACCGAAAATGATCGCCTGGCTTTTCTGGATAGCCTTTCGAGTCAAACGCGAGTCACGACTCGCAGCGGCAAGCAGCATATCGCGTGGGGTAAAGACTTCCAGACAGAAGTGTATCCTATCGGTATTGAGCCCGATGAGATTGCTCTACAGGCTGCCGGGCCGTTGCCGCCAAAACTGGCGCAGCTCAAGGCGGAACTGAAAAATGTGAAGAATATTTTTTCCGTTGAGCGGCTGGATTATTCGAAAGGGCTGCCGGAACGTTTTCTGGCGTATGAAGCGCTACTGGAAAACTATCCGCAGCATCGGGGAAAAATTCGTTATACCCAAATTGCGCCTACGTCACGCGGAGAAGTACAGGCATATCAGGATATTCGCCACCAGCTTGAGACGGAAGCAGGCCGGATTAATGGGAAATATGGACAATTGGGCTGGACGCCGCTCTATTATCTGAATCAGCATTTTGACCGTAAACTGTTAATGAAGATATTCCGTTATTCAGACGTCGGGCTCGTCACCCCTTTGCGTGACGGGATGAACCTGGTGGCGAAAGAGTTTGTCGCCGCGCAGGACCCCGCTAACCCTGGCGTACTGGTACTGTCACAGTTTGCCGGCGCGGCGAATGAACTGACGTCGGCGTTAATCGTCAATCCTTACGATCGGGATGACGTGGCGGCGGCGCTCAATCGCGCGTTAACGATGCCCCTTGCCGAGCGTATTTCGCGCCATGCGGAAATGCTGGACGTGATCGTTAAAAATGACATTAATCGCTGGCAGGAGCGTTTTATTCATGACCTAAAGGAGGTCACGCCGCGTAGCCCTGAGCGTCAGCAGCAGAACAACGTGGCGACGTTCCCTAAGTTGGCCTGAGATATCGCGAGCGGCGACTAGTCGCCCGCTAACGGCACCAGCAACACATCTACCTGGCTGGCGCTAACGACACTTTTTGCCGAGCAGGATGCGCGCGAAAAGAAACTGTGGTTATGATTGCCGCAAATGACCAGATCAACATGGTGTTTGCGGCACACAGCCAAAATATGCTGGCTTAACTCACCTGATGCGATGAAAGTTTGTTCAATCGGATAATCCGCCTTTTCCCCCAGCATCTTAAGAAAATTCTCGGTCTCTTCATGCATAACCGCGCGTAAATCCTCCATCATGGGCGCGGCGAACTGGTTATACAGTTCAGGATCGGAAGCGAGAGTAATCAGGCTTACTTTCGCCTGAACAGGGCGGGCGATAGAGACCGCTTTAGCCAGTAGCTGCTGACTTTCCGGGGTGACGGCAACGGCGACAAGAATATGGGTGTAGCTCATAACTCGCTCCTTGATTGCAAGAATATGAGATTGTGCTTTAGCTTTACTCTGTTTATCGCATTTCTGCAATGCGCTAATGCCACATTAATGTGAAGGACATCATAATTAATCATTAATTATTCTTATGTAAAGAATCGTGGCATAAGACACTTTTTACACACCACCAGGATGGTTTATTTAAACGGGTGAACAAGGAAAGCTAAAAGTTAAATCAAATGAGCTTATTTTTAACAGAGGAGGGCGTATGCTGTGACGAGATTAATTAATAACGTTTAATATTTAAGCCACTGTTTACTAAAGGTAAAATAAAATTGTTTCTAAAATAGAAATAATAGCCTGTTATCTATTATCCTGGCGTTATTTTAACAGAGAGAAACAAAAAAGAATTTGGTGTTGACGTACCCCTATTCAGCAGTGTGGAATAGAAAAAGTGAACATTAGGTTATTAATTAAACAAAGTAAAAGCCATACTGATGGTTTTATCGTAAGTATTCTGTTAAATTATGTGATCTGCATCACATATTTTCTAAAATCGCCGTCCCGCTCCGTTGTATGTCACGAAGCTGACGAGTAGAGTTGCGTCGAATTAGGAAAAATCTTAGGCATTTGTAAAAATTGATGTAAACGTGTAAGGCGAATCCCAGTGGGAAGCTGCGTTATACGTCACAATGTCCATAATGTCTGAGCGCTGCTATGCATTTGACCTTTTTGCTTCTTTTACCGGGCCTTCCCGGCGACATCACGGGGTGCGGCTACGTCGCACAAAAATAAAGTTGGTTATTCTGGATGGGAACAATGCATACATCCGAGTTGCTAAAACACATTTATGACATCAATTTGTCATATTTACTCCTTGCACAGCGTTTGATCGTCCAGGACAAAGCATCTGCGATGTTCCGCCTCGGTATCAACGAAGAGATGGCAAACACACTGGGCGCGTTGACCCTGCCGCAGATGGTCAAACTGGCGGAGACGAACCAGTTAGTTTGTCATTTCCGGTTTGACGATCATCAGACGATCACCCGTTTGACTCAGGATTCGCGCGTCGATGATTTACAGCAGATTCACACAGGTATCATGCTTTCAACGCGTCTGCTCAATGAAGTGGACGATACGGCGCGTAAGAAAAGGGCATGATAATGAGTGAAAAAAGCATTGTTCAGGAAGCTCGCGATATCCAGTTGGCGATGGAGTTGATTAATCTTGGCGCTCGTCTACAAATGCTGGAAAGCGAAACACAGCTCAGCCGTGGTCGCCTCATCAGGCTGTACAAAGAATTACGCGGTAGCCCGCCGCCTAAAGGGATGCTGCCATTTTCGACAGACTGGTTTATGACCTGGGAGCAAAATATTCATGCCTCCATGTTCTGCAACGCCTGGCAATTTTTACTGAAAACCGGCTTATGCAGCGGTGTGGATGCGGTGATTAAAGCTTATCGGCTTTATCTTGAGCAGTGTCCGCAACCGCCTGAAGGGCCGTTGTTGGCGCTGACTCGCGCATGGACGTTGGTGCGTTTTGTTGAAAGTGGGTTGCTCGAATTGTCGAGCTGTAACTGCTGCGGTGGGAACTTTATTACCCATGCGCATCAGCCCGTAGGCAGCTTTGCGTGTAGTTTATGCCAGCCGCCATCCCGCGCAGTAAAAAGACGTAAACTTTCCCGAGATGCTGCCGATATTATTCCACAACTGCTGGATGAACAGATCGAACAGGCTGTTTAACCGAAACGGTGTGGACAAACACTCCAGCAGCGGTAAGTTATTACCGCTGCTTTTTTTTGCCTTGCCTTCGCGTTAATCGCCCGACTGCGCATCCTGTCATAGTCAACAGCGGAAGGATGATGTCGTGCTTATCTTATTAGGTTACCTGGTGGTTATCGGTACAGTTTTCGGCGGTTATGTCATGACCGGCGGACACCTTGGGGCACTCTATCAACCTGCTGAACTGGTCATCATTGGCGGCGCAGGGATAGGGGCGTTCATTGTCGGCAACAACGGGAAGGCCATCAAAGGCACGATGAAAGCGATCCCGTTGTTATTTCGTCGTTCGAAATACACAAAATCTATGTACATGGATTTGCTGGCGTTGCTCTATCGCCTGATGGCCAAATCACGCCAGCAGGGGATGTTCTCCCTTGAACGCGATATTGAAAATCCGAAAGAGAGTGAAATCTTCGCCAGTTATCCGCGTATTCTGGCCGATGCGGTAATGCTTGATTTTATTGTCGATTATCTGCGCCTGATCATCAGCGGCAACATGAATACGTTCGAAATTGAAGCGTTGATGGATGAAGAGATTGAAACCCATGAAAGCGAGGCGGAAGTCCCGGCCAACAGTCTGGCGATGGTGGGGGATTCGCTGCCTGCCTTTGGTATCGTCGCGGCGGTAATGGGGGTGGTTCACGCTCTGGCTTCAGCCGATCGTCCGGCAGCGGAGTTGGGGGCGCTGATTGCCCATGCCATGGTAGGTACGTTCCTCGGTATTTTACTGGCTTATGGATTCATTTCACCGTTAGCGACCGTTTTGCGCCAGAAGAGCGCCGAAACCACTAAGATGATGCAGTGCGTAAAAATTACACTGCTGTCTAATCTGAACGGCTATGCGCCGCCGATTGCCGTGGAATTTGGACGTAAAACGCTTTATTCCAGTGAGCGTCCATCGTTTATTGAGTTGGAAGAACACGTTCGCGCAGTGAGAAACCCAAACCAGCAGCAGACGACTGAGGAAGCATGAAAAATCAGGCTCATCCCATTGTCGTCGTAAAACGCCGCAGGCACAAACCGCACGGCGGCGGGGCACACGGTTCCTGGAAAATTGCCTACGCCGATTTTATGACGGCGATGATGGCTTTTTTTCTGGTGATGTGGCTGATTTCCATCTCCAGCCCTAAAGAATTAATTCAGATTGCCGAATATTTTCGTACGCCGTTGGCCACCGCGGTAACGGGGGGGAATCGGATTGCCAATAGCGAGAGCCCGATACCAGGCGGCGGCGATGATTACACCCAACAACAGGGTGAAGTGGAAAAGCAGCCGAATATCGACGAGCTGAAAAAACGGATGGAGCAGAGTCGCTTAAACAAACTGCGTGGCGATCTGGATCAACTGATCGAATCCGATCCCAAACTGCGCGCGTTACGTCCGCATCTGAAAATTGATTTAGTTCAGGAGGGGTTGCGCATCCAGATTATCGACAGCCAGAACCGCCCGATGTTTAAAACCGGCAGCGCCGAAGTTGAGCCGTATATGCGCGATATCCTGCGTGCGATTGCGCCAGTGTTAAACGGTATACCTAATCGCATTAGCCTGGCCGGCCATACCGATGACTTTCCCTACGCGAACGGCGAAAAAGGCTATAGCAACTGGGAATTATCCGCCGATCGCGCCAATGCCTCGCGTCGCGAACTGGTCGCTGGGGGGCTGGATAACGGGAAAGTATTACGGGTGGTTGGCATGGCCGCCACGATGCGGCTGAGCGATCGCGGTCCTGATGACGCCATCAACCGCCGTATAAGCCTGCTGGTGTTAAACAAACAGGCGGAACAGGCCATTTTGCATGAAAACGCTGAAAGCCAGAATGAGCCGGTAAGTGTATTACAACAGCCTGCGGCAGCCCCGCCGGCAAGCGTACCCACATCGCCAAAAGCGGAACCGAGGTGATAGCGTGAGCATGGATATTAGCGATTTTTATCAGACATTTTTTGATGAAGCTGACGAGCTGTTGGCTGATATGGAGCAGCATCTGCTGGATTTGGTGCCGGAATCCCCGGACGCTGAACAACTGAACGCCATTTTTCGCGCGGCGCACTCCATTAAAGGCGGCGCGGGCACATTCGGCTTCACTATTCTGCAGGAAACCACGCATTTAATGGAAAACCTGCTGGATGAAGCCCGACGCGGTGAAATGCAGCTCAATACCGACATTATCAACCTGTTTTTGGAAACGAAAGATATTATGCAGGAACAGCTCGACGCCTATAAAAACTCCGAAGAGCCGGATGCCGCAAGCTTCGAATATATCTGCAATGCGCTACGCCAGTTGGCGCTGGAGGCGAAAGGCGAAACCACGCCGGCGGTCGTAGAAACCGCGGCACTAAGCGCGGCGATCCAGGAAGAGAGCGTAGCCGAAACCGAATCGCCTCGTGACGAGAGTAAACTGCGCATTGTACTTTCACGGTTGAAAGCCAATGAGGTCGATCTGCTTGAAGAAGAGTTGGGCAATCTGGCTACTCTGACGGATGTCGTTAAGGGGGCGGATTCACTGTCGGCAACTCTGGATGGCAGCGTCGCGGAAGATGACATTGTCGCGGTGCTCTGTTTTGTCATCGAGGCCGATCAGATCGCTTTTGAAAAAGTGGTCACCGCGCCGGTTGAAAAAGCGCAAGAGAAAACCGAGGTAGCACCGGTAGCGTCTCCGGCAGTCGTTGCGCCAGCCGCCAAAAGCGCGGCCCATGAACATCATGCGGGGCGCGAAAAACCTGCGCGTGAACGCGAGTCCACCAGCATTCGCGTGGCGGTAGAGAAAGTGGATCAGCTCATAAACCTGGTCGGCGAGTTAGTGATTACCCAGTCAATGTTGGCCCAGCGTTCTAATGAGCTGGACCCGGTAAACCACGGCGATCTCATTACCAGTATGGGTCAGTTACAACGTAACGCCCGCGACTTACAAGAGTCGGTGATGTCGATTCGTATGATGCCTATGGAGTACGTCTTCAGCCGTTTCCCGCGTCTGGTACGCGATTTAGCGGGCAAACTGGGCAAGCAGGTAGAGCTGACGCTGGTGGGGAGCTCCACTGAACTTGATAAAAGCCTGATCGAACGCATTATCGACCCGCTGACGCACCTGGTGCGCAACAGTCTCGACCACGGGATTGAAATGCCGGAAAAACGCCTTGAGGCGGGGAAAAATGTTGTCGGCAACCTGATTCTTTCCGCAGAACATCAGGGCGGGAATATTTGTATTGAAGTGACCGATGACGGCGCGGGGCTTAACCGTGAGCGTATCCTGGCGAAGGCCATGTCGCAGGGGATGGCGGTGAATGAAAACATGACCGACGATGAAGTAGGCATGTTGATCTTCGCGCCGGGATTCTCAACTGCGGAACAGGTCACGGATGTTTCCGGTCGCGGCGTTGGCATGGATGTGGTGAAACGTAACATTCAGGAGATGGGCGGTCACGTTGAGATCCAGTCAAAACAAGGCTCCGGCACCACGATTCGTATTCTGCTGCCGCTGACGCTGGCCATCCTCGATGGGATGTCGGTTCGCGTGGCGGGAGAAGTTTTTATCCTGCCGTTAAATGCGGTGATGGAGTCGCTGCAACCGCGTGAAGAGGATCTTCATCCGCTGGCGGGCGGCGAACGGGTTCTGGAAGTTCGCGGCGAGTATTTGCCGCTGGTCGAATTGTGGAAAGTGTTTGACGTGGACGGGGCGAAAACCGAAGCCACGCAGGGCATTGTTGTGATCCTGCAAAGCGCGGGACGCCGTTACGCGCTGCTGGTCGATCAGCTCATCGGTCAGCACCAGGTGGTGGTCAAAAATCTGGAAAGCAATTATCGCAAGGTACCGGGGATTTCCGCCGCGACGATCCTGGGCGACGGCAGCGTCGCGCTGATTGTTGATGTTTCCGCATTGCAGGGTTTAAACCGCGAACAACGTATGGCGATCACAGCCGCCTGATTGAGTGAGAAGGGAATAATATGACCGGTATGAGTAATGTAAGCAAACTGGCCGGCGAGCCGTCAGGTCAGGAATTCCTGGTGTTTACACTGGGAAATGAAGAGTACGGCATCGATATCCTGAAAGTGCAGGAGATCCGTGGCTATGACCAGGTGACGCGCATCGCCAATACACCGGCCTTTATAAAAGGGGTGACCAACCTGCGCGGCGTGATTGTCCCCATTGTCGATCTGCGCGTGAAATTCTGCGAAGGCGACGTTGAGTATGATGATAATACGGTAGTGATCGTACTGAATCTGGGGCAACGTGTCGTCGGGATAGTGGTAGACGGCGTGTCTGACGTACTGTCGTTAACGGCGGAACAGATCCGTCCGGCGCCAGAATTTGCCGTGACCTTGTCAACAGAATATTTGACGGGATTGGGCGCGCTCGGCGAGCGTATGCTGATTCTGGTGAATATCGAAAAACTGCTTAACAGCGAAGAGATGGCGCTGCTGGATATCGCAGCATCACACGTCGCGTAATAACGTTGCCGGATGGCGTCGCGCCATCCGGCAATATTCACCGTTATGCTTCCGCCAGCGGTGAGAGTGCCTCTTCATCGCCCGCGCCCAGCCCCTGCATTTTGCGCCGGCATCGCCGCTGCGACACTGTCATTGGCAATGTCGTCTTCCGGAACAGCGTATTTCCTTTTTGCAAAAGTAAAGTTATCACCGCAGGTGCCGATAACGTTGATAACTCGTTATCAGGAAGGTGCCTTATGTTTAACCGTATCCGCGTTGTCACAATGCTGATGATGGTGCTGGGGGTTTTCGCACTGCTACAGCTTGTTTCCGGTGGTTTGCTGTTTTCTTCATTACAGCATAACAAGCAAGGTTTTGTTATTTCTAACGAATTACGCCAGCAACAAAGCGAACTCACGTCGACATGGGACTTAATGCTGCAAACGCGCATTAACCTGAGCCGCTCCGCCGCACGCATGATGATGGACGCTTCTAACCAGCAGAGCAGCGCCAAAACGGATTTACTCCAGAATGCAAAAACGACTCTCGCACAGGCGGCGGCGCACTACGCCAATTTCAAAAACATGACGCCATTGCCAGCGATGGCGGAGGCCAGCGCGAACGTCGATGAAAAATATCAGCGCTATCAGGCCGCATTAGCCGAACTTATTCAGTTTCTGGACAATGGCAATATGGATGCCTACTTCGCCCAGCCAACCCAGGGAATGCAAAACGCGTTGGGCGAGGCGCTGGGCAATTACGCCCGGGTGAGCGAAAACCTGTACCGCCAGACATTTGATCAAAGCGCTCATGACTACCGTTTTGCGCAATGGCAACTGGGGGGGCTTGCGGTCGTGCTGGTGCTGATTTTGATGGTGGTTTGGTTCGGCATTCGTCATGCCCTGCTTAACCCATTAGCGCGAGTGATTACTCATATCCGTGAAATTGCCAGCGGCGATCTGACGAAAACGCTCACTGTCTCAGGACGTAATGAAATTGGCGAACTGGCGGGAACGGTTGAACATATGCAACGCTCGCTGATTGACACCGTGACGCAGGTTCGTGAAGGTTCGGATGCGATTTATTCCGGCACCAGTGAAATTGCCGCCGGTAATACCGACCTCTCTTCCCGTACCGAACAGCAGGCATCCGCTCTGGAAGAGACGGCGGCCAGCATGGAACAACTGACGGCTACCGTGAAGCAAAACGCCGATAACGCCCGTCAGGCTTCGCAACTGGCGCAAAGCGCCTCCGAGACCGCGCGTCATGGCGGCAAAGTGGTCGACGGCGTGGTAAACACCATGCACGAAATTGCCGACAGTTCGAAAAAAATCGCTGACATTATCAGCGTTATCGACGGTATTGCCTTCCAGACTAACATTCTGGCGCTGAACGCGGCGGTAGAAGCGGCGCGCGCGGGAGAGCAGGGGCGCGGTTTTGCGGTCGTGGCAGGCGAGGTGCGTAATCTGGCCAGCCGCAGCGCCCAGGCGGCGAAAGAAATAAAAGCGTTGATTGAAGATTCCGTCTCGCGTGTCGATACCGGTTCTGTGCTGGTGGAAAGCGCCGGGGAAACCATGACTGACATCGTCAATGCCGTTACGCGCGTCACGGATATCATGGGCGAAATCGCCTCCGCCTCGGATGAGCAAAGCCGGGGTATCGATCAGGTCGCTTTGGCCGTTTCCGAAATGGATCGCGTAACGCAACAGAACGCCTCGCTGGTTCAGGAATCCGCAGCGGCCGCCGCCGCGCTGGAAGAGCAGGCCAGCCGTCTGACCCAGGCGGTATCGGCTTTCCGCCTGGCATCGCGACCGCTGGTGGCAAATAAACCTGAGATGCGTTTGTCAGTGGACGCTCAGTCCGGCAATACGCCGCGGCCCTTAGCCGCCGGGGATGATGCGAACTGGGAAACCTTCTGATCGACGTGCGCTGTGTGCTGTCGGTTATCGATTAATTTGCGAACCCGCCGATCCCTTTCGTCTGGTTCGCATAGATAAAAGCAAAAAATGTGTAATACGGGAAGCATGGCGCTGCCGCAGGGCGCGCCCGTTGTACTTTGAATGTGATTAAGAAGGCGCTATGACATCATCTCTGCCCTCCGGGCAAACGTCAGTATTGTTACAGATGACACAGCGCCTCGCGCTGTCCGACGCGCATTTTCGTCGGATATGTCAATTAATCTACCAGCGCGCAGGGATCGTGCTGGCCGACCATAAGCGGGATATGGTTTATAACCGCCTGGTCCGTCGGCTGCGTGCCCTGGGACTGGATGATTTTGGCCGTTATCTCAGTATGCTGGAGGCTAATCAAAACAGCGCTGAGTGGCAGGCTTTTATCAACGCTCTGACTACCAACCTGACCGCTTTTTTTCGCGAGGCGCACCATTTTCCCATCCTTGCGGAACATGCGCGTCGCCGCCACGGCGAGTACCGCGTCTGGAGTGCGGCGGCATCGACAGGAGAAGAACCTTACAGTATCGCCATTACGCTGGCGGATGCGTTAGGGATGGCCCCCGGTCGCTGGAAAGTATTCGCCAGCGATATTGATACTGAAGTGCTGGAAAAAGCGAGAAGCGGTATTTATCGCCTCAGCGAACTGAAAACGTTATCGCCGCAGCAGCTACAACGTTACTTCATGCGCGGTACGGGGCCGCATGAAGGACTGGTGCGCGTGCGTCAGGAACTGGCCAATTATGTTGAATTTTCCTCCGTTAATTTATTGGAAAAGCAGTACAACGTACCCGGTCCCTTTGACGCGATTTTTTGCCGTAACGTCATGATCTATTTTGATAAAACGACTCAGGAGGACATTCTGCGCCGTTTTGTTCCACTCCTTAAACCTGACGGACTGTTGTTTGCCGGTCACTCAGAAAACTTTAGCAACCTCGTGCGCGAGTTTAGCCTGCGCGGACAGACGGTGTATGCGCTAAGTAAGGATAAAGCATGAGTAAAATCAGGGTATTGTCAGTTGATGATTCCGCGCTAATGCGCCAAATCATGACTGAAATTATTAATAGCCATAGCGATATGGAGATGGTGGCGACTGCGCCGGACCCGTTGGTCGCCAGGGATCTCATCAAAAAATTTAATCCGGACGTATTGACCCTGGACGTTGAGATGCCGCGTATGGACGGCCTCGATTTTCTGGAAAAACTGATGCGCCTGCGACCGATGCCGGTGGTGATGGTCTCTTCGCTGACCGGGAAAGGTTCCGAAGTGACGCTACGGGCGCTGGAGTTGGGGGCCATCGATTTTGTCACCAAACCGCAGCTTGGTATTCGTGAAGGTATGCTGGCGTATAGCGAGATGATCGCCGAAAAAGTGCGTACCGCCGCGCGGGCCCGCATCGCCGCACATAAACCGATGGCGGCCCCGGCAACCTTAAAAGCCGGTCCGCTGCTCAGTTCGGAAAAACTGATTGCTATCGGCGCTTCAACGGGCGGTACTGAAGCTATCCGACATGTGCTGCAACCGCTGCCGCTTTCCAGTCCGGCAGTGATTATTACGCAGCATATGCCGCCTGGCTTTACCCGCTCGTTTGCCGAGCGCCTGAATAAACTCTGTCAAATCAGCGTGAAGGAGGCCGAGGATGGCGAACGCGTATTGCCAGGTCATGCCTACATTGCGCCCGGCGACAAGCATATGGAGCTGGCGCGTAGCGGGGCGAATTATCAAATCAAAATTCATGATGGCCCGCCGGTAAACCGGCATCGGCCTTCCGTGGATGTGCTGTTTCATTCGGTGGCGAAACACGCGGGGCGCAACGCCGTAGGCGTCATTCTTACGGGGATGGGCAACGATGGCGCCGCTGGAATGTTAGCGATGTACCAGGCTGGCGCCTGGACCATTGCGCAAAACGAAGCAAGTTGTGTGGTGTTCGGCATGCCGCGCGAGGCCATCAATATGGGTGGCGTAAGCGAAGTGGTCGATCTTAGCCAGGTAAGCCAGCAGATGTTGGCGAAAATCAGTGCCGGACAGGCGATACGTATTTGAACCAGGAGTAGTATTTTATGGCGGATAAAGAGCTTAAATTTTTGGTTGTGGATGACTTTTCGACCATGCGTCGTATCGTGCGCAACCTCTTAAAAGAGCTTGGATTTAACAATGTGGAAGAGGCCGAAGACGGCGTCGATGCGCTGAACAAGCTCCAGGCGGGCGGCTTTGGTTTTATTATCTCCGACTGGAACATGCCGAACATGGATGGCCTGGAGCTGCTGAAAACCATTCGCGCCGATAGCGCCATGTCGGCGTTACCCGTGTTGATGGTCACGGCGGAAGCCAAGAAAGAGAATATTATCGCCGCCGCACAGGCTGGCGCCAGCGGTTATGTCGTAAAACCGTTCACCGCAGCGACTCTGGAAGAGAAGCTCAACAAAATCTTTGAGAAACTGGGCATGTGAGGATGCGATGATGATGCAACCATCTATCAAGCCTGCTGATGAAGGCTCAGCAGGAGACATCATTGCGCGCATCGGTAGTCTGACCCGAATGCTGCGCGACAGCCTGCGTGAACTGGGGCTGGACCAGGCGATTGCCGAAGCGGCGGAGGCGATCCCTGATGCGCGCGACCGTCTGGATTATGTCGTCCAGATGACGGCGCAGGCGGCGGAACGCGCGCTAAACAGTGTCGAAGCCTCGCAGCCGCATCAGGATGCGATGGAAAAAGAGGCGAAAGCGCTAACCCAACGTTGGGACGAGTGGTTTGACAATCCGATCGAGCTTTCCGACGCCCGTGAACTGGTGACGGATACGCGCCAGTTTCTCAGGGATGTCCCGGGCCATACCAGCTTTACTAACGCGCAACTGCTGGACATCATGATGGCGCAGGATTTCCAGGATCTGACGGGTCAGGTGATCAAACGCATGATGGACGTGATTCAGGAGATTGAACGCCAGTTGTTAATGGTGCTGCTGGAAAACATCCCGGAACAGAGCGCGCGACCAAAACGCGAGAACGAAAGCTTGCTCAACGGCCCGCAGGTGGATACCTCGAAAGCTGGCGTCGTTGCCAGTCAGGATCAGGTGGACGACCTGCTGGACAGTCTTGGCTTTTAAGCTTTTTTGACCTGATGGCGCTGCGCTTATCGGGTCCGAATCCGTCAACCCGGCCGGATACGATACTTTCTTATCGTATCCGGCTATCTCTATTAACGCCATAAACCCCGCCTTTTTTACCGCTTACTCTGCCCATTGGCGTAAAGCGGTTCTGGCATCATTCTCGCTTATCAATCTATCCAGGGTTTGCTGCGTGGCAGAAGAGAGCGACGACGACAAAACAGAAGCCCCCACACCCCACCGACTTGAAAAAGCGCGGGAAGAAGGGCAGATCCCCCGTTCCAGAGAACTGACCTCACTGCTGATATTGCTGGTGGGCGTTTGTATTATTTGGTTCGGCGGCGAGTCGTTAGCGCGGCAGCTGGCGGGAATGCTCTCAGCAGGCCTGCACTTCGATCACCGTATGGTGAACGATCCTAACCTGATCCTGGGGCAGATAATTTTGCTGATTAAAGCGGCGATGATGGCACTGCTACCGCTCATCGCGGGCGTGGTGCTGGTGGCGCTTATCTCGCCGGTTATGCTTGGCGGCCTGATTTTTAGCGGTAAGTCGCTACAGCCAAAATTTTCTAAATTAAACCCGCTGCCGGGAATTAAGCGCATGTTTTCGGCGCAGACCGGCGCGGAACTGCTAAAAGCGGTGTTGAAATCCACGCTGGTCGGCTGCGTTACCGGCTTTTATCTCTGGCATCACTGGCCGCAAATGATGCGCCTGATGGCGGAGTCGCCGATCGTCGCAATGGGGAATGCGCTGGATCTGGTTGGACTCTGCGCGTTACTGGTGGTACTGGGCGTGATTCCGATGGTGGGATTTGACGTGTTTTTCCAGATCTTTAGCCACCTGAAAAAATTACGCATGTCGCGGCAGGACATTCGCGACGAATTTAAAGAGAGCGAAGGCGATCCGCATGTTAAGGGCAAAATTCGCCAGATGCAACGCGCCGCCGCGCAGCGCCGCATGATGGAAGATGTGCCGAAAGCGGACGTCATTGTCACTAACCCGACGCACTATTCCGTGGCGCTGCAGTATGACGAAAACAAAATGAGCGCGCCGAAAGTGGTCGCGAAGGGGGCTGGATTAATAGCGCTGCGCATTCGCGAGATCGGCGCTGAACATCGGGTTCCCACTTTAGACGCGCCGCCGCTGGCGCGGGCATTATATCGCCACGCCGAAATCGGTCAGCAAATTCCCGGGCAGTTATATGCTGCCGTTGCGGAAGTGTTGGCCTGGGTCTGGCAGCTTAAACGCTGGCGGCTTGCGGGCGGGCAACGTCCTCCACAACCTGAGAACCTTCCGGTGCCAGAAGCGCTGGATTTTATGAACGAGAAGAATACTGATGGCTAATCTGGTCGCGATGCTGCGCCTGCCCAGCAACCTGAAATCGACGCAATGGCAAATTCTTGCCGGGCCGATCCTCATTCTGCTGATTTTGTCGATGATGGTGCTGCCGCTACCTGCTTTTATCCTCGACTTATTGTTTACCTTTAATATTGCGCTATCGATCATGGTGCTGCTGGTGGCGATGTTTACCCAGCGTACTCTGGATTTTGCCGCGTTTCCGACCATCCTGCTGTTTACCACGCTACTGCGTCTGGCGCTTAACGTTGCCTCAACGCGCATTATTTTGATGGAAGGGCATACCGGCGCGGCGGCGGCGGGAAAGGTGGTAGAGGCGTTCGGTCATTTCCTGGTCGGCGGTAACTTCGCGATCGGGATTGTGGTTTTTATCATCCTCGTCATTATCAACTTCATGGTCATCACCAAAGGTGCCGGACGTATTGCCGAAGTCGGCGCGCGCTTTGTGCTGGATGGTATGCCCGGTAAGCAAATGGCGATTGACGCCGATCTTAATGCCGGTCTGATTGGTGAAGACGAGGCCAAAAAACGGCGTTCGGAAGTCACTCAGGAAGCCGACTTCTACGGCTCGATGGACGGGGCAAGTAAATTTGTACGCGGCGACGCCATCGCCGGTATTCTCATCATGGTCATTAACGTGGTCGGCGGGCTGCTGGTCGGCGTATTGCAGCACGGAATGAGCATAGGCAGCGCGGCGGAAAGCTACACTCTGCTGACCATTGGCGACGGCCTGGTCGCCCAGATCCCGGCGCTGGTTATCTCCACGGCGGCGGGCGTCATTGTGACCCGCGTCAGTACCGATCAGGATGTAGGCGAGCAGATGGTTGGCCAACTGTTCAGTAATCCAAGGGTGATGCTGCTGGCGGCGGCGGTGCTGGGGCTGCTTGGCATGGTGCCAGGAATGCCTAACCTGGTATTTTTACTTTTTACCGCCGCTTTGCTCGGCCTGGCATGGTGGCTGCGCGGGCGTGAAGAAAAAGCGCCGGAGGAGCCGCAGCCGGTAAAAATGCCGGAAAATAACTCGGTGGTCGAAGCCACCTGGAATGACGTACAGCTTGAGGATTCACTGGGAATGGAAGTGGGCTACCGCCTGATCCCGATGGTGGATTTTCAACAGGATGGCGAATTGCTCGGACGTATTCGCAGTATTCGTAAAAAATTCGCGCAGGATATGGGGTTCCTGCCGCCGGTGGTCCATATTCGCGACAATATGGATTTACAGCCTGCGCGCTACCGTATTTTGATGAAAGGGGTAGAGATCGGCAGCGGGGACGCCTATCCGGGACGCTGGCTGGCTATTAACCCCGGCACGGCGGCGGGAACGCTACCGGGCGAGAAAACCGTCGATCCAGCTTTTGGCCTTGATGCCATCTGGATTGAAAGCGCCCTGAAAGAGCAGGCGCAAATTCAGGGCTTTACCGTCGTGGAAGCCAGTACCGTTGTGGCGACGCACCTTAACCACTTGATTGGCCAATTCTCCGCCGAACTGTTTGGCCGCCAGGAAGCGCAGCAACTGTTGGATCGTGTCTCTCAGGAGATGCCTAAACTCACGGAAGATCTGGTCCCCGGCGTCGTGACCCTCACGACTTTACACAAAGTCCTGCAAAACTTACTGGCGGAAAAAGTCCCTATTCGCGATATGCGCACCATTCTGGAAACGCTGGCGGAACATGCGCCGTTACAAAGCGATCCGCATGAATTAACCGCCGTGGTACGCGTGGCATTAGGACGAGCGATTACGCAACAGTGGTTCCCCGGTAATGAAGAAGTGCAGGTGATTGGCCTGGATACCGCGCTGGAGCGTTTGCTGCTTCAGGCATTGCAGGGCGGCGGCGGTCTTGAGCCTGGGTTGGCGGATCGCCTGCTGGCGCAGACGCAAGAAGCGCTTTCTCGCCAGGAAATGCTTGGTGCGCCGCCGGTATTACTGGTTAACCATGCGCTACGTCCATTATTGTCCCGCTTTTTGCGGCGCAGTTTACCGCAGCTGGTGGTGTTGTCGAACCTTGAGCTTTCCGATAACCGTCATATCCGCATGACGGCGACCATTGGAGGAAAATAATGCGTAAATGGCTGGCGTTGTTGCTCTTTCCCCTGACGGTTCAGGCCGCAGGCGAAGGCGCGTGGCAGGATAGCGGTATGGGTGTAACCTTAAATTACCGGGGTGTTTCCGCATCGTCTTCGCCATTGTCGGCGCGCCAGCCGGTTTCCGGTGTGATGACGCTGGTCGCCTGGCGTTATGAACTGAATGGCCCGACTCCCGCGGGCTTACGGGTACGTTTATGTTCCCAGTCCCGTTGCGTAGAACTTGATGGTCAGAGTGGCACGACCCACGGTTTTGCTCATGTTCCCGCAGTCGAGCCGCTCCGCTTTGTCTGGGAAGTCCCCGGCGGCGGCCGACTTATCCCGGCGTTAAAAGTGCGGAGCAATCAGGTGATTGTGAACTACCGCTAACCGCCCCTTTCTTTGCCAGGTAGCAGACCTGACTCTCTTTTTGAATAAATAGAAACGCTGTTTTATAAAATGGTGAGGTAGGTTGCCGGACTCTTTGCGTTTTTGCCATTTACGCTCTGGCAATGGCAGAAACAAAAAGGTTTCCGCCCAGCTTAGCTTTTACTGTAGCGAATCGACTGCGTCGGCGGTAAAACTGCACGCAGCACTGAATTCGACATTACACAGAGGTTAAGCAAATGATGGTTTATCCAGTCAAACACAGTCCGCTATTGCGTCAGCCTGAGCATTTTATCGCCAGAGATGAACTAAAAGCCCTGGTGCAAAAGGTGACGCATAACCTGGTCAATATTAAAGATGAGACAGGCGAATTTTTATTGCGACTGGACGATGGACGCGTGATCGATACTAAAGGCTGGGCCGGATGGGAGTGGACGCACGGCGTGGGCCTGTACGGAATGTATCACTATTACCAACAGACCGGCGACCAGACGATGCGTAAGATCATTGATGACTGGTTTGCCGATCGTTTTGCGGAAGGCGCGACGACGAAAAACGTTAATACGATGGCGCCATTTTTAACGCTGGCGTATCGCTATGAAGAGACGCGTAATCCAGCGTATTTACCGTGGCTGGAAACGTGGGCCGAATGGGCGATGAATGAAATGCCCCGTACCGATCACGGCGGAATGCAGCACATCACGCTGGCGGGGGAAAATCATCAGCAGATGTGGGACGACACGCTAATGATGACGGTGCTGCCGTTGGCGAAAATCGGTAAACTGTTGAACCGGCCGGAATATGTGGAAGAGGCAACCTATCAGTTCCTGCTGCACGTGCAGAATTTGATGGATAAAGAGACGGGGCTGTGGTTCCACGGCTGGAGCTATGACGGTCATCATAACTTCGCTAACGCTCGCTGGGCGCGCGGCAACAGCTGGCTGACCATTGTGATCCCGGATTTTCTTGAACTGCTGGACTTGCCGGAAAATAATGCCGTGCGCCGTTATCTGGTCCAGGTACTGAATGCGCAGATCGCCGCGCTGGCGAAATGTCAGGATGAAAGCGGTTTGTGGCATACGCTGCTTGACGATCCGCACTCTTATCTTGAGGCGTCGGCGACGGCGGGTTTTGCCTACGGTATTCTTAAAGCGGTGCGCAAACGCTATGTCGGGCGGCACTATGCGCAGGTGGCGGAAAAAGCCATTCGGGGGATAGTGAAACATATCTCGCCGGAAGGCGAACTGCTGCAAACGTCATTTGGCACTGGCATGGGCCACGATCTCGATTTTTACCGTCATATTCCGTTGACCTCTATGCCTTACGGGCAGGCGATGGCAATGCTGTGTTTGACGGAATATCTGCGTAACTATTTCTGATGTATGCGGATATTCCGGGCATATCCTTCTCTGATGGCGCTTTGCTTATTTGACTATGGCGCCTGATCCGGCTGTGTGGTATCAGCCTGTGGATCAAACAGGTGGTCAAGGATTTTTCGCATGATGGGTGCGGCGGTAACGCCGTCGCTTCCGCCGTTTTCCAGAATCAAGGCAATAGCGACCTTAGGGTTTTTATACGGTGCAAAAGCGGTATAAAACACATGATCGCGCAGGCGAATGGGGATCATTTTCGCGTTGTAGGTCTGATTTTCTTTCAGGCTAAATACCTGCGACGTGCCGCTTTTGGCCGCAATGCCGTAGGGCGCGGTGTGAAAGAACTTATAGCCCGTTCCGTTGGGTGCATTCGCCATGCCATACATCGCCTGACGCACCAGTCCCCAGTATGGCGACGCCGGATCGGCTATCTGTGCCGGTGTTCCTGAAGGACGATACGGAACCACCGTTTTGCCGCTCTCTTCATTGAGTAACAGGTGAGGGGCAATCACCTTACCGTTGTTGATGAGCGCCACCATCGCTTTTACCATCTGGATGGGGGTGGCAATCCAGTAACCCTGGCCGATGCCGACAGAAATGGTATCGCCCTGATACCAGGCTTTTTTATGGACCCGCTGTTTCCATGCGCGGCTGGGAAGCAGCCCGTCATATTCTTCATTAAGGTCGATGCCCGTCGGTTTGCCATAGCCGAACTGAGACAACATCGTGTCGATACGGTCAATACCCATCATATAAGCGACCTGATAGAAAAAGGTATCCGCAGATTCCTCAATCGCTTTAGTGACATCCAGCATACCGTGTCCGGTTTTTTTCCAGTCCCGGTAATGCCGCTGCGTGCCGGGAAGCGTCCAGGTTGGCGCGCCAAAGAAGGTGGTTTGCGGCGTAATAATCCCGCATAACAGCGCGGACATTGCCATATAGGGTTTAACCGTTGACGCCGGAGGATAAAGCCCTTGCGTCACGCGGTTGATCAGCGGCAGATTTTTATCGTGCAGCAGTTTGCCGTAATCCTGATAGCTAATGCCTTTTACAAAGGGGTTCGGGTCGTAGCTGGGCATAGATACCATCGCCAGCACTGAACCATCGTGCGGATCTTCAACCAGTACGGCAGCACGCTGCCCGGCCAGCAAACTTTCAATGTACTCTTGTAAATGGAGATCCAGCGTCAGGTGAATGTTCTTACCCGCGATGGGAGGAACGTCTTTCAGCAGGCGGACAATACGCCCGTGATTATCCACCTCGACCTCCTGATAACCGGTTTTACCATGAAGATCGTTTTCGTAGTAACGCTCAATCCCCTGTTTACCGATGTTATGGTCCGCCGCGTAATTCTCTGCCAGCCCTTTTTTATCCAGCGCTTTAAGGTCGTTATCGTTTATCTTTGACACGTAACCGAGAACATGCGCCAGCTCCGCGCCGTAAGGATACTGCCGATCCTGATAGCTATTGATCGTGACGCCGTTGAAATGAAACTGATTGACCGCAAAGCGTGCGATTTCAACATCCGTTAGCGCGTTTTTGAGCACCACCGGACGATAGCGGCTACTGGATTTTAGCGCACGGCGAAAGTCGGAGATATCGTCGGGGGAGAGATCAACAATAGGGGTGAGCTGTTTTAGCAGCGCATCCATATCGGCAATTTTATAGGGCGTAACCGCGATATCATACCAGGTTACGTTACGCACCAGCGGAATGCCGTTGCGATCGTAAATGATGCCGCGCGTGGGCGCGACGGGTAGCATCTTGATATCGTTCTCATTCGAACGGGTGGTGTAGTAGTGGTGCTGGCGGATTTGCAAGTTATAGAGGTTGAAGATCAGGATACCAAAGCAGACAACCACTACACCAAACGCCACAATCACACGTCTCAGGAAGAGTTTCTCTTCCGCATCAAAGTCTTTAAAAGTCATTACCTGTACCTGAACAATCCGCCGCCTAATGATACGGGGCGGTCAGCGCCAGCACAGGTAAAAGATGTTCCATCTCTCTATAGAAATGTGTCATTCCTTGTGATTTGTTACAGATATACCGCTGTGGCAATAAAAAGGCCTGAGTCCGTTATCCGGAGTCAGGCCTGATGATGTTAACGACGGCGCGTTTACATGCGTTCTACGGTTTCGATACCCAACGTATCCAGACCCAGTTTCAGCGTCTTCGCCGTCAGTTGCGCCAGTTTTAGGCGGCTATTGCGAACCGCGTCATTCTCGGCGCTGAGAATAGGGCAGTGCTCGTAGAAGCCGGAGAACAGCCCGGCGACGTCATACAGATACGCGCACATGACGTGCGGCGTACCTTCACGCGCGACCACCGTCAGGGTTTCTTCAAACTGCAGCAGACGGGCAGCGAGTTGCGCTTCGCGATCTTCGCTAATGATAACCGGCGCGCTCGCCAGCGCCTGCTCGTCGATGTCCGCTTTACGGAAAACAGACAGCACACGCGTATAGGCATACTGCATATAAGGAGCGGTATTGCCTTCGAAAGCCAACATATTATCCCAGTCGAAGATATAGTCAGTGGTGCGGTTTTTTGACAGATCGGCGTATTTCACCGCGCCAATACCGACGGCGTTAGCCAGTTTTTCCAGCTCGTCAGCCGACATATCCGGGTTCTTCTCCGCCACCAGACGACGCGCGCGCTCCAGCGCCTCATCCAGCAGGTTCGCCAGTTTCACCGTACCGCCCGCGCGAGTTTTAAACGGTTTACCGTCTTTACCCAACATCATGCCGAACATGTGGTGTTCCAGCGGAACGGAATCCGGCACATAACCGGCTTTACGCACAATGGTCCAGGCCTGCATCAGGTGCTGGTGCTGACGGGAGTCAATGTAGTAGAGCACGCGGTCGGCGTGCAGCGTTTCGTAACGGTATTTGGCGCAGGCGATATCGGTAGTGGTATACAGATAACCGCCATCTTTCTTCTGAATAATGACGCCCATCGGGTCGCCTTCCTTGTTTTTAAACTCATCAAGGAAAACCACCGTTGCGCCTTCGCTTTCAACCGCCAGGCCTTTGGCTTTCAGATCGGCGACGATGCCCGGCAGCATCGGATTATACAGACTTTCGCCCATCACATCGTCACGCGTCAAAGTGACGTTCAGGCGATCATAGGTGATCTGGTTTTGCGTCATCGTGATATCAACCAGCTTACGCCACATCTCACGGAAATAGGTATCACCGCTCTGCAATTTGACGACGTAGTTACGCGCGCGCTCGGCAAACGCTTCATCTTCGTCATAATGCTTTTTCGCATCGCGGTAGAATCCTTCGAGATCCGCCAGCGCCATGTCGCCCGCGTTTTCCTGCTGCTGTTTTTCCAGCCAGGCGATAAGCATACCGAACTGGGTACCCCAGTCGCCGACGTGGTTAGCGCGAATAACATGATGGCCCAGAAACTCCAGCGTGCGCACTGCCGCATCGCCGATAATCGTGGAGCGTAGATGACCAACGTGCATCTCTTTCGCGACGTTGGGCGCGGAGTAGTCGACGACAATCGTCTGACGAGTCGGCTGAGAAACGCCCAGACGTTCGGAGGCCAGCGCCTGTTGCACCTGTTCAGCGAGAAAAGCCGGTTCGAGGAAAATATTGATAAAGCCAGGGCCGGCGATTTCAACCTTGCTGGCGATGCCGCTGAGATCCAGATGAGTCAGCACCTGCTCTGCAAGTTGTCGGGGGGCCATACCCAGTTTTTTCGCAACTGCCATCATGCCGTTGGCCTGATAGTCGCCGAACTGAACTTTGGCTGACTGACGAACCTGGGGCTCGCAATCTGCAGGCGCGCCTGCAGCAATCATGGCCTGACTAACTTTTTCTGAGAGAAGAGCCTGAATATTCACCGGAATACCTTACGTTTATGAAGCGGGCTGTATTGCCCGCGCCAGTTTAAGAATTAGGGCGGGAGTATACTGCAAATGCCCGTTGGCGTCAGCATTGCGCGCGCGGCGCGTCGCCTGAAATATACGCAACAATAATCTGCATAAGCATTCAATAAACGCCCAATCAAATCAAAGGTTGGTTGCCGGGGCGCAACAGCGTAAATTAGCGGTTTTCACAGCAAGAAGAGCGTCCTGATATGGCGAACTGGCAACACATTGATGAACTGCATGATATTTCCGCAGATTTACCGCGATTCACTCTGGCGTTCAGAGAACTTTCCACTCGCCTTGGTCTGCAGATTAGCGCCCTTGAGGCCGATCACATTTCATTGCGCTGTCACCAGAATACGACGGCGGAGCGTTGGCGTCGCGGTTTTGAACAATGCGGCGAGCTACTGTCGGAAAATATCATCAACGGCAGGCCGATTTGTCTGTTTAAACTGCATGAACCGGTATGTGTGGAACACTGGCGGTTTTCTGTTATTGAATTACCGTGGCCGGGAGAAAAACGCTATCCACACGAAGGGTGGGAGCATATTGAAATCGTGCTGCCCGGCGAGCCGGAGACCTTGAACGCGAGGGCGCTGGCGTTGTTGTCGGATGAGGGGCTTAGTCAGCCGGGGATCGTGGTTAAAACCAGTTCGCCACAGGGCGAGCATGAACGTTTGCCAAACCCTACGCTGGCCGTGACCGATGGCCGCATCACGGTAAAATTTCATCCATGGTCGATTGAAGCGATTGTCGCCAGCGAACAGGCGGCCCATTAACCTGCCGAGCGGAGTGAATATGGCGTTACTTGAGATCTGTTGTTACAGCATGGAATGCGCGCTCACCGCGCAGCGAAACGGCGCGGATCGTATCGAACTGTGCGCCGCGCTGAAAGAAGGCGGGCTTACGCCTTCGCTGGGCGTCTTACGCAGCGTGCGCGAGCATATTACGATTCCCGTACATCCGATTATTCGTCCTCGCGGCGGGGATTTTTATTACACTGACGGCGAATTTGCCGCCATGCTGGAAGATATTCGCCTCGTCAGAGAGTTGGGTTTTCCCGGGCTGGTTACTGGTGTGTTGACCGTTGATGGGGATGTCGATATGTCGCGAATGGAAAAAATAATGGCGGCGGCCGGACCGCTGGCGGTGACATTCCACCGCGCCTTCGATATGTGCGCTAATCCCTTCAATGCGCTAAAGAATCTGGCTGACGCAGGCGTAGCAAGAGTACTGACTTCCGGGCAAAAAGCCGATGCGGCGCAAGGTTTATCAATAATTATGGAACTTATTGCCCAGGGGGATGCTCCAATCATTATGGCTGGTGCGGGGGTTCGTGCAAATAACCTGCAGAATTTCCTCGATGCCGGAGTACGGGAAGTACACAGTTCCGCCGGAGTTTTACTGCCTTCGCCGATGCGCTATCGCAATCAGGGGTTATCGATGTCTGCCGATATACAGGCGGACGAGTATTCTCGCTATAGAGTAGAGGGTGCGGCGGTCGCTGAAATGAAAGGAATCATTGTTCGCCATCAGGCCAAATGATTTTTACCGTTGCATCATGTCGCCCAATATGATGCTTGCTCGTACCAGGCCCCTGCCAATTCAACAGGGGCCTTTTTTTCTCCTTCATATTTCAAGCCGCAGCAGCGTTGGCCGCCTCGCGCACCCCGGTCACGTAGCTACCTACGTTCCCGGGGATTTGCTGCGTTGCCGCCTTGCTGCAACTTGAACTATTTTGGAGAAACGGTGCTATACGTAACGGTCATTCGGCAATCCATCACGGTTTACGCGCAATCAGCACCGCGCGCTGCGGGGCGGGGTAGCCTTCCACCGTCTTGCTGCGATCGTTCGGGTCAAGAAAATCGGCCAGCGACTCGGTAACCATCCACTCGGTGCGACGCTGCTCTTCGGTGGTGGTGACGCAAACGTCAGCGATACGCACATCAATAAAGCCGCATTTTTCCAGCCATTTTTTTAATGCCGGCGCGGAAGGAATAAAATAGACGTTACGCATCTGCGCGTAGCGGTCACCCGGCACCAAAACGGTATTTTCGTCGCCGTCGATGACCAGCGTTTCCAGTACCAGTTCACCCTCGTTGACCAACTGATCTTTTAACTGCCACAGATGTTCCAGCGGCGAGCGACGGTGATAAAGCACCCCCATCGAGAAGACGGTATCAAATGCTTTCAGCGCCGGGAGTTGTTCAATGCCCAACGGCAGCAGATGCGCGCGCTGATCGTTACCCAACAGTTTACGCACCGCCTCAAACTGGCAGAGGAAAAGCTGTGTAGGATCGATGCCGACCGCCAGATGTGCGCCCGCGCCAATCATCCGCCACAGGTGATAGCCGCTGCCGCAGCCGACATCAAGGATCGTCCGGCCGGTTAAATCTGACAGATGCGGCAGTACGCGATCCCACTTCCAGTCGGAGCGCCATTCGGTATCAATATCTACGCCATAAAGCGAGAACGGGCCTTTACGCCACGGCATCAGATTACGCAGCAATGTATCAATACGCTTTAGCTGACCTTCGCTGAGCGGCGTTTCGCTTTCCGCCGTGACGCTGTGCAGTAAATCCAGCCGCCAGGGCGTCATTTCCGGTAAAAATTCTACCGCGTTCGACCACTGTTTAAACAAGCCATGCTGCTGCTCGCGTTGCCAGGCGGCAATCTGCGCGGGCAATGTTTCCAGCCAGTGGGAGAGATGATTTTTAGCAATGAGCTGATAAAAGTTACCAAACTCGATCATGCGGCAGCTCCGGCTTTTAACGCGACAAGCGACCCGAAATTGAAGCACTGGAACCACAGTTCACTGTGTTCGAAACCCGCCTTACGCAGGCGCGATTTATGTGTTTCCACCGAGTCGGTGAGCATCACGTTTTCCAGCATACTGCGCTTCTGGCTGATCTCCAGTTCGCTGTACCCATTCGCGCGTTTAAAATCGTGGTGCATGTTGAATAACAGCTCGCCCACTTTCGCGTCTTCAAAGCTAAATTTTTCCGACAGTACCAGCGCGCCGCCGGGATTCAACCCCAGGTAAATCTTATCCAGCAATGCCTGGCGTTCGGCAGGTTCAAGGAATTGCAGGGTAAAATTCAGCACCACCATCGAGGCGTTTTCAATAGTGATATCGCGGATATCGCCTTCAACGACTTCAACCGGCGTAGGCGCTTTATACGCATCAATATGACGGCGGCAGCGTTCAATCATGGCCGGGGAGTTATCGACGGCGATAATGCGACAATGCTCATGGCGGATATTACGCCGAACAGACAGCGTCGCGGCGCCCAGCGAGCAGCCCAGATCGTAGACCTGCGTGTTCGGCTGCACAAAGCGTTCAGCCAACATGCCGATCATGGAGATGATGTTGGAGTAGCCTGGTACCGAACGCTGAATCATGTCGGGGAAAACTTCGGCTACTCGTTCATCAAAAGTCCAGTCGCCGAGACGGGCGATAGGCGCAGAAAAAAGCGTGTCGCGGTGAGACATAACGTATACATCCGGGAAAAATAAAGGCGCATATTGTGCGCTAATACAGGGAGAAAACCAACTCCCAGGGCATATACCACAGGTTTGCCAGCACCATCAGCAACAATGCGCACCAGGTCGCGCTCATCCCCGCCCGCCGCCAGCGGAACAGGCGGTGGTGAAAACCGTAATAATGCATCAGCCGACCGGCGATTAAAATGATGCCGCAGATATGCACCATCCACGTTTCGGCGCCGTTCATTTCCATAAACAGCAGCAGCACCAGCGCGACAGGAATATATTCCACCGCGTTGCCATGAATACGGATGGCGCTTTGCAATTCGCTAAAACCGCCGTCGCCATAGGCGACACGGTACTGCATTCGCAAGCGAACGACATTAAAAGAGAACTTCATTAATAATAACGCACCCAAAACGGCATACAGCGCGCTTACCATACAAACTCCCTTTTAAAATGGCTGATGGCACTGTCTATGATAGGGGGCATTTTCAGAAAAGAGAAGATTGCTGTGGAATGGACGGAGCAGTGCCGATTTCCGGTAAGACGCTGCGTAAATCATGCCAAAGCGTATTCACCAGTTCCGGCGCCTGCGCGATATTCGGAGTATGTAAAAACAGAAAAGGCGTGGTGGTCTGCCGCCACTGCGGGAGTTTCTGCAACCAGGCGGCGAAAAATTCACGGTTTTGCGCCATATTGTCGCTACCGATAAAACGCACCATCGGATGGCTGGCCGTCACGACCGCATGTACCGGGACTTTGGGTTTTTTTCGCTGCGCGTCGCGGACGGCCTCGCTGTGGGGATGGGCGGCATGTACCGGACGACTATCCAGGATCACGCGGTTTACGCCGCGCGCGTGTAACCCGCGATTGAGCCGCTGTTCATCCTCTCCTTTGTCAAAAAAACACGGATGACGAACTTCTACGCCATAGGTAAACGTGGCGGGGAGCGCATCAAGAAACTGCCATAAGGCGGGGAGCTCGCGCGGTCCAAAGGCGGCGGGCAACTGCAGCCAGTATTGGCCAATACGCGTTTCCAGCGGCGCCAGGCGGGTAAAAAACGCCTGTACCAGATCGTCGCAATGGCGCAGCGCGGCCTGGTGAGAAATGGTGGCGGGAAATTTAAAGCAAAAACGGAAATCGTCCGTAGTTTGCGCATACCAGCGATCGACAATTTCCGCTTTCGGCAGCGCGTAAAGCGTGGTGTTGCCCTCCACGCAGTTAAAGTGGCGGGCATACTCTTCCAGACTGGTGATGCCGAGCCGCGCCCATTTCGGGTGCGACCATTGCGGCAGGCCAATGTAGATCATAAGGCGTTTAAAATATCCTCTACGCTGCGTACCCGGCCAATGCGCGGGAAAATATGCGTCATACTGCTCTGATGCTGCTCACTGCTGGCGGCGCTACAGGCATCTTCGGCAATAATAAGGTTAAATCCCAACTCCCAGGCGTTACGCGCTGTGGATTCGACGCCGATATTGGTTGAGATTCCGCACAATATGATGGTGTCGATACCCCGGCGGCGAAGTTGTAATTCCAGGTCGGTGCCGTAAAACGCGCCCCACTGGCGTTTAGTCACTTCCAGATCGCTGTCCTTTTTACCCAATGCCGTAGGCCAGGTCCACCAGTTTTCCGGCAACGCGTGCGCAGGCGTTGCGGCATCCACCGGCTGTTTTAACGCTTCGGCATAATCATCAGACCATCCGACGCGTACCATAACCACGGGCGAGCCGTTGGCACGACACTTTTCCGCCAGCCGCGCGGCGCGGGCGACCACCTCATTTGCCGTATACGGGCCGCCGGCAAACGGAAGAATTCCTTCCTGTAAATCAATAACCACCAGGGCGGTTGTGGTCGCGTTGAGTTTCAGCATGATAATCACTCTCCTAAAAATAGCGTATTTCACTACACCTTAAGCGCGATTAAAGAGGAAAGCGGTGACAAATATTGTTAATTTTTGTGAGCATACGCAATACCCGCGTGAAAAACCCGGGTACAGTCAGTATGAACCAGGCGTCGATACCGCATGAAACGGGCAAGTTATCGCTCCCATGCTGGATTGACTCTTATCGTGCGGCAGAATTTCCAGTATAATAGCCGCCTTTTTTCATCCAGTTGTGACATACAGCTAAAGCTGCGACTTCGTCGCCTGCATGGCAGGCAACAATCCGCCTGCGGCTAAGTTAAGGGATATCTCATGCGTACAGAATATTGCGGACAGCTACGTCTGTCCCACGTGGGGCAGCAGGTGACTCTGTGTGGTTGGGTCAACCGTCGTCGTGATCTTGGCAGCCTGATCTTTATCGATATGCGCGACCGCGAAGGTATTGTGCAGGTGTTCTTCGATCCGGATCGTGCGGACGCGTTAAAGCTGGCCTCTGAACTGCGTAATGAGTTCTGCATTCAGGTTACGGGCACCGTGCGTGCGCGTGACGCGAAAAACGTCAATGCGGATATGGCGACCGGCGAAATTGAAGTGCTGGCGTCCTCTCTCACTATCATCAACCGCGCAGACTCACTGCCGCTTGACGCTAACCACGTTAATACCGAAGAGGCGCGTCTCAAGTACCGCTATCTGGATTTGCGTCGTCCGGAAATGGCGCAGCGCCTGAAAACTCGCGCCAAAATTACCAGCCTGGTGCGTCGTTTTATGGACGATCACGGTTTCCTTGATATTGAAACGCCGATGCTGACCAAAGCCACGCCGGAAGGCGCGCGCGACTATCTGGTGCCTTCGCGCGTGCACAAAGGTAAATTCTACGCGTTGCCGCAGTCGCCGCAGCTGTTCAAACAGCTCCTGATGATGTCCGGTTTCGATCGTTACTATCAGATAGTCAAATGCTTCCGTGATGAAGACTTACGTGCTGACCGTCAGCCGGAGTTTACTCAGATCGACGTCGAGACCTCCTTCATGACCGCGCCACAGGTGCGCGAAGTGATGGAAGCGCTGGTGCGCCATTTGTGGCTGGAAGTGAAAGGCGTGGATCTGGGGGATTTCCCGGTCATGACGTTTGCCGAAGCGGAACGTCGTTACGGTTCCGACAAACCAGACCTGCGTAACCCGATGGAACTGGTAGATGTCGCTGACCTGCTGAAATCGGTAGAGTTCGCGGTCTTCGCGGGCCCGGCTAACGATCCGAAAGGCCGCGTGGCAGCGCTGCGTGTGCCGGGCGGCGCACAGCTTAGCCGTAAGCAGATCGACGATTACGGTAACTTTGTTAAGATCTACGGCGCGAAAGGCCTGGCGTATATCAAAGTTAACGAGCGCGCGAAAGGTCTGGATGGGATTAACAGTCCGGTGGCCAAGTTCCTGACCGCCGACATCGTCGAGGCTATCCTTGAACGTACCGGCGCGCAGGACGGCGACATGATCTTCTTCGGCGCAGATAACAAAAAAGTGGTTGCCGATGCGCTGGGCGCGCTGCGTCTGAAACTGGGCAAAGACCTGAGCCTGACCGACGAAGACAAATGGGCGCCGTTGTGGGTGATTGACTTCCCGATGTTCGAAGACGACGGCGAAGGCGGTCTGACCGCGATGCACCATCCGTTCACCGCCCCGCGTGATATGACGGCGTCTGAACTGAAAACTGCGCCGGAAGAAGCCGTCGCTAACGCTTACGATATGGTGATTAACGGCTATGAAGTGGGCGGCGGTTCGGTGCGTATTCACAATGGTGAAATGCAGCAAACCGTATTTGGTATTCTCGGTATCAATGAGCAGGAGCAGCGCGAGAAGTTCGGCTTCCTGTTGGATGCGTTGAAATACGGTACGCCGCCGCATGCGGGCCTGGCGTTTGGTCTGGACCGTCTGACTATGCTGTTGACCGGCACCGACAATATTCGTGATGTTATCGCCTTCCCGAAAACGACCGCCGCCGCGTGTCTGATGACCGAAGCGCCGAGTTTCGCTAACCAGGCAGCGTTGACGGAGTTGGGTATTCAGGTTGTGAAGAAAGCCGAGAATAACTGATATGAACAATGTACACGACATCATTCGCGTGATATCGCGGCGGCCCGCAAGGGCGAGTCTCATCCGTCACCCAACAGCCAACAACGAGGTCGCGTGAAGGATAAAGTGTACAAGCGCCCCGTTTCGGTCTTGGTGGTTATTTTCGCGCAGGATACGAAACGGGTGCTAATGTTGCAGCGACGCGATGACCCGGATTTTTGGCAGTCAGTGACTGGCAGCATAGAAGAAGGGGAGACCGCGTTGCAGGCCGCCGTACGTGAAGTCAAAGAGGAGGTCACGATTGATGTTGCGGCAGAGCAACTGACCTTAATCGACTGCCAACGTACGGTGGAGTTTGAAATTTTTTCACATTTACGTCATCGCTATGCGCCGGGCGTCATGCACAATACAGAATTCTGGTTCTGCCTTGCGTTACCGCATGAGCGGCAGGTGATATTCACTGAACATCTGACGTACCAGTGGCTTGATGCGCCTGACGCGGCGGCGCTTACCAAGTCCTGGAGTAACCGGCAAGCGATTGAAGAGTTTGTCATTAACGTCGCCTGAAAAGGCGCGCTTTTTTTGAGGAAATATTTATGGCAGGTCATAGTAAATGGGCCAACACCAGACATCGTAAAGCTGCGCAGGATGCCAAGCGCGGTAAAATCTTCACTAAAATTATTCGTGAACTGGTAACGGCAGCTAAATTGGGCGGCGGCGATCCGGATGCCAACCCGCGTCTGCGCGCGGCTGTAGATAAAGCGCTGGCCAACAACATGACCCGCGACACTCTGAACCGTGCCATCGCTCGCGGTGTGGGTGGTGATGAAGACTCGAACATGGAAACCATCATCTATGAAGGTTATGGTCCTGGCGGCACGGCCATTATGATTGAGTGTCTGAGTGACAACCGTAACCGTACCGTAGCGGAAGTGCGTCATGCTTTCAGCAAGTGCGGTGGTAATCTGGGTACCGATGGCTCAGTGGCGTACCTGTTCAGTAAGAAAGGGGTCATCTCCTTTGAGAAAGGCGATGAAGACACCATCATGGAAGCCGCTCTGGAAGCTGGCGCGGAAGATGTTGTGGCCTATGATGATGGCGCGATTGATGTTTACACTGCCTGGGAAGAGATGGGCAAAGTGCGTGACGCGCTGGAAGCGGCGGGTCTGAAAGCGGACAGCGCCGAAGTGTCTATGATCCCGTCAACCAAAGCGGATATGGATGCGGAAACCGCGCCGAAACTGCTACGTCTGATCGATATGCTGGAAGACTGTGACGATGTTCAGGAAGTCTACCATAACGGTGAGATCTCTGATGAGGTGGCGGCGACCCTGTAATGGTGCTGTTAAACGCCGGCGGGCAGGGGGTATAGCGTGTCGATTATTCTCGGTATTGACCCCGGCTCGCGCATTACCGGTTATGGCGTTATCCGCCAGGTAGGCAGACAACTCACCTATCTGGGCAGCGGATGTATTCGCACCAAAGTTGATGATTTGCCGTCTCGTTTGAAGCTCATATACGCAGGCGTGACGGAAATCATCACGCAGTTCCAGCCGGACTATTTCGCTATCGAACAGGTGTTTATGGCGAAAAATGCCGACTCAGCCCTCAAGCTGGGACAGGCGCGCGGCGTCGCGATTGTCGCCGCGGTCAACCAGGAACTGCCCGTGTTTGAATACGCGGCGCGTCAGGTGAAGCAAACCGTCGTCGGTATTGGTAGCGCGGAGAAAAGCCAGGTTCAGCATATGGTGCGCACGTTGCTGAAGCTCCCCGCTAACCCGCAGGCAGACGCCGCAGATGCGCTGGCTATCGCCATTACGCATTGCCATGTTAGCCAGAACGCGATGCAAATGAGCGAATCGCGGCTGAATTTAGCGCGTGGGAGAATGCGCTGATGTAAATGCAGGGTCAGGGAGACCCGTACTATGGCGATAATAAAGTCGATAAAATTTTGGCTGGCAGAAATCGTGCTGCTGGTCGTGGTGTTGCCGATATTAGCAATAATACTCAGTATCTTTAACATTATTTTTAATATTGCTGGCGATATCTATGGGCTTATCGCCACGCTGATGGCCACCATTCTTGTGGGTTGTGCGACTGGTGGTATTCGCGGTCGCTTTATCGATGAACGAGAGCGTTTTATTCCTGGTTTTTTACCTGCCTTATTACTGATTTTCTATTCTCTTACCGTTTGGCTGATAATGATTATCGTCGCTGACGGCGACTTCGAAAGTCGCGTGTTTTATCACGGGATACAGTGGTTCGGACTCTATTCTGCCTTGATCAAATCGGCTTTAATGACGGAATTTTATGAGATATCATCGTCAAGGGTGATCATTGCCCCGGTGATTCCATTTGTCGGCTTCCTGTCGTATACCATCATGCGTTTTATCACCGTCCGGCAGAATAATAAGTTGGAAAACGTCACCGGATGGCGAAGTATTGTTCTGCTCATTGCCGCAATGACAATTGCCATTAGCGGATTATTGGCCTGGCAAAGTTATGATCGTCGCGAGCGACGAGTGGTTAACGATCCGGCCAGGGAAATAACGGAATCTTTTGAGCCTGGCGCATATGACCCGTTTACCCCCGATAATAAACTGACGGCGCTGAACGCATCACCTGGGCTATTGCTGGAAAACGACTGGCCGCGACTGAATGGCGCAACGGCAGTTTATCCGGTGTACGCCTCGGCAGCGCAGGCGCTGTATCACAATCTGGATGTAGACAGCGTGTGGAAATATGTTCGCTGCGATCGGACACCTGGTGCCTGGGAGAAGTTAATTCATGGTGAAGCGGATATCATTTTTGTCGCTGAGCCTTCCGCCGAGCAAAAAGACAGCGCGAGGGCGCAGGGCGTTGATTTACACTTCTCTCCCATTGCCCGCGAGGCTTTTGTTTTTGTCACGCATAAGGATAATCCGCTGACTCAACTGAGTGAAAAACAGATTCGCGATATCTATTCCGGGCGTGTGAACAACTGGCTGGAAGTCGGCGGCAACGATGCGCGTATTTACCCCTATCAGCGGCCAAAGGGATCGGGTAGCCAGACGATTATGCTGGCTGCGGTGATGGGCGAGGATAAACTTCGCAAGCCGCTGGAAACAGAATCCGTTCACGATATGATCGGATTGCTGCGTAATGTGGCAAATTACCAGAACAGCGCCAATGCTCTGGGGTATACCTTCCGCTATTATGCTACGCAGCTTCACCATAGCCCTGATTTGCGCTTGCTGGCGGTGAATGGCATCGAGCCAACCATCGAAAATATTCGCAATGGAAAATATCCTTACACTATTGATGTATATATGGTTTCCGCTGGAAAACCCTCGCGGCAATCGCAAAAATTTATCGATTGGTTTTTGAGCGAGCAAGGGCAAAGGTTGATTGCTGACGTTGGATACGTTCCTCTGGTGCGCTAATGCACGTTGGGAGGCGGGAGAGACAATATATCTGTCAGTCATTTGACAGGCCTCGTATCGGCCTGTCAGGATATACTCGCGAGTGGAAATATCAGGGCGTTATGCCGCTTCTCCGGGAAGATGCCCCTGAGAGTGACTCTGATAGATTACATCCAGGTTGGGATGATGCCACAGGCTGGCTGGCTGGCGTCACCGTCTTACGATCCCACGGGATTGAACCTAAAAACCAGAACTTCCAGAAGGTGAGTTTTGCATCAGGATTGCTGTGAAGTAATTCTTCGAATGTCTCAATATCGCCTACCGGAATACACAATGCTTCTTTATAGATATCAAACACAAATTTCGAGCAGAACTGGCGCGATGACTCGTATTTAAACCCCGTGTGATAAAACTTATTCAGCCGGGCGGGAACCTGCTCCATGATGGCGAGTTTCTGCTCGACCGTCAGGCCGCCGCGCAGACGGCGAACGGCGTAACGTTGTCCGGCTGAACGTTGTATAAATAGTGACAGCGTGGTGACGGTTGAGAGGGGGACGCGACTTTCCGCCACCAGATAGTCATCACCATTATGGCCAATAATAATCCCAACATGGTTGCTCCAGCACTGTGAAGCGGTGGATATCTGGCCGAAAAGCGCGGCACCTATACAGGTAAAGACGATATCCCCGGTTTCATATTGGACAGAATAATGTTTTTTCATCTCTGCATTCCATTATTTGAAATAAATTCCTTTTATTTATTCTACAGGGTAGTTAGCATTATACCAGATAAATGACAAGCCTTAGTGTTATCGAAATATGTATGGTGAATATTTCATTTATTGGAATTAATGTCGCAAATATATTTGGGGGAGAATTAAGGTGGTAAATTTCTCATCATCTGATCTCTCATATTGACAGGGAGTATGACGTGGTTGATGATAAACCAATGAGAATAGGTTGGGTATTTTATTTTTCTTATATTTTTGTTGCTATTATCTTTCATCTGTTTATTAGTTTTTGTTATTGTTTGAGTATTGATATGGCAGAGGCTAATACTGTTGTTTTTTTATTAAAGCCAGGGACGATTTCATTATTATTTTTGCTTCTCCCTGCCAGGCGGTTCAGGACCAGACTGTTGGCAACATTGAGTTCAGTTTTCATTACCTTAGTATTTAACCAGTGGCATTTGGTTGCCGGGAATAAAGAACTGGTTTTGTGCCTGCAGGCAGCGTGCTTTATGGCTTTCCTGGCTATGACATCGGTAAAAAAATCCGGGTGGATGATTAGCGCATCATTATTTTTGGTTTGTGCGGCCGGAACGATTCGCCAGTGCTGGCTGGAACAGCTGTTTAACGCTGCCGATATATATATTGTTGATGATGGGCGGAGCTGTGGCGCCAGCGGCCACTGCTTCCAGTATATTGCAGCAAAAGGCCGTGGGTTAGCAGCAAAACGACAGGCACTTTTTAGTAGCGAAGAGTATGTGAATATTTATTATAGTTATTCAGAAGGGATGCCAGCCGTGAATTTCGATGGCATGAAAAATGAGTTTGTACAATATTTATTGTGTCATGGCGAATTAAAATCTGTTGCGCGCGACGATAAAACAACATGCGATTAAATTCAGCGCTAGTGGTTAATATTATTAAATCTATTCTCGGGTCTGTTTTTTTGGAGGCCCGATGTTCCGCTGTTGGCATTCGTACTGGATACATTATTAGTGTTATCAGGATACTCATTATTGAAGACTACCGAACGTGCGCCACGGCATGTTGGCAAAAAGTTGTTCGCGTAGGACGCAAAAAGTTGTCAATGAGTGTACGACTTATTTTGTACGCAGCGGGGAGCGTACCCGTCGTTAACCATCGCGGGTTGTCGGAGTAGATAAATATCGGGATACGTGTTTTTCATCTGGATAAACATCCAGTCTTTTTTTATGATAGTGCATTATCTTTTCAGCCCTTTACGCAGGAGCGTCATGTGATAGGCAGACTCAGAGGCATTATTCTCGAAAAACAACCCCCGATCGTGCTGCTGGAGACAGGGGGAGTAGGCTATGAAGTACATATGCCTATGACCTGCTTTTACGAGCTGCCGGAGGCCGGGCAGGAGGCAATCGTCTTCACCCACTTCGTGGTGCGTGAAGATGCGCAGTTGCTGTACGGATTTAACAATAAGCAAGAGCGCACGCTATTTAAAGAGCTAATTAAAACGAATGGCGTCGGGCCTAAGCTGGCGCTGGCGATCCTCTCCGGCATGTCGGCGCAACAGTTCGTCAATGCGGTTGAGCGCGAAGAGCTTGGTGCGCTGGTGAAGCTGCCGGGTATCGGCAAGAAAACTGCCGAACGATTGATTGTCGAAATGAAAGACCGCTTTAAAGGGCTACATGGCGATCTCTTTACGCCAGCGGTCGACTTGGTATTGACATCGCCGGCCAGCCCAACCTCGGAAGATGCAGAACAAGAAGCAGTTGCTGCGCTGGTGGCGCTGGGTTATAAACCGCAAGAAGCCAGTCGGATGGTAAGCAAGATCGCCCGTCCGGATGCAAGCAGTGAAACACTGATTCGCGACGCGTTACGCGCCGCGTTATGAGGTAAAGGATGATAGAAGCAGATCGCCTGATTTCAGCAGGCGCCACGATCGCAGAAGACGTCGCCGATCGCGCCATTCGCCCGAAGTTATTGGCGGAATATGTCGGCCAACCGCAGGTGCGCTCCCAGATGGAGATCTTTATTCAGGCGGCAAAACTGCGTGGCGACGCACTAGATCACTTGCTGATTTTCGGCCCGCCAGGGTTAGGTAAAACGACTCTGGCGAATATCGTTGCCAATGAAATGGGCGTCAATCTCCGAACCACGTCCGGCCCGGTGCTGGAAAAAGCAGGCGATCTGGCGGCTATGCTCACCAATCTTGAACCGCATGATGTGCTGTTTATTGATGAGATTCACCGGCTTTCACCGGTGGTGGAAGAGGTACTCTATCCGGCGATGGAAGATTACCAGTTGGATATTATGATTGGCGAAGGGCCTGCTGCACGTTCAATTAAGATCGATCTGCCGCCGTTTACGCTCATTGGCGCGACGACGCGCGCCGGGTCGTTAACGTCCCCGCTACGTGACCGTTTTGGTATTGTGCAGCGCCTGGAGTTCTACCAGGTGCCCGATCTGCAGCACATCGTCGGGCGCAGCGCAAGGCACATGGGGCTTGAGATGAGCGATGACGGCGCGCTGGAAGTGGCGCGTCGGGCGCGCGGTACGCCGCGTATAGCCAACCGTCTGCTCAGACGTGTGCGTGATTTTGCTGAGGTGAAGCATGACGGGGCTATTTCAGCGGAAATTGCCGCGCAGGCGCTGGATATGCTGAACGTCGATGCGGAAGGATTTGATTATATGGATCGCAAGCTACTGCTGGCGGTTATTGATAAATTCTTCGGTGGTCCGGTGGGACTGGATAACCTGGCGGCGGCGATTGGCGAAGAGCGTGAAACCATTGAGGACGTGCTGGAGCCGTATCTGATTCAGCAAGGCTTTTTGCAGCGCACGCCGCGTGGGCGTATGGCAACGGTGCGCGCCTGGAACCACTTTGGTATTACGCCGCCAGAGATGCCTTAACGCCTGAAGTCGCTGCGCTCATCAGACCAGGGCGATTTTGTAGGCCCGGTAAGCGCAGCGTCACCGGGCAACACACGCTTAGCTTGCCTGCTTTTTCATCATACTGAAGATAAACAGCAGCGCGGCACATAGCACTACGGATGGCCCTGCCGGGGTATCATAAAAGGCTGAGAAGGTCAGTCCACCTGTAACCGCTATCATACCTACACCAACGGCGACGCCCGCCATCTGCTCCGGCGTACGGGCAAAGCGACGCGCGGTTGCGGCGGGGATAATCAGCAGCGACGTAATGATCAGCGCTCCGACAAACTTCATCGCTACGCCAATGGTTAACGCCGTTACCAGCATCAATAGCAGCTTCACGCGCTGTAACTTCACGCCATCGACAAAGGCAAGATCCGGACTGATAGTCATTGACAGCAAGTTGCGCCACTGCCAGAAGAGAATGGCCAGCACAATAACTACCCCAATAGCGATCGAGATAAGATCTTCCGGCGTCACGGCCAGCAAATCGCCAAACAGATAAGCCATTAAATCAACACGGACATTGGACATCAGGCTGACCACGACCAGCCCTAAAGACAAGGCGCTGTGCGCCATAATGCCCAGTAAGGTATCAATCGCGAGGTGAGGGCGTTTCTCCAGCCATACCAGACCGGCGGCCAGCAGCAGCGTAACGGCGATTACCGCATAAAAGGGGTTAACGTCCAGCAACAGGCCAAACGCCACGCCCAGAAGCGACGCGTGAGCCAGCGTATCGCCAAAATAGGACATCCGACGCCAGACCACAAATGAGCCCAAAGGACCAGCGGCGCACGCCAGCATCATCCCGGCCAGCCAGCCGGGCAGTAATAATTCAATCATGAGTGACCATTTCCCCGGCGCAGTACAATACGACCCTGTAAATCGTGGCGATGATTATGATGATGGCGATAAATCCCTAATTGCTCCGCGCCACGCGGGCCAAACATAGAGATAAATTCCGGATGCATAGACACCACTTCCGGCGCGCCGGAACAACAAATATGATGGTTCAGGCATAACACTTCATCTGTCTTTGCCATGACCAGATGTAGGTCATGCGACACCATCAGCACGGCGCAATCGAGTTCACGGCGCAGCTGATCGATAAGATCGTATAACGCGACCTGGCCGTTGACATCCACGCCTTGCGTCGGCTCATCAAGTACCAGCAACTGAGGCCTGTTAAGCAGAGCACGCGCCAGCAGTACGCGCTGTGTCTCACCGCCAGAGAGTTTTTGCATGGGCGCGTCAATCAAATGTCCGGCCTGAACGCGTTTAAGCGCCGGGAGAATATCCGTTTTTTGTGTGCCGGGACGTAAACGTAAAAATCGGTTTACCGTCAGCGGAAGCGTGGTATCGAGATAGAGCTTTTGCGGGACATAGCCGATACGGAGTTGCCCGTTGCGCTTGATCACCCCTTCATCAGGGGCTACCAGTCCTAAAACCACGCGTACAAGCGTTGACTTCCCCGCGCCGTTAGGGCCGAGAAGCGTTAAAATTTTTCCGGGGCTCAATTCAAGCGACACGTCAGAGAGGACGCGGCGTTGACCAAATGAGACCGAGACGTTTTCCAGTGAAACTAAACTTGTCATGTTAATTTTAGGCTTGCAGAAGTGATAGAATGTTATAATATCACATTTCACACATTCATTACGATGATTAGTCGCATTATGTTACAGAAAAATACGCTTCTTTTCGCAGCATTATCCGCCGCGCTTTGGGGGAGTGCAACCCAGGCTGCCGACGCCGCCGTTGTCGCTTCGCTTAAACCGCTTGGGTTTATCGCTTCCGCCATTGCTGATGGCGTTACGGATACACAAGTATTACTTCCGGATGGGGCTTCCGAGCATGATTATTCATTGCGTCCATCAGACGTAAAACGCTTACAGGGCGCGGACTTAGTCGTCTGGGTTGGCCCGGAAATGGAAGCCTTTATGGAGAAGTCGGTCAGGAATATTCCTGATAATAAGCAAGTTACCATTGCGCAACTTGCCGATGTAAAACCGTTACTCATGAAGGGCGCGGATGATGATGAGGATGAACATGCGCATACGGGCGCCGATGAGGAAAAAGGTGACGTACATCACCATCACGGCGAATATAACATGCATCTTTGGCTCTCCCCAGAGATAGCGCGGGCTACAGCGGTTGCAATCCATGAAAAATTAGTGGAACTTATGCCGCAAAGTCGAGCCAAACTCGACGCCAACCTGAAGGATTTTGAGGCACAATTAGCCGCAACCGATAAACAGGTCGGTAACGAGCTCGCGCCGCTCAAGGGGAAAGGGTATTTCGTTTTTCATGACGCCTACGGTTACTACGAAAAACACTACGGACTCACCCCGCTCGGTCACTTTACCGTGAACCCTGAGATACAACCTGGCGCGCAGCGTTTACATGAAATAAGAACACAGTTGGTTGAGCAAAAAGCAACCTGCGTTTTTGCTGAGCCACAATTCAGGCCAGCGGTCGTGGAAGCCGTGGCGAGAGGGACATCCGTTCGAATGGGAACACTGGACCCCCTCGGGACGAACATTAAACTGGGTAACACAAGCTATTCAGCGTTTTTAAGCCAATTAGCCAACCAGTATGCGAGCTGCCTGAAAGGAGATTAACGAGGAAGTGAATACGTGCAACAGATAGCCCGCTCTGTCGCCCTGGCATTTAATAATCTGCCCCGACCCCACCGCGTTATGCTGGGGTCACTTACCGTTCTGACACTGGCCGTCGCCGTATGGCGGCCCTATGTTTACCACCCAGAATCCGCACCAATCGTTAAAACTATTGAACTGGAGAAAAGCGAGATTCGTTCCCTCTTACCGGAGGCCAGCGAACCCATCGATCAGGCCGCGCAGGAAGATGAAGCTATTCCTCAGGATGAGCTGGACGATAAAACCGCAGGCGAAGTCGGCGTCCATGAATACGTCGTCTCCACAGGCGATACGTTAAGCAGCATTCTGAATCAGTACGGCATCGATATGAGCGATATTAGCCGACTTGCCGCTTCTGATAAGGAGCTGCGCAATCTGAAAATTGGCCAACAGCTTTCCTGGACACTGACCGCCGATGGCGATTTACAGCGTCTGACATGGGAAGTCTCCCGCCGTGAAACGCGTACCTACGATCGCACTGCCAACGGTTTTAAAATGAGCAGTGAAATGCAGCAGGGGGACTGGGTCAACAGTCTGCTGAAAGGTACGGTAGGGGGTAGCTTTGTCGCCAGCGCGAAAGAGGCCGGTTTAACCAGCAGCGAAATCAGCGCAGTGATAAAAGCAATGCAGTGGCAGATGGATTTTCGGAAGCTGAAAAAGGGCGATGAATTTTCGGTTCTGATGTCGCGCGAGATGCTGGATGGCAAGCGTGAACAGAGTCAGTTGTTGGGCGTGCGGATGCGTTCCGATGGTAAAGATTACTACGCCATTCGCGCCGCTGACGGTAAATTCTATGACCGTAATGGGGTTGGTCTGGCGAAAGGCTTTTTACGCTTCCCGACCGCCAAACAGTTCCGCATCTCCTCCAATTTCAATCCGCGCCGTCTGAACCCGGTTACTGGACGCGTTGCGCCGCATCGTGGCGTTGACTTTGCGATGCCGCAGGGTACGCCGGTGCTGTCGGTGGGGGATGGCGAGGTCGTGGTCGCTAAACGTAGCGGCGCTGCCGGTTACTACATTGCGATTCGTCATGGACGCACCTACACCACACGTTATATGCACTTGCGTAAGCTGCTGGTGAAACCGGGGCAAAAAGTGAAACGTGGCGATCGTATTGCGCTTTCTGGTAACACCGGGCGCTCCACAGGGCCGCATCTGCATTATGAGGTATGGATCAACCAGCAAGCCGTTAACCCTCTAACAGCAAAATTGCCGCGCACGGAAGGTCTGACGGGGTCAGATCGTCGTGAATACCTGGCACAGGTGAAAGAGGTTCTGCCACAACTGCGCTTCGATTAACAAATGCGCTGACAGAGCCGGTACGCGATGTGTGCCGGCTTTTTTGTTTTGTGTGAGACGCAGACGTCGCTACACTATTCACAATTCCTTTTCGCGTCAGCAGACCCTGGAAAAGCATGGAAACCAAAAAAAATAATAGTGAGTATATCCCTGAATTCGAAAAATCCTTTCGCTATCCGCAGTATTGGGGCGCCTGGTTGGGCGCTGCGGCAATGGCGGGGATCGCATTAACACCGGTATCATTCCGCGACCCTTTGCTGGCGACGCTGGGGCGTTTTGCCGGACGGCTGGGGAAGAGTTCTCGTCGCCGGGCGCTAATTAATCTGTCGTTGTGCTTTCCGCAGCGTAGCGAAGCTGAACGCGAAGCGATTGTCGATGAGATGTTCGCCACCGCGCCGCAGGCAATGGCGATGATGGCTGAGTTGGCGATGCGCGGTCCGAAAAAAATTCAACAGCGTGTTGACTGGGAAGGTCTGGAAATCATTGAGGAGATGCGTCGTAACGACGAAAAAGTCATTTTTCTCGTACCGCATGGCTGGGGCGTCGACATTCCAGCCATGCTGATGGCCTCTCAGGGGCAAAAAATGGCGGCGATGTTTCATAATCAGGGTAATCCGGTTTTTGACTATATCTGGAACACAGTGCGTCGGCGTTTCGGCGGACGTTTGCATGCGCGCAATGACGGGATTAAACCCTTTATTCAGTCTGTTCGTCAGGGCTACTGGGGTTACTACCTGCCGGACCAGGATCACGGCCCGGAGCATAGTGAATTCGTTGATTTCTTTGCGACATACAAAGCAACGCTGCCTGCGATTGGTCGGCTGATGAAAGTGTGCCGCGCACGCGTGATACCGCTTTTCCCGGTGTATAATGGTAAAACGCATCGCCTGACTATCCAGATTCGCCCACCAATGGACGATCTGCTCACGGCTGACGATCACACTATCGCCAGACGGATGAACGAAGAGGTCGAAATTTTTGTCGGCCCGCATCCGGAACAGTACACCTGGATCCTGAAGCTGCTCAAAACCCGCAAGCCAGGCGAGATTCAGCCGTATAAGCGTAAAGATCTTTATCCCATCAAATAAATAAAGCCTCTCGTAAGAGAGGCTTTATGCTGACAAACCCTGTATTACCTGATGAGCAGGTGTGGGGGAGTTTTACTCAACGGTCAAAATACGCGTGGTATTGGTTGAGCCGACGGTGCTCATGACATCGCCCTGAGTCACGATAACCAGGTCACCGGAAACCAGATACCCTTTATCGCGCAGCAGATTAACAGCTTCATGTGCCGCGACAACGCCATCAGCCGCGCTGTCAAAATGCACCGGCGTTACTCCGCGGTAGAGCGCGGTCAGGTTGAGCGTGCGTTCATGGCGCGACATGGCGAAAATCGGCAGGCCGGAGCTGATACGGGAAGTCATTAGCGCGGTACGACCGGATTCCGTCATGGTGATGATCGCGGTAACGCCTTTCAGATGGTTTGCCGCATACATCGCAGACATGGCAATAGCTTCTTCAACGTTGTCGAACTGCACGTCGAGACGGTGTTTAGACACATTGATGCTGGGGATTTTTTCTGCGCCCAGGCAGACGCGCGCCATTGCGGCAACGGTTTCAGAAGGATACTGACCGGCTGCGGTTTCGGCAGACAGCATAACCGCATCCGTGCCATCCAGGACGGCGTTCGCCACGTCCATCACTTCCGCACGGGTCGGCATCGGGTTGGTGATCATCGACTCCATCATTTGCGTTGCGGTGATGACTGCGCGGTTTAGCTGACGCGCACGGCGAATCAGCGCCTTCTGGATACCAACCAGCTCCGGATCGCCGATTTCAACGCCCAGATCGCCACGTGCGACCATCACAACGTCAGAGGCCAGAATGATATCGTCCATGGCGTTTTGATCGCATACCGCTTCGGCGCGTTCGACCTTAGCCACAATTTTCGCGTCGCAGCCGGCGTCGCGCGCCAGGCGGCGTGCATAGTTCAGATCTTCGCCGCAGCGCGGGAAGGAGACGGCCAGATAGTCAACGCCTATCAGCGCAGCGGTTTGAATATCGGCTTTATCTTTTTCGGTCAGCGCTTCAGCAGAAAGCCCGCCGCCGAGCTTGTTAATGCCTTTATTGTTAGACAGCGGGCCGCCGACGGTGACCTCGGTAAAGACTTTCATGCCCTGGACTTCAAGCACTTTCAACTGCACTCGACCATCGTCAAGCAGCAGGATATCGCCAGGAACGACGTCTGCCGGCAACCCTTTGTAATCAATGCCGACTTTTTCTTTATCGCCTTCGCCTTTACCCAGGTTAGCGTCTAACAGAAATTTGTCCCCGATATTGAGGAACACTTTGCCTTCTTTAAAAGTGGAAACGCGAATTTTTGGCCCTTGCAGGTCGCCTAAAATAGCCACATGACGCCCCAATTTGGCGGCAATCTCACGGACTTTATCAGCACGCATTTTATGATCTTCCGGCGAGCCGTGAGAGAAGTTCATACGTACTACGTTTGCGCCCGCGGCGATAACCTTCTCAAGGTTGTTATCGCGGTCAGTTGCCGGGCCTAACGTGGTAACGATTTTGGTTCTGCGAAGCCTTCTGGACATGTAATACTCCGTTGACTAAAACAACTTGGTGTTGCGTGAACATTGATCCGGTCGTTCTGAAACCTTAACGGTATAAAATGAACGTCCCCGGATGACGAAAAGGGTAGAACATTGTTATTGCTTTTAGCGGTCATCACTCCTGATGAGTAATTCTTTATCAAAACGCGATTCCTTGAGCGCTTCCTTGACACGCTTCAAGTTATCTCTGAATTTCGCCCCGCGACGCAAAGTAAATCCCGTTGCCAGCACATCTATCACGGTCAGCTGAGCAAGTCGAGAGACCATGGGCATATAAATGTCTGTATCTTCCGGTACGTCGAGGGTAATGGCCAGCGTGGCTTCGCGCGCCAGCGGCGTTCCAGCGGAGGTCAGGGCGATCACCATCGCATCGTTTTCCCGCGCCAACTGCGCCAGTTCCACCAGGCTCTTGGTTCTGCCAGTATGCGAAATGAGCACGACGACGTCATCATCGTTACAATTCATACAGCTCATCCGTTGCAGCACGATATCGTCGGAGTAAATCACCGGCACATTGAAGCGAAAAAACTTATTCATGGCGTCATGCGCGACCGCGGCGGAGGAACCAAGACCAAAAAAGGCGATTTTTTTTGCCTGGGTCAGTAAATCGACGGCGCGGTTGACGGCCGATTTATCCAGCGACTGACGAACATGGTCGAGACTGGCCATGGCGGACTCGAAGATTTTTCCTGTATAGGCCTCAACGCTGTCATCTTCATCCACATTGCGATTAACATAGGGGGTGCCATTTGCCAGACTTTGCGCCAGATGCAGTTTAAAATCAGGAAAGCCGCGGGTATTCATGCTGCGACAGAAACGGTTCACCGTTGGCTCGCTAACGTTAGCTTCCTGGGCCAGCATGGCAATGCTTAAGTGAATCGATCTGCCTGGGGCGGCCAGAATAACATCGGCGACTTTTCGTTCAGATTTGCTTAAATGTTCCAGTTGAGACTGGACTTTTTCCAGCATATTCATGATTAGCAAGGCTCATGGGTATTAGCGATTTCAATGATGCGCGAAACCGAGCGCGTTTTGTTAGATATTACTCCTGGCGGCTGTCAAAGGGGGCAAAATGGCTAAAAAAGGTGTCGTTTTTTTTCATTACATGACCGACGTCGGATTTTAAGTTCCAGCTTGTGTGGAAAAGCGACAATTTTATTAGGCGTTTTGCCGATTATATTGCCAATCAAACGCCGGTTCATCCATGAAAAGGCGTTTACGGTTTCCGTAATCTCGTAAAAGCAGTACAGTGCTGTGTAATAAAATTACAACGATATCCTGGCTAAAGTACCAGGAGATTAACTGAGGAGAATGACATGGCGGTAACGCAAACAGCCCAGGCATGTGACCTGGTCATTTTCGGCGCGAAAGGCGACCTGGCGCGCCGGAAACTGCTGCCTTCCCTGTATCAGCTTGAGAAAGCCGGCCAGATCCATCCGGATACCCGGATCATTGGGGTGGGGCGCGCGGACTGGGATAAAGAAGCTTATACCCACGTTGTGCGTGAAGCGCTGGAAACCTTCATGAAGGAAAAAATTGATGAAGGCTTGTGGGATACGCTGAGCGGCCGTCTGGATTTTTGTAATCTTGACGTTAACGATACGCCTGCGTTTAGTCGCCTGGGCGATATGCTGGATCAAAAAAACCGCACCACCATTAACTATTTTGCGATGCCGCCCAGCACCTTTGGCGCTATTTGCAAAGGGTTAGGAGAGGCTAAACTCAACGCCAAACCGGCGCGCGTCGTGATGGAAAAACCGTTGGGTACTTCGCTGGCGACCTCGCGTGAGATTAACGATCGGGTCGGCGAATACTTTGAAGAGTGCCAGGTATATCGTATCGACCACTATCTGGGTAAAGAAACGGTTCTCAACCTGCTGGCGCTGCGTTTTGCCAACTCGTTATTCGTTAATAACTGGGATAACCGCACTATCGATCACGTTGAGATTACCGTAGCGGAAGAGGTGGGGATTGAAGGGCGCTGGGGATACTTTGACCAGGCCGGTCAGATGCGCGATATGATCCAGAACCACTTGCTGCAAATTCTCTGCATGATTGCCATGTCACCGCCGTCTGACCTGAGCGCCGACAGTATTCGCGATGAAAAAGTCAAAGTGTTGAAATCGCTGCGCCGTATTGATCGCTCCAACGTGCGTGAAAAAACGGTTCGTGGTCAATACACCGCGGGCTTTGCGCAGGGGCAAAAGGTGCCGGGCTATCTGGAAGAAGAGGGCGCGAATAAAAGCAGCAACACCGAAACGTTCGTCGCGATCCGCGTCGACATCGATAACTGGCGTTGGGCGGGCGTGCCATTCTATCTGCGCACCGGCAAGCGTCTGCCAACTAAGTGCTCTGAAGTCGTGGTTTATTTCAAGACGCCTGAACTGAATCTCTTTAAAGAGTCCTGGCAAGACCTGCCGCAGAACAAATTGACGATTCGCCTGCAGCCGGATGAAGGCGTGGATATTCAGGTACTTAACAAAGTACCGGGGCTGGATCATAAGCATAATCTGCAGATCACGAAGCTTGATCTGAGCTACTCCGAGACCTTTAATCAGACGCACCTGGCGGATGCATATGAGCGCCTGCTGCTGGAAACGATGCGTGGCATTCAGGCGCTGTTTGTCCGCCGTGACGAAGTGGAAGAAGCCTGGAAGTGGGTGGACTCCATTACCGAAGCATGGGCGATGGACAACGACGCGCCGAAGCCGTATCAGGCGGGCACCTGGGGACCGGTAGCGTCCGTGGCGATGATTACCCGTGACGGTCGTTCGTGGAATGAGTTTGAGTAAATTTGCCACTCACTCTTAGGTGGTATTTTACCGGTAACATGATCTAACACAGATTGTAGAATCATTTTTGCACTTTTAAGCCTCGTGTGGATTCACCTGCGAGGCTTTTTTTATTACACTGCCTGAAACGATTTTGCCCCATTATCCCCGGACATCATGTATTTCACTGTCTTTCCACATTGATGAAACGCATGGTAAACCCGGTAGCCGGACAGATAAATTTCAGGAGCCTCTATGAATCCTAATTTGTTACGCGTAACACAGCGCATTGTCGAACGCTCGCAGCAGACCCGAAAAGCCTATCTTGCCCGCATTGAGCAGGCGAAAACCGCCACGGTCCACCGATCTCAACTGGCCTGCGGCAACCTGGCGCATGGCTTCGCCGCCTGTCAGCCAGAGGACAAAACCTCGCTGAAAAGTATGTTGCGCAATAATATCGCCATCATTACCTCCTACAATGACATGCTCTCTGCGCATCAACCGTATGAACATTATCCGCAGATTATTCGTCAGGCCCTGCATTCCGTGAATGCGGTAGGTCAGGTCGCAGGCGGCGTACCGGCAATGTGCGATGGCGTTACGCAAGGGCAGGATGGCATGGAGTTGTCATTACTCAGCCGCGAAGTGATAGCGATGTCGGCAGCAGTAGGCCTTTCTCACAATATGTTTGACGGCGCGTTATTCCTCGGCGTATGCGACAAAATTGTTCCGGGGCTGGCGATGGCCGCGCTCTCTTTTGGTCATTTACCCGCGATTTTTGTTCCGTCAGGCCCGATGGCGAGCGGCCTGCCGAATAAAGAAAAAGTCCGTATTCGTCAGCTATATGCGGAAGGAAAAGTAGACAGAATGGCGCTGCTGGAGTCGGAAGCCGCCTCTTACCATGCGCCGGGCACCTGTACATTTTACGGCACCGCCAACACCAACCAGATGGTGGTGGAGTTTATGGGAATGCAGTTGCCGGGTTCTTCGTTTGTGCATCCGGATGCGCCGCTGCGCGAGGCATTGACTGCCGCTGCCGCACGTCAGGTAACACGTCTTACCGGCAACGGCAATACGTGGATGCCGCTCGGTAAAATGATCGACGAAAAAGTCGTGGTGAACGGCATTGTCGCGCTGCTGGCTACCGGCGGCTCCACCAACCACACCATGCATCTGGTTGCAATGGCGCGCGCGGCGGGCATTCTGATCAACTGGGATGACTTCTCGGATTTGTCGGAAGTGGTTCCGTTGATGGCGCGTCTGTACCCGAACGGTCCGGCGGACATTAACCACTTCCAGGCGGCGGGCGGCGTACCGGTATTGATGCGTGAGCTGCTCAATGCCGGATTGCTGCACGAAGACGTTAACACTGTCGCAGGCTTCGGCCTGAAACGCTATACGCTGGAGCCCTGGCTCAACAACGGCGAGCTGGACTGGCGTGAAGGCGCGGAAAGGTCACTGGATAACGATGTCATTGCCTCTTTTGATAAGCCGTTCTCTCCTCACGGCGGCACTAAGGTGCTAAGCGGTAATCTGGGGCGCGCAGTAATGAAGACGTCTGCGGTACCGGTTGAAAATCAGATCATTGAAGCGCCTGCCATGGTATTTGAAAGTCAGCATGATGTGCTGCCTGCGTTTGACGCGGGCCTGCTTGACCGGGATTGTGTCGTTGTCGTGCGTCATCAGGGACCAAAAGCGAATGGAATGCCAGAATTACATAAACTCATGCCGCCACTTGGTGTATTATTGGACCGCCGTTTCAAAATCGCGTTAGTTACTGATGGACGACTTTCAGGCGCTTCGGGTAAAGTGCCTTCAGCTATCCACGTAACGCCGGAAGCCTACGATGGCGGCTTACTGGCAAAAGTGCGCGATGGCGACATCATTCGCGTGAATGGGCAGACAGGTGAGTTAACTCTGCTGGTCGACGAGGCGGAACTTGCCGCTCGTCAGCCTCATATTCCGGACCTGAGCGCGTCGCGCGTCGGAACGGGGCGTGAGTTGTTTGGCGCGCTGCGCGAAAAGCTGTCGGGTGCGGAGCAGGGCGCAACCTGTATCACTTTTTAAGATGACACACTAGTAATCAGGCGAGAGAAGAATTCCGATGAAAAACTGGAAAACAAGTGCAGAAGCAATCCTGACCACCGGCCCGGTTGTCCCGGTCATTGTAGTCAATAAACTGGAGCACGCGGTGCCGATGGCTAAAGCGCTGGTGGCCGGGGGCGTTCGCGTTCTGGAAGTGACTTTACGTACGGCCTGCGCGATGGATGCTATTCGCGCTATCGCTAAAGAAGTGCCGGAAGCGATTGTCGGCGCCGGAACCGTTCTCAATCCGCAGCAGTTGGCGGAGGTGACGGAAGCGGGCGCGCAGTTTGCGATTAGCCCGGGGCTGACTGAGCCACTGCTGAAAGCCGCGACGGCAGGCACTATCCCATTGATTCCCGGTATTAGCACCGTTTCTGAACTGATGTTGGGCATGGACTATGGTCTGAAAGAGTTCAAATTCTTCCCGGCGGAAGCGAATGGCGGCACCAAAGCGTTGCAGGCGATTGCCGGTCCGTTCTCTCAGGTACGTTTCTGCCCAACTGGCGGCATCTCTCCGGCAAACTATCGTGACTATCTGGCGCTGAAAAGCGTGTTGTGCATCGGCGGTTCCTGGCTGGTGCCGGCCGACGCGCTGGAAGCGGGTGATTACGATCGCATCACCAAACTGGCGCGCGAAGCGGTAGAAGGCGCGAAGCAGTAAGCCGTTAAATGCCCGATGGCGCTTGCTTATCGGGCTTACGAGTGGCGATCAGGCAGGTCTGATAAAAATGCGCTAACGTCGCCATCAGGCGATGGCGCATTAGCCTTTTACCGTCACGCGGCTGACGGCCTTTTTCGCTCTTATCACCGCTTCTTCAACGTTTTCACCTGTCGCTAACGCTACACCAAGACGACGGGTGCCGTCGATCTCAGGCTTACCAAACAGCCGTACCTGCACTCCGGCTCCTACCGCCGCGTGTACATTATCAAACGTCACATTTTGACTGGTAAGCTGCGGCAGAATCACGGCCGAGGCAGCGGGACCATACTGGCGAATAGCGCCTACGGGCATTCCCAGAAAGGCGCGCACATGCAGCGCAAACTCAGAGAGATCCTGAGAAATCAACGTGACCATTCCGGTATCGTGCGGGCGAGGGGAGACTTCGCTGAAAATGACTTCATCGCCACAGACGAAGAGTTCAACGCCGAACAGACCATGACCGCCTAACGCCAGTACCACATGACGAGCAATCTCTTGCGCCCGCTTCAGCGCCAGTTCGCTCATCTGCTGTGGCTGCCAGGATTCGCGATAGTCGCCATCTTGCTGACGATGACCGACCGGCGCGCAGAAATGCACGCCATCGACGGCGCTAACGGTGAGCAGCGTAATTTCAAAATCAAATTTAACCACGCCTTCCACAATCACGCGACCCGCGCCAGCGCGTCCGCCCTGTTGAGCATACTCCCATGCCTGCGCGAGCTGTTCGGCCGAGCGGATAAAGCTCTGGCCTTTGCCGGAAGAGCTCATGACCGGTTTGACGATGCAAGGAAAACCCACTGCGGCTACCGCATCATGAAAACTGGCCTCACTGTCGGCAAAGCGATACGTCGATGTCGGCAGACCTAATTCTTCTGCGGCCAGGCGACGGATCCCTTCGCGGTTCATCGTGAGCTGAGTTGCACGGGCGCAAGGCACGACATTCAGCCCTTCGTCCTCCAGCTCACGCAGCGTATCGGTGGCGATCGCTTCTATTTCCGGCACGATATAATGCGGTTTTTCCTCTGTAATCACATGACGTAGCGCCTCGCCGTCCAGCATATTAATGACGTGTGAACGGTGAGCCACATGCATGGCGGGAGCATCAGGATAGCGATCGACGGCGATAACCTCGATCCCCAGGCGTTGGCATTCAATCGCTACCTCTTTTCCTAATTCTCCTGCCCCTAATAACATCACCCGCGTTGCTGCCGGACGCAGCGCAGTGCCTAATAGCGTCATATTTCTGTCCCCTTATTTACCTGCGCGCAGTATATACGAAAACGTTTGCGTATGTCTTTTCGAATAGATTGCTTTTCTTGCTGTCTTGCAATATACTGTATATAAACACAGGTAAATAAGGGGCTGCAAAATGGCGGTTGAAGTTAAATACGTAGTCATTCGCGAGGGTGAGGAGAAGATGTCATTTACCAGTAAAAAGGAAGCCGACGCCTGGGACAAAATGCTCGATACTGCCGATCTTCTTGATACCTGGCTTGAGCAGTCGCCAGTCGTGCTGGAAGATGGGCAGCGCGAAGCGTTGTCGCTGTGGCTGGCGGAACATAAAGAGGTGTTAAGTACTATCCTCAAAACCGGTAAGTTGCCTTCTCCGCAGGCGGTTGAAAAGGACGCCGCGAGTAAAACGAAAAAGCAAGCCGCCTGAACCCGTACTTGCGCTCCCGGCGTTTTGTACCATGCTTTTCCTGAATCATTGTGCTAAGGAGAAAAGTATGAATAAAAGAGGAGCGTTGTTGAGCCTGCTGCTGTTATCCGCCAGCGTATCGGCATTTGCGGCATCCACCGAGAGTAAATCGGTTAAGTTTCCGCAGTGCGAAGGGCTGGATGCCGCCGGGATTGCGGCAAGCGTGAAGCGCGACTACCAGCAAAATCGTATCGTGCGGTGGGCCGACGACCAAAAAAAGGTCGGGCAGGCTGACCCGGTCGCGTGGGTTAATGTGCAGGACGTTGTGGGTCAAAATGATAAATGGACAGTTCCGCTAACTGTTCGCGGTAAAAGTGCCGACATTCATTATCAGGTCATCGTTGATTGCAAAGCCGGCAAGGCGGAATATAAGCCCCGCTAGCAGCGTAATTTGCGCTTCTTTTGCCGGAACAGACAATTCCTGACATCTCCTCAGGTACGCTTGACCATTATTGGTCTGTATTTGAGGGGTACTATGGCTAACTGGTTGAACCAATTACAATCACTTCTTGGGCAAAAAGGCGCTTCCGCATCGCCTTCCGGTGAACAGGGGTTAAATAAACTGCTGGTTCCCGGCGCGCTGGGCGGTCTGGCTGGACTGTTGGTCGCCAATAAGTCTTCGCGCAAATTATTAACTAAATACGGTACTGGCGCTTTGCTGGTGGGCGGCGGCGCGGTAGCGGGTTCCGTATTGTGGAATAAGTACAAAGATAAAGTACGCGCTGCGCATCAGGGGGAGCCGCAATTCGGCAGCCAAAGTACGCCGCTGGATGTTCGCACTGAGCGACTGATCCTGACACTGGTTTTTGCTGCAAAAAGCGATGGGCATATTGATGCCAAAGAACGCGCGGCGATTGAGCACCAACTGCGAGAATCAGGCGTGGAAGAGCAAGGGCGTGTGTTTATCGAGAAAGCTATTGAGCAGCCGCTTGATCCACAACGTCTGGCACAGGGCATTCGCAATGAAGAAGAAGCTCTGGAAATCTACTTCCTGAGCTGCGCCGCCATTGATATTGACCACTTTATGGAACGTAGCTATCTGAATGCGTTAGGAGACGCACTAAAAATTCCTCAGGAGGTTCGGGACGGTATCGAGCAGGACTTGCAGCAGCAAAAACAGGCGCTACCAGGCTGATAACCTGCCATTAAGTAACATGTTTCGCTTGCATCATGCGTGTCTTTTGCCACCCTTATAGGATGGATAGTTTACGTCATTCATGTTGCAAGATAGCGGCGAAGCAGTGACATCTCAGGCGCTTACCGAGGTGAGCGGACCGGGACTACCATGCTAAGCCGCTGTGTTTGCCGCGTGATATATAACAAATATTAACGCAAAAGAAAAAACGACATGTTGCCAAAAGCCAATCGAATTCCCTATGCCATGACCGTACATGGCGATACGCGCATTGATAATTATTACTGGCTGCGAGATGACACTCGCTCGCAGCCGGAAGTCCTTGATTACCTGCATCAGGAAAATGAGTATGGCCGGAAGGTCATGACCTCTCAGCAGGCGTTACAGGACCGCATTCTAAAAGAAATTATCGATCGCATCCCGCCCAGAGAAGTTTCCGCTCCGTATGTGAAAAATGGCTATCGCTACCGTTATATCTATGAACCCGGCTGCGAATATGCCATCTATCAACGACAATCGGCGTTAAGCGAAGAGTGGGATGTGTGGGAAACCTTGCTCGATGCGAACCAGCGGGCCGCGCACAGCGAATTTTATACGCTCGGCGGGCTTGCCATTACGCCGGATAATACCATCATGGCGCTGGCAGAAGATTATTTATCCCGTCGTCAGTATGGGTTGCGTTTTCGTAACCTCGAAAGCGGTAACTGGTATCCGGAACTGCTGGATAACGTTGCGCCTGAATTTGTCTGGGCCAATGATTCCCTGACTCTTTACTATGTGCGTAAGCATAAGAAGACGCTGCTGCCCTATCAGGTTTGGCGACACACGATTGGCACTCCGTCATCGCAAGATGAACTGGTATATGAAGAGAAAGACGATACCTTTTATGTCAGCCTGCATAAAACCACTTCGCAGCATTATGTGGTAATTCATCTTGCCAGCGCCACCACTAGCGAAGTGCTATTACTTGACGCGGAACTGGCCGATGCCGAGCCGTTTTCATTCTTACCGCGCCGCAAAGACCACGAATATAGTCTCGATCACTATCAACATAAGTTTTACCTGCGCTCTAACCGGAACGGTAAAAACTTTGGGTTGTACCGTACCCGCGTGCGCAATGAAAACGCCTGGGAAGAGCTGATCCCTCCGCGCGAGCATATTATGCTGGAAGGGTTTACCCTGTTTACCGACTGGTTAGTAGTAGAAGAGCGTCAACGGGGGCTTACCAGCCTGCGGCAAATTAACCGTAAAACCCGTGAAGTGATAGGCATCGCCTTTGACGATCCGGCTTACGTGACGTGGCTTGCCTATAATCCCGAACCTGAGACCTCCCGGCTGCGTTACGGCTATTCTTCAATGACGACGCCAGATACCTTGTTTGAACTGGATATGGATACCGGAGAGCGACGGGTACTTAAACAGACGGAAGTGCCTGGGTTTGATTCTGGCTGTTATCAGAGCGAACACCTGTGGATCACCGCGCGCGACGGCGTCGAAGTGCCGGTATCGCTAGTTTATCATCAGAAGTATTTTCGTAAAGGGCAAAATCCGCTTCTGGTTTACGGTTACGGATCTTACGGTTCCAGTATTGACGCCGACTTCAGCAGCAGCCGACTGAGCTTGCTGGATCGTGGCTTTGTTTACGCAATCGTACACGTTCGCGGCGGCGGTGAGCTGGGGCAGCAGTGGTATGAAGATGGCAAGTTCCTCAAAAAGCGGAATACTTTTAATGACTATCTTGATGCCTGCGATGCCTTATTAAAACTGGGTTACGGTTCGCCGTCGCTGTGTTATGGGATGGGCGGGAGCGCGGGCGGAATGCTAATGGGCGTCGCTATCAACGAACGCCCCGAGCTTTTCCACGGCGTTATTGCCCAGGTACCCTTTGTTGATGTATTAACCACGATGTTGGATGAGTCGATCCCACTAACGACAGGAGAGTTTGAAGAGTGGGGGAACCCGCAGGATATTGAATATTATGACTATATGAAAAGCTATAGTCCTTATGACAATGTCAAAGCGCAGGACTATCCGCACCTGCTGGTGACGACAGGATTGCACGACTCCCAGGTGCAATACTGGGAACCGGCGAAGTGGGTGGCAAAATTACGCGAGCTAAAAACGGACCAACGTCTGCTGCTGTTATGTACGGATATGGACTCCGGGCACGGTGGTAAGTCGGGGCGGTTTAAATCCTACGAAGGCGTCGCGCTGGAGTTCGCCTTTTTAATCGGCCTGGCGCAGGGAACCTTACATAGCGCATAGACGCGCGCCCGCAACGGCTTGTGAGCGTCGCGGGTTATTGTGGTGTTCCATTGCTGCGTTGCTCGCCAGCCTGAACATCTTCCAGGTAGTGTTTAAGCGTCAGGCGAAGTTCCGGGCTCATATTATCAAGGTTATTAAAAAGCCAGCGTAAATAGCCCGGATCGCGTTTTGCGACTTCAGATACCGCCTTACCGCGGTATTTACCGAACGGGAAAGTGGTTAACAGCGCAGGACGGCCCGTGATATTGACCATTTCTTCCGCGGTCCAGCCGGTGGTTCGCATAATATCAATCAGCAAGGCGGCGCTGATATAGCAATCATAAAGCGCCCGGTGATGATGCAGCCCCGGCGGCGTTTGTACGCTTAGTTTGCGCGATTTATAGAGCGCCATATTGCTGTATTTTATTCCCGGCCACAGGCGTCGCGACAACTTCATGGTACAGATCCACTCACCCGGCAATTCAGGTAATACGCGTCTGTCGAAACTGGCATTGTGAGCGACATACCACTCACTACCGTAATAAAGCGGTATGACATCTTCAATCCACGGCTTATCGGCGACCATGGCTTCGGTAATACGGTGTATCGCCATCGCCTGCGGCGTAATAGGGCGATCGGGGCGTATCAGGTGACTCATGGGATTGACAATGTTGCCATCAATGACATCTACAGAGGCTATCTCTACGATCCCGCCCTGCAGCCCGCAGGTTTCCGTGTCTATAATCCGCAACATGATTCATTCCTCACCCAAAGACCTTAGCGTAATGGAATGATATCGCCTTGCCAACCCTCGGTTGTGCGCAGGCCCGTCAGTAATAGCGAACCGCAATCGGCACGAACAATAAGTTGCCCGCTTTCATCCCACAGCGCGCTACTGCCACAGGCATTGGCCATCAGTACGGCCAGCGCATATTTATGCGAAAAACGTTGTAAGCGTGAGGTAGAAGCATGGAGTTCAGGTTCGTTAAGACATTGACTGGTTGTGAATAACGTAAATGAGGGATCTATATCACCACCTTCTGGCTGCTCATCCACCACGTTGATAGCGCTTCGCTGCCTGGCAATACAGGCGCCATGACTTTTGTGAAACATGAGCGGCGACGTTAGCCATGGGGCAAAAATAGCGATGCCTTTTACGAAGCGGCAGTTATGCTCAACAGGCATACCCACAATGATAGTCATATGGTGGGTATCGGCCGCATGAGTGAGCGGCTGTAAAAGCGCCTCGTCAGGCGGGGCGGGCAACGATTTATTTCTTTCGTCGCAGCCTAATAGCGACAGTGACGGAAAGACCAGCAGTTCGCACTGTTGACGAGCCGCAAGCTCAATATATTCCAGATGATGGGCGACATGCTCCGCCGGCGAAGCGTTCAGGGGCGCATACTGCGCAGCAGCAATTTTCCAGGAGGACATAATGACTTCCTTTTCATAGTCTCTACAGCCATTCTAAAAAGCATAGGTTAAGAATCGCCTTATAATGTAGTCGTCTGCATGTAAGGAAGTGTAACGTTATATAATTTTTATTTAACTTTGGGTTCGTAAGGGAGTCGGGATAGTGATACGGAAGCCAGACGATGGGCAATCAGCCGCTCACGAAACCAGGCGCGTAGATGCTCTGGCTGCTCACGTTCGACCGCCTCCGCGACAACTGGCATATTGTAGCGCTCTTTAAATGCCACCCCGGCTGCCGCCAGGTCCACATTGACTTTATCCATTTCCGCTTGTTCAAGCTGAGCCAGATTTGTTTTCATACGTGTCTCCTTTTTTGTTGCCGCCAGAAGGTACTAAGAGTCCGCGGTAATGGCAAGATGGAAATGATGATCCTCGACTCATTGATTGTTGAAGGTTATTCTTTGTAACGTAGGTATAACAAAAAGGAATAGTGAATATGGCTTCTTCTGCACCATCGCGACGTTTAGCTTTACTGCTGCTGGCATCGACATTTGTGACGCCAGCGGCCTGGGCACATGCGCACCTGACGCATCAGTATCCAGCGGCGAATGCTGCCGTTACTGCCTCGCCACAGGCGCTGACCCTGAATTTCTCTGAAGGGATTGAGCCAGGGTTCAGCGGCGCAACCATTACTGGCCCTCAGCAAGAGCTCATCAAAACGCGCCCGGCAAAGCGAAATGAACAGGATAAAACGCAGTTGATTATCCCGCTTGAGCAGCCGTTAAAATCTGGCGCTTACACGGTAGACTGGCACGTTGTGTCGGTGGATGGACATAAAACAAAAGGGAAATACACCTTCAGCGTGAAATAAATGATGCTGACATTCGTCTGGATAACTCTCCGATTTATTCATTTTGCTAGTTTGATGCTGGTCTACGGCTGCGCGCTTTACGGCGCCTGGCTGGCACCCGCACCAATTCGTCGTTTAATGACGCATCGATTTTTACATCTGCAACGACATGCCGCCGCCTGGAGCGTTATCAGCGCGGCTTTTATGCTGGCGATTCAGGGCGGGCTGATGGGCGGCGGCTGGCCCGATGTTTTTTCCGTCTCGGTGTGGGGCGCGGTACTGCAAACCCGCTTTGGCGCGGTCTGGATATGGCAAATTATCCTCGCGCTGGTCACGCTGGCGGTGGTAGTCATTGCGCCGGTAAAAATGCAACGACGGCTTCTTATTCTAACCGTTGCTCAGTTTATCCTGCTGGCAGGCGTTGGACATGCGACGATGCGCGACGGTGTAGCGGGAACATTACAGCAGATTAACCATGCTCTGCATTTACTCTGTGCCGCTGCCTGGTTTGGTGGGCTGTTGCCAGTGGTTTATTGTATGCGCATGGCTCAGGGACGCTGGCGTCAACATGCTATTAGCGCCATGATGCGTTTTTCTCGTTATGGTCACTTTTTTGTGGCGGGCGTATTGCTCACAGGCATTGGCAACACGCTATTTATCACGGGATTTACCGCTATCTGGCAGACCACCTATGGACAGTTGCTTTTGTTAAAATGTGCGCTGGTCGTGCTTATGGTAGCAATTGCGCTGACGAATCGGTATGTTCTCGTACCACGTATGCGACAGGAAAATCCCCGGACTGACCTATGGTTTGTCAGGATGACGCAAATTGAATGGGGAGTTGGAGGCATAGTTCTGGCGATCGTCAGCCTGTTTGCAACCCTCGAACCTTTCTGATGGACTGGCATAACGAATGAAAAAAATACTCCTTCCGGCGCTTCTGCTGGCCACTTCGGGCGTAGCGTTGGCGGCGCCGCAGGTGATTACCGTAAGTCGTTTTGAAGTAGGAAAAGACAAGTGGGCGTTTAATCGGGAAGAGGTCATGTTGACCTGTCGGCCTGGCCAGGCGCTCTATGTGATCAACCCCAGTACGCTGGTGCAGTATCCCTTGAATGCCATTGCCGAACAGCAAGTAGCGGAGGGTAAAACGCGCGCTCAGCCTATTGCCGTCATTCAAATCGATAACCCGGCGAAGCCCGGTGAGAAAATGAGTCTGGCGCCGTTTATCGAACGTGCGCAAAAGCTTTGTGATCCATCCAATAGCTGACTGATTTTTAATAAAAAACCGTAAACCTTCACGAAAAGGCTTACGGTTTTTTATCTCTGATGACAGACAAAACGCCAGGTTTTTTCAATCACCTTCGTCACAAACTGGAAAACCTGGCGTCGTCATCTATTCTTAAAGGGCAAGGCGATTTAGCCTGCATTAATGCCAACTTTTAGCGCACGGCTCTCTCCCAAGAGCCATTTCCCTGGACCGAATACAGGAATCGTATTCGGTCTCTTTTTATTTCGATTATAAATCAATTGGTTATGTGTTTTCCCTCGAAATTCCTCGAAATTTCCTCGAATTTCTGTATTCCGGTCTTTTTGGTTATATCACATCCAAATCCAGTTTAACATTTCTTTTACAACAAAATCAGAGCATCACGTAAGCTTTATTATCGCGTTCATCGAGATAGAGTTTCGTGGTGTTCTCTGAGGTGTGGCCCAGGAGTTTTTGAGCGAATTCCTCGCCGAGTTCGTCTTTGTACAGCCGACCAGCCAGGCTACGGATCTCGTGAAATGTCGGTGGGTTATCACTAAATTTAACGCCTGAAATTTTTCTGGCTTTTACAAATGTCTTTATCAATCCATCCGGGTGAATATTCCCGGTCGGGCTATTTTTCCTGATTCCGGCACTGATCATGAGATCGGTTCTGCTTACCAGCCGGCAGCGATCGATAACCGTTCCCGGACGTAACCCTGGCGCCTGAAGTGTCAGGGAGAGGGGAATGGCTATTTTCATTCCGGTTTTAATCTGAGTTACGTATAAGCGGTTGTCAAAAACATCACTAAATTTCATATTTACGATATCCTCCCTACGTTAACCAGTAACCAGCGCGAGATCCATCGCAAGAGGAAACCACACAGGCAGATGTTCTGCCGCCGTCCGCGTGGCGTTATATGTTTCCAGTTGCAGGCGTTCCCTGGCAACCTTAATTTCAGGTGCTCGGGTTGGCTCAACCGGATTCGTTGTTATTCTTCCTTCCACAATTGCCTCACGAAACATGTCAGATAGTACAGACCTCATCGCCCCCGCCATCGTGTTTTTACCTTCCGCGATCCATGACTCCAGAAACTCAGCAATATGCCGCGTGGTCACCTCTGCCAGTATCATTTCCCCCATTTTTTCGCTCACGGTCGCTAATTGATTACTGCGAATCTTGTAGGTATTAACCGACAGACTCCGGCGCTGTAATAAAACCTCATAGCGATCAATCCATGCGGACACAGTGAATGAGTCCGCTACCGGGCAGGAATGACGTGTGAACGAGTATATGATTCGGTGAGAGAGTCAAATAATTACAGGAGGCATTGAAACTCCCCCTGTAATATTGCTGTAAAAAAGTGACTACATATCATCAGATGGAACCAGATGAATAAGAACAGGTTTTTCACCAGATGAAACTGATAAGTACTCACTCAGTTTTGATATAGCTGAAATCTGTCTGAATAACCTGTCGGGGTGCTGGAATAACAACTTTCCGGAAATTCTTCTGCAATGTATTTTACTTTTAGTGACCATTCGCCTCCTTATCTGTAGAGGTGGGTAACGAATTTAAAAAGCATTCTGCTTACTTAGGGGGAACATCCTGATGACTGCCTGCAATATTGCAAATTCCATTTTCATTGTATGAACCACCTGAATCAAGGCACTCATCTTCCATCAGGAATTTCTGCGACCACATACCTGCATAAAAAACGATAATAATGGCTACGATAATAGTGATGATGTTTTTCATTTATGTTCTCTGTGTGTTGTTATTGAAAATGATAATCAATATCGCAAAATGAAATAAATAATCATTAAGTGGTAGTTGTTGATAATTGTTCGCATTTTAAAAAGGTACTCCCGGCGGGGCGGTCTGCCACGGGACGGCAGCGGCGCGGGATTTGGCGCATTTTTGATTTTTCATGCATCATCATCATGTTGTAACTCTCTGTTTTAATGTCATTTATTTTTAAAAGATGATGGTTTGTATGTTTTTTGTTCATTATATTTTGTTTTTCCGGGGGAGGGCGCGCTAAGAAACAGCCCCAGAGGTAAAAATGGATGACGAACTGAAGAACCTCAAATGCAATATCTGTCAGCTTGCCGCTATTACAGGGTTACATCGACAGACGGTTGTCAGTCGCCTCTCGGGCGTTCCCCTGGCACTGGGAAGCAATGAAAAAAACAAGCTGTATCTCCTGACGGATGTGATCCGCGTACTGATGGAAACGCCCGTTTCCCAGGCTGCTGAACATCAGGACCCGAATAAAATGACTCCAAAAGAGCGTAAGAACTGGTTTGACTCCGAAAAGGGGCGTTTCTGGCTGGAAAAAGAGATGAAGCAGGTCGTCCCGTTGCCGGAAGTCCGTCAACAAATGGCGGCGATAGTCAAGGCCATTACGCAGGTACTTGAAGTCTGGTCGGATAAACTGGAAAGGGATAAGGGATGGTCTGCGGATCAGCTAAACGAGGCCCAGGATGTGGTGGATGAGGCCAGAATACTGTTAGTTAAGGCAATACAGGAGACCGCAGACGATGACGGGGAATAAATATGGCTCCGCAGCGGCAGTACGCCGGGAGGTTGCTGAATATCTCAGGCCTCCACGCAGAATGCCGGTAGCGGAAGGAATAAAACAATTTATGTTTGTTCCCCGCGGTGCCAATACGGCGGTTCCTTGGGATGACACGTTAGCGTCTCAGTCCTTCCCGAAATGACAACAACGTCCACGATAAAATGTTTCGTGATGGTTCATTCCTGCAAATTGGCTGGCCGTCCATAACCGTTTTTTCTTCGTCGGATTACAAGCGGGTGGCGCTGACCGACTATGACCGTTTCCCTGAAGATATCGATGGCGAGGGAGATGGTTTTTCCCTGGCATCCAAACGTACCACCACCTTTATGTCTGCGGGGATGACACTGGCAGAGAGTTCGCCTGGTCGGGAAATCACCGATGTGAAATGGCGGCGTTCTTCGCCGCACGAGGCCCCACCCACGACAGGCATTCTTTCTCTTTATAACCGGGGCGATCGCCGTCGGTGGTACTGGCCCTGTCCACACTGCGGCGACTGGTTCCAGCCAGCGATGGAAAACATGGTGGGGTATGGGGGAGGTACAGACCAAAGCCCCGCTGGACAGTCCGGCACTGACCGGTACGCCAACGGCACCAATGCCGGAAACCACAGCTGCAGGTATTGAAATTGCCACGGCAGCGTTTGTGGTTGCGAAAGTGGCGCAGTTGGTTGGTTCTGCGCCGGAAGCGCTGGACACCCTGCAGGAACTGGCTGACGCGTTGGGAAACGATCCGAACTTTGCCATCACGGTACTGAATAAACTGGCGGGCAAGCAGCCGCTGGACGAAACCCTGACGGCGCTGTCAGGAAAAAGCGCTGATGGTTTTATCGAATACGTTGGTTTACGGGAAACGATAAATCATGCCGCCGATGCGTTACAAAAATCACAGAACGGTGGCGATATTCCGGAAAAGCCGCTGTTTGTACAAAATATCGGAGCGCTCCCTGCATCAGGTACGGCTGTTGCAGCGAACAGACTGGCATCACGCGGCGGGCTTCCGGCACTGACTGGTACGACAAGAGGCAGTGATAGCGGCCTGATAATGGGCGAGGTTTACAATAACGGTTACCCAACGCAATACGGGAATATTTTGCGTCTGACCGGAACCGGTGATGGAGAGTATTAATCGGATGGAGTGGGGTTAATGGTGCTCCTGCACCTGCATATATTCGCAGCCATCGAGATACCGCCGACGCTGAGTGGTCAGAATGGGCGATGTTCTACACCTCACTAAATCCGCCACCGGATTCGTATCCAGTAGGTGCGGCGATAGCATGGCCGTCTGATGCTACTCCGGCAGGTTACGCTCTGATGCAGGGGCAATCGTTTGATAAATCTGCTTACCCGTTACTGGCTATAGCGTATCCGTCCGGCATTATCCCTGACATGTGAGGCTGGACAATCAAAGGTAAACCCGCCAGTGGGCGAGCTGTACTTTCTCAGGAGATGGACGGCAACAAATCGCACTCGTACACCGCGCGGGCGCAGGATATCGACTTAGGGACAAAAACTACCTCATCCTTTGATTACGGCACGAAATCGACCAATACCACGGGCAATCATACTAACCAGTTCGGCGGTTATATCAACTCATACTGGGGAGATTCCAATCACACTTCATTTCAGCTAGGAGGTGGTGCGTGGACACAGGCCGCTGGCGACCATGCGCATACAGTTTATATCGGAGGACACGAGCACACCATGTATATCGGTCCACACGGACACGTCGTTATTGTGGACGCAGACGGTAATGCGGAAACCTTTGGTCTTATGGACGGCGGTGTGGATGCTGCTATTACGGCATATTTCGGGTCGCAATTACAGGAACGGGTACAGCAAAATATCATCCGTGAATACCTGGGGGAACAGCCCGTCGGCACCGCCTTTGTTATTGAAACGGGTAACAGTAAACATCCGTGGCTGGTTCACGCCCCGACGATGCGCGTTCCGCTGATTATTGACGGCACCGACGCGGTTTATAATGCAACACGGGCTGCGTTACTGGCAATTTTTCAGCACAATAAAAGCGCCGGAGAAGACCGGAAAATTACATCTGTTGCATTACCTGCAATGGGGGCCGGATGTGGTCAGGTCCCCCCGGACAGCGTCGCCCGGCAAATTGTACTGATATAGCCCCTCCTGATATTCCCTCCAGTCATATTGCTGTTTTTGACGCTGAAACCCAAACGTGGAGTCTGCAGGAGGATCACCGCGGCGAGACGGTTTACGACACAACAACCGGCAATCAGGTTTATATCTCCGATCTTGGTCCGCTACCTGAAAACGTCACATCAGTTTCACCAGGTGGTGGATACAAAAAATGGGATAGTAAGGCTCAGGTCTGGATGAATGATGAAGCTGCGGAGGCCGCAGCCAGACTTCGTGAAGCTGAAGGAACGAAAAACAGACTCCTGCAAATAGCGTCTGAAAAAATCGCGCCGTTACAGGATGCAGTGGATCTGGACAAAGCAACCAATAAAGAAAAAGCTTCTCTTCTGGCATGGAGAAAGTACCGGGTACAGGTAAACCGTGTTGATACTTTAAAGCCTGTCTGGCCGGAGAAACCAGCCAGTAGTTTATAATTTGTCAGGAAAGCTCAGGCCTTATTTATAGCAAATATGAAGAAGGCCTGTCTGTCATAACTGATATGGTTACTGGTTAGTATATTAAATTTATACTCAATAACCTCTACACATTTTAAACCAATCTTCAGGGAAGGGTATGCCAGCAGGCCAAAGATTACACCACTTTTGAGGCATTGGCTTAATTGTTTCTTCTTTTTTATGATCTTGAGAGTCTGCCGCTATTGTAAGAGCAGGATATAGTGAAGATGGTAATATTAAAACCATTGCTAAAAATACGCTCTTGACGTGTTTCATAATATGTTACCTGTTAAATTGTGGCACACTATCCTTACGGTTACAGCATCCTTTACTATAGATATTAAACGTTATTCATTACCATCAGGTGAGTAAATAAAAACCATTTATAAAATATTTGACTTAAATAAAAATGATAAGCACTATTATATTTTATTTCCAATGTAAATTAATTCATGTGAAAGTGATTTCATGTGCTTTTCAAATCATGGCTGGCTCGCTCCCCCGGAGGAACAGGCCAGTTAACATTATCAGGAGTGTTTGTTATATCAATCAACTTCACTTCATTCTTGTAAGCCAGCCACACTAACAGTTTTGATCCTGTCCGCGTATTGTGGACACAGCCTTAAGCGAGGTTCTGGTTTTCAAATTGTTCCGGACTGAGATCGCCGCAGACCCTGATGGCGCAGGCTGGACGCTATCGTTTTTACATTGTACCTCAGGCCCCAGGTTCACTTCCTCAGCAAGCCGGGGCGCACCGTAGCGCTGTTTTGCCTGGCTGAAGGCCTCTCTTACGACATTGTCGCAGTCTTGGCGGAACTGCTGGTGGGTATTAACGACTGTGCGCCTTGTTTGCCAATGCCGATTCCGAACTCATTCTGACGCCGATCATCATTGCCGTGTTGCTCGCGCCTGGTTTCAGCAAAAGCACCACGCTGGCTATACTGCATTTCTTTTTCCGCAGGGAGAAGTGAGTAAATGAGTATGGAAATGGAGCTTTCCCTATAATGGCGGCTGAAGCTAATCACGTGTCATGTATTGCAAATGTCAAAGTGATAAATAAAGTTTCAACAGTCTGTGTTTTTTGTGAAAACGACTCGCTATGGTGCTAACCCTATATGAGGGACTGATTGAACATCAGATATATCCCGGCTTATTTAATACTGCTTACTATGAGGGTAATAATATGTTTTCTCTTATTAAATCACGTAAAGTTTTATTCATAACAACTCTTCTGCTGTTGTCGTCTGCTGCCCAGCCAGCGTTCGCCCTGGGGTGCATAGGGGACGGTGGTAGCACTGCAGACTGTGCAAAGGTTTGTTCCCTGGCGGCAGGTTTAGGCCCCCTTGGTTTTCTCATTTGCTTTTAATGTCTGAGAAGTGGTTATCCTGAGCCTTTCCTGTTCATGTAGTGAAGGCCCATTCAGAACATCATATTTAAACTATCGTAATGGAACAAAGAGTTACTTTAAAGAGTGAGTTGCCACGGATAATCTAGACACTTTCGAGTCGTCGGTAATATCGGTTTTCATATTCTGTCGGTGGCATCTTATCGCTCGAACCATGCCGACGCTTACTGTTATAAAACATTTCGATGTAATCA